>JBKJSN010000090.1:0-27306 GCA_046595815.1 Mycobacteriales bacterium
CCGACCGACACCAGGTCCGACAAGCGCCGATCCGAGACCGGCTTCTTCCACCCAGCACGAGGCATGCCCTACAAACTACACCGATGTAAGCCTAACTGAACGGTATTGGGCCTAGACCTGGCCGAGGCCAGGTCAGACCCGCAACGACCGGTAGTACCGGCGAGCGGCGAGCATCGAACGGGTACCACGCACCTCGATCGCTCGTCGCTCGCCGGTTGTCGTGCGCGTCACCAGCACCCACGGAAGCAAGCCGAGCAGCTGCCCCGACAGCAGGAACGGCAGCACCAAGAGCAGGGCCAGCACCTCGAGCGAGAACACCAACAGCACGATCAGGATCGGAAACGCGAAGACGACGAGGGCGATCACCAGCCCGATGCCGAGGTCGTCACCACCGAGGTCGAGGGCGCCCGGGTCCGCAGAGTCCACGTCGCGCCAGCGAGGCTTCCAGGGCAGCAGCCGCACGTGCACCGATCGCAGCGACCCCGGGGTGTGCGGCGTGCTCAGAGCCGGTCCTGCAACGCGGCGTCCTTGGCGCGCGCCTGCTCGGCCAGCGCGGTCTGGAACTCCTTCATCCGCATCTGCAGGTCATGGTCGGAAGATCCAAGGATGCGTACGGCGAGCAGGCCGGCGTTGCGCGCTCCCGCCACCGAGACGGTGGCGACCGGCACCCCCGACGGCATCTGCACGATGGACAGCAAGGAGTCCATCCCGTCCAGGTGCTTGAGCGGCACGGGCACGCCGATGACCGGCAGCGGCGTCATCGACGCCACCATCCCGGGCAGGTGCGCGGCACCGCCGGCCCCCGCGATCACGACTCGCAGGCCACGGTCGGCCGCCGAGGATGCGTAGTCGAGCATGTCGACCGGCGTCCGGTGCGCAGACACGACGCGCACCTCGTGAGGGACGTCGAACTCCTTCAGCGCCAGCGAGGCCGCCTCCATCGTGGGCCAGTCCGAGTCGCTGCCCATGATGATGCCGACTACTGGTTCCACTGGCCCGTCCTCAGGTAGTGGGCGCCGGTGCGCGCCCGTTCGCGGGTCTCGGCGACGTCGTCGCCCAGCGCGGTGACGTGCCCGATCTTGCGGCCCGGGCGGACGTCCTTGCCATACAGGTGCACCTTGATCGCCGGATCGCGACCCATGAGCAGGTGCAGTCGCTTGTCCAGCTCCGGCTCGCCCTTGCCGCCGAGCACATTGGCCATCACGACGACCGGTGCGGTGAGTCCCGTCGTACCCAAGGGGTAGTCGAGCACCGCACGCAGGTGCTGCTCGAACTGCGAGGTGCGCGACCCCTCGATGGTCCAGTGGCCGGAGTTGTGGGGGCGCATGGCGAGCTCGTTGACCAGCAACCCCTCAGCAGTTTCGAACAACTCGACGGCGAGGACGCCCACGACGCCGAGGGAGTTGGCCAGGTTGAGGGCGAGCTCCTGCGCCGCCAGCGCGCGCGACTCGGGAAGGTCGGGCGCCGGCGCGATGACCTCGACGCAGATCCCGTCCTCCTGCACCGTCTGGACCACCGGCCAGGCCGCTGCCTGCCCGTACGGCGAGCGCGCGACAACCGCGGCCAGCTCACGCACCAGGGGGACGTGCTGCTCGGCCAGCAGCCGCACTCCGCTGGACAGCACCGGAGCAGCCTGCTCGACGGAATGGACGACCCAGACGCCCTTGCCGTCGTACCCGCCGGTCGCGGCCTTCAGGACGACCGGCCAGCCCTGCGCGTCGGCGAAGGCGGCCACGTCCGCGGCCGAAGCGACGGCGGCGTACGGCGGAACCGGCGCGCCCAGGGCCGACAACCGCTCGCGCATGACGAGCTTGTCCTGCGCATGGAGCAGCGCGGCCGAGCCTGGGTAGACCTTGTGTCCCTGGTCCTCCAGGGCCTTGATGAGCTCCCCCGGCACGTGCTCGTGGTCGAAGGTGACGGCCTCACACCCGTCGGCGAAGGCCAGCAGGTCCTCGAGGGAGGTGTGCGAGCCGAGGGTCACGCCGTTGGCCACTTGCGCGGCGCTGTCGTGCGTGGCGTCGGCGAGCACCTTCAGCGACAGACCGAGGGCGATGCCCGCCTGGTGCGTCATCCGGGACAGCTGACCGCCGCCGACCATGCCGACGACCGGCAGGCCCATCGCACCCCGGATCGTCACGAGCGCAAGGCTAGACGTCGAGGAGCCGGCGCGAGAGCCGGGCCACGGCCTGTTCGTCGACGCCGACGCTCATCGCAAGGCCGTGCACCCCGCCGTACTCGCTGTCGATGCGGTCGAGGAAGCGCTCCATGTTCCAAGAATGCGGGCGGAAGGAGTCGAGTGAGCGACCGCCGGCGTGCTCGCTGTAGAGCGGCGAGGCCAGCAGCCGACCGACGATCCCCTCGATCCGCTCGTCCGTCCGGGCGTAGTCAGCAATCACCGCGTCGCGTCGCACCCCGACGAGCGACAGAGCGAGCGCGACCACGACCCCGGTGCGGTCCTTGCCGGCCGCGCAGTGCACCAGGACCGCGCCGCTGCTGGGGTCGGCGATCGTGCGCAAGGCCGTCGCCACCTCGTCGGGAGCGTCACGGACGTAGTCGAAGTAGAGGTGGTCCACGGCGTGCTCGGGCGCGCTCTCGTCGGGGATGGTCCGCTCGAGCACCGAGTGGCCTTCGAAGCCGTGCGGGATCAGGTCGAGGTGCACGTGCCTGACCGGCGTCGCACGCAACGGCCCTGGGCCGAGGATCTCGACCTCGGCGGAGGTACGCAGGTCCAGCACGGTGCCCAGCCCCCGGCGTTGCAGCTCGCCGATGTCCCCAGGGGTGAGGTCCTGCAGGTTGTCGGCGCGCAACAGCACGCCGCTGCGGGTGACCCGACCGTCGACGGTCGGCAGACCGCCAAGGTCACGTGCGTTGACGGCTCCGTCGAGGGGGATCCAGCTCACGCCCAGACTCTTGCACGGCCCCGCTGGGTAGGCTGACGCGGTGTCCCAGCCCCTTCTCGCGCGCCTGCGACCGCTGGCGTCGGAGCTGTCCAAGTTCCTCGTCGTCGGCGGGTTCTGCTTCGTGCTCGACCTGGTTCTGGCCTACCTGCTCCGTTTCGAGGTCGGCCTCGGACCCACCACCTCCAAGACGCTGTCGACGGTGGCCGCCACCGCAGTGTCGTACGCCGGGAACCGCCTGTGGTCGTTCTCCCACCGCGTGGATGCCGACAGCAGCCACGGCCAGGACATCGGGGCGTACGCCGCCATCAACGCCATCGGCCTGGTCATCACGCTCGTGCCGGTCGACATCGCGCACTACCTGCTCAGCGCGACGAGCCCGCTGGCCTTCACGGTCAGCGGCGTGCTGGGTACGGCGGTCGCCACGGTCTTCCGCTTCTGGGCCTACCGTCGTTACGTCTTCGACCTCGAACCCGACCTCGCCGAACGGACTGCCCTCGTCTGATGCGCCTGCTCCCCGTCGTGCTCTGCGCGACCGCCGTCCTCACCGCGTCCTGCACGGGGTCCTCACCCGAGGCCAGCCCGAGCTCGCGCCCCACCGCCAGCCCGAGCAGCGGCCGGTCCGTCGACACCTTCACCGCGCTCACGCCGCCGAACTCACCCGGGGTCGGCAGCTTCGACGCCGCGACGGCTCGCCGCGCCCACACCACCGTTCAGGGCCTGCTCACCATGTCGCTCGCAGCGCCCGGGACGCTCGACGGCACCGAGACGGCCGCGCTCGTTGACGCGCTCGCCGTCCCCGACGCCACCCTGAGCATCTCCCGACACCTCAGCCCCCCGAGCCGCAGGGGGCTGGATATCCGGCCGCTGTTCGCGCGCACCGTCACCTTCGCCGCGGAGCCGGTCGAAGTCGTCCGGAGCAGCTACAGCGCCGACGAGGTGCAGGGCACCAGCGGCGAGCGAGGCATCCGGATCACCTGGGACGGCGCGGTGCGCTATCGCGTCCTGGTCGGGACCACCGCGAGCCAGGTCGCCTACGTCCTGCACGTGTCCTACATCTTCGGCCCCAAGCCCCCCGAGCCCGCGGGCCTGCAGCTGATGCAGGTGGTCCCCGGCGCTTCACACGCGGCGCCAGTGGTCGTCTCCTGCCTCGACAAGGGGCTCATCCTGCCGAGCGGTGGAGTGCCCACCAGCAGCGACTTCGGTCCCGGTCCGTGGCTGCCCGCCAAGGCCGGGATCCGCTGCCCGGTCTGAGGCTCAGCCGCTCCGGCGTACCAGGAACGGGCTGAGGGAGCGGAAGCCGCGCACTGAGCGGCGCTCCAGCGGCCGCACGGTCAGGTCCGACTCCGCGAGCGGCGCAGCCGTGGCCTTGTCGACCAGCACCGAGGACGGCCGCGCCTCGTCGCACAACCGGCTCGCCAGGTTGACCGCCTCGCCGTACACGTCGCCAAGCCGCTCCAGGACGGGACCGGTCGCGATCCCCGCGCGCACGGAGGGGAGCTCCTCGTCGGCGAGGTGGGCCTCGACGGTCGCCAGCGCGACCTGCACCGCCGTGCCTGGCGAGGGCGTGGTGAACAGCACGGCGTCACCGAGGGTCTTCACGACGCGACCACCCACGGCGGTCACCCGCAGCGAGACATCGCGCTCGAAGACCTCCAGAGTGCTCTCGAGCTTGGCCGCGTTCCAGTCGCGGCTCGAGCGCGTGTAGTCGACCAGGTCGACGAAGCCGACCGTGAGTGTGGCGAGCTCCTCGGGCGCGCGACCAGAGGCCAGCGCGCGCTGGACAGCGGCCGCGAACTGGCGCCGCCAGACGAAGATCATCAGCGACTCGATCTGCGGCACCGCGACGGCGGCATAGTCACGCGCGACCCCTGCAACGTCCTCAGTGCTCAGGTCGGCGGCGGCCTTGCGGAAGACGTCGAGCTGGGCCTCAGAGAGCCGGTTGAGGGACTGGCCCATGGTGCGGGCCATCACCAGCCAGGTGGGCACGTCGACGACCCCGCTCGACAGCAGGGAAGCGGAGTCATCCAGCGCCTTGACGTCGAGCTCGGTAAAGGCCACGACGTGATCGGGCACCTCCGGGAACCCCAAGGCTGCCCACACGGCGAGCACGAGTTCCTCGGGCACGTCCACCCGGGCGAGCACCTCGCTGCGGGTCAGCGTGAGGTCCGCGCCGAGCAGCACGCTGTCGAGATCGTCCACGGGCGAAGGCTAGGCCTTAGGACCGCACCGGCGTAGCGTCACAGGTGTGACGGGCCGGCAGAAGGCCTACTTCGGGATCCGCGGGGGCGCACTCGTGGCCTTCATCCTGTCTTGGGCGGTCATGCCACCAGGGATCGCCGCCGGGGGCGTCGCGATCGCGGCCGGCATCGTCGGCATGCTCACCTGCATCGGCGTCAACGCGGGCGGACCCGGCGAGCGGGCGGGCGCGCGGCTGGAGGCTCAGCACCTGCAGCAGGTGCGGCCGCCTCAGGGCGACTGGCCGCCGTACGCCGAAGACCGGATCGTGGACGGCGAGGTGGTCAGCCCTCCCGACCGGCCTGCTCCGTGAGCTCATAGAGCTGGTGCTGGACCTCGGCGACGCGCGGCACGTCGCTGAGCACGACCTGGCCGCGCTCGCCGGCCGACTCGACGGTGAGGGTGCCGCAGCGCAGGATCCGCTCGAGCAGGTTCTCGCTGAAGGTCACGTCGTTGATGCGGTTCAGCGGCACGTCCCGGCCGGTGCGGGTCAAGATGCCTGAGCGGGTCACCACCCGCCGTGTCGTGATGACGAACAGCGTGGTGCGCCAGCGCAGGAAGGGCACGGCGAACAGCACCAGCACCAGCAGCACGCCGACGCCTGTGGTGCTCCAGCGTGCCCAGGGCTGGTCGAACCGGGCGAGCAGATAGCCCGCGACCCCGAGCACTGCGAGCAGCTCGAGCACCGGGACGACCAGCACCTTCCAGTGCGGGTGCAACTCGACCATGACGGTCTCGTCCTCGGACAACAGCTTCTTCGGATACGCCACGTCGCTGATCATCCACCCGTCACCGCAGGTGCACCACGTCCCCCGCCGCGTACGGCGTGCCGTCGACGACCAGCCGCCCGCTGTCGTCCACGCTGTCCGCCCTCCCGGTGACGACCGCACCACCGGGCAGGTGGACCTGAACTTCACGGCCCAGCGTGCTGCAGGCGTCGCGGTACGCCGGTCTATCGGCCGCCGAGAACGACATCGCACGCAGGATCGCCCGCAGCACGGTGTCGCGGTCGGTGGTGCTGGCCCCCTCGAGCGCGAGAGAGGTCGCCCCCTCGAGCAATTCCTCCGCGCGCGTCGTGACGTTCAGGCCGATGCCCAGCACCACCGCTCCGACCGCCGCCTCGGCCAGCAGGCCCGCGAGCTTGCGATCCCCGACCAGCACGTCGTTGGGCCACTTGAGCACGGCGTCGACGCCCGTCTGCTCGCGTATGGCGGTGACCACGGCCAGTCCCCCGAGCAGCGGCACCCAGCCCAGGTCAGTCGTGACGGGGCGCAGCAGCAGCGAGCAGGTCAAGCCGGCCCGGGGAGGTGACACCCAGGAGCGGTCGAGCCGTCCGCGCCCGGCGGTCTGCTGCTCGGCCACGACGCACAGGCCCGCCGCCTCGCCCTGACGGGCGCGTTCGACGGCCACGGCGTTGGTGGAGGTCGTCACGTCCAGCACCTCCACCCGCCAGCCGTCAGGAGCGAGGGCGTGCGTCAGGGATGAGGCGTGCAGGGGCGGGCGTTCGAGGTCGCCGTACATGCTCGAAGTGTGCCCCGATAGCCTTTCGGCTCGTGACTGCGCCTGACATCCACACCACCGCGGGCAAGCTCGCTGAGCTGCGCCGCCGTACCGAGCTCTCTTTGCACGCCGGCTCCGACGCCGCGCTGGACAAGCGCCACGCGAAGGGCCAGCGGAGCGCGCGCGAACGCATCGAGGCCTTCCTCGACGAGGGCAGCTTCACCGAGACCGACGCCCTCGCCCGGCACCGGGCCCGGGACTTCGGCCTGGAGGACAAGCGCCCCGTCGGAGATGGCGTCATCACCGGGTTCGGCACCGTCGACGGCCGCCCGGTCTGCGTGTTCAGCCAGGACGCGATGGTCTTCGGCGGAGCGCTCGGCGAGGTGTACGGCGAGAAGATCGTGAAGGTCATGGACCTCGCGCTCAAGACCGGCTGCCCCGTCGTCGGCATCAACGAGGGCTCCGGCGCCCGGATCCAGGAAGGGATCATGGGCCTGGCGCTGTACGGCGACATCTTCTACCGCAACGTCATGGCCTCAGGGGTCATCCCGCAGGTCAGCCTGATCCTGGGCAACTGTGCGGGCGGGCACGTCTACTCGCCGGCCCTCACCGACTTCAACCTCATGGTCGACGGCGCCAGCGCGATGATGATCACCGGGCCTGACGTCATCAAGACCGTGACCGGTGAGGACATCACCATCGAGGACCTTGGTGGCGCGCGCGTCCACACGTCCAAGAGCGGCGTGGCGCACTTCATGAGCCACGACGAGGACGAGGCGCTGGAGCTCGCCAAGACGCTGCTGTCCTACCTGCCGTCGAACAACCTGTCGGAGGCTCCGGTCTTCGACGCCCCGGACGCGCTGACCGAGGAGCCGCTCACCGAGCTGGACACCTTCATCCCGGACAGCAACAACGCGCCGTACGACATGCACACGGTCGTCACCGCGGTGCTCGACGACGGCGACTTCCTCGAGGTCCAGCCTCAGTGGGCGCCCAGCATGATCGTCGGCTTCGGTCGGGTCGAGGGCCGCAGCGTCGGCGTCGTCGCGAACAACCCCATGCAGTTCGCCGGGACGCTCGACATCGACGCCTCCGAGAAGGCCGCCCGCTTCGTGCGCACCTGCGACGCCTTCAACGTGCCGATCCTCACCTTCTGCGACGTCCCGGGCTTCCTGCCCGGGGTCGGCCAGGAGCACGCGGGCATCATCCGCCGAGGCGCGAAGCTGCTCTACGCCTACTCCGAGGCGACCGTCCCGCTCGTCACCGTCATCACACGCAAGGCGTACGGCGGCGCCTACGTCGTGATGGGGTCCAAGCACCTCGGGGCCGACGTCAACCTCGCCTGGCCGACCGCTCAGGTCGCGGTCGTCGGGGCCCAGGGCGCGGTGAACATCATCCGCCGCAAGGAGATCGCCGCCTCCGACGACCCTGAGGCCACGCGCGCGCAGTTCATCACCGAGTACGAAGACACCTTCGCGACGCCGTACATCGCCGCGGAGCGCGGGTTCGTCGACGCCGTCATCGAGCCGTCGCAGACGCGGCGGGAGATCGCCAAGGCGCTGCGCGCGCTTCGGGGCAAGCGGCAGACGTTGCCGCCGCGCAAGCACGGGAACATTCCGCTCTGATGCGCCTCGAGGTCACCGGGTCACCGACCCCCGAGGAGCTCGCCGCGGTCGTCGCGGTGCTGGCCGCCGTACCCGCTGGTGCTGCCGAGCCCGAGCCGGTCGCCACCTCCCGCTGGAACGACCGCGCGGCGCTGCTGCGGCGGCCGGTGCACCCCGGCCCCGACGCCTGGCGCGCCGCGCTCTAGCTCGCTCAGGCCCGACTCCGGTGACGGAGCGTGAGTTGGCCGTGCCTATCGGGCAGATTGACCCGTTTGGCTCACCGCGTTGAGTGACATTGGCGCCGAACGGCTCAACCCCGTTCCGTACCCGCCCGATAACTCGTAGTGAACGCGGAGCCCTCCGCCCGGCCCGCGCACCGAGCTCCCCTTCCCAGAGGTTGATGACCCATGCCCCAAAACGCCCTCCGTGCGTGCGCTCTCGTCGCTGGCCTCACGGTGGCAGCAATAGCTGTCTCCCCCTCCAGCGCCTCGGCGGGACGGAAGCTGTCCACGGACCGGACGGCCCCCTCGATCGTCCTGAGCACGCCCTCCAGCGGGGCGACGGTGGCGAACCCCCTCACTGTCACCGGCTCGGCAACCGACGACCGCTCGGTGAGCAGGGTGACGGTCGCCGTCGATGGCGCCACCCCCTCGAACGCCAGCGGCACGAGCACCTGGACCTGGGCTGCGCCCTCGCTGTCCGCGGGCAGCCACACCATCGCCGCCGCTGCGTACGACGCGGCAGGCAACGTCGCGTCCACCTCGATCACCGTCTCGGTGAGTGCCCCTCCGGCCGCCGACACGACCGCCCCTGCCGTTGTCTTCGCCGCACCGTCAGCAGGCAGCACCGTGGCGGGCACCTTCACCGCCACGGGTTCGGCGTCGGACAACACCTCGTTGAGCACGGTGAAGGTAAAGGTCGACGCCGGCACCTGGCAGCTGGCCTCAGGGACGGCGAGCTGGTCCCTCGGCCTGGACGCGACGAGCTGGGCGGCCGGCACGCACACCCTCACCGCTGCGGCCACCGACACCAGCGGGAACGTGGCCAGCACCTCGGTCGCCGTCCAGGTCGCTGCCCCGAGCACCACCTTGACCAATGGCCAGATCTCCGCCACCGACACCGTCCTGAACGACCCCGCTGCGACCTACGGCGTCACGCCCGTGGGCCGGTCCCGGATGGCCTCGACCTCCGCCTTCTCGATCGTGCTGTACGCCGGTGAGTTCACCAACCTGCGTGGGGCCTACGTCCGCAGCACGACCACCGGAGCCTCGTCGTACGTGCACCTGCCGCTGGATGTCAACGACGGCTGGAGCAACGCGTCGTACACCCTGAGCACGGCGGGCGAGCTGTTCGTCGCCACCGGCGAGGGTCCGATCCGGGTACGGCGGTACGCCCTGTCTGGCTCCCCCATGCCGACGTCGGCGGTCCTGCTGTCGAGCACGTTGTTCGGCAACTCCGACAGCCGCACAGGCGACCTGGTCGCCCTGGCTGGTGGCGGGGCGGCCTATGCCTGGCACCAGCAGGGCGCCACGGGGCCCGAGGGCATGAGCGTCACCCGGTTCACCGCCGCGGGAGGCTGGTCGGCGCCCGTTTCCTTGACCTTCATGCCGACCTCGGCCAGCAAGCAGGCGCTGGCACAGCACCCCTCAGACGGCAGCCTCTGGCTGTTCAACAGCCCCGACTCGTGGGGCCGCGTCGGTGCGGCCCGCCTGGTCGAGAGCGGCAACGGCCTCGCGACGGACTGGACCAACGCCGCACTGCTCAGCCCGCAGGTGGACGGCACGAACGGACCTGACCCGGAGAACCCCGACCTGGCTGCAGTCGCCGACCCCACCACCGGCACGGTGGCGCTGGCCTACCAGAACGCCAACCGGCGCCTGTTCTACGGCGCGAGGACCCTGGCCGGCAGCTACGTCACGGTCGCCCGGTTCACGGCCTCCGGCCAGAAGTCCTTCCTCACCCTTCCCGTCTACGTCGAGCGCATCTCTGCCCTCGGCCTGAGCATCACGGGCACGGCCACCTGGCTGACGTTCCGGCCCATCGACGAGGCCACGACGACGTTCGATCGTCTCAAGGTCGCGAGGTACCAGGGCGGCGTCTGGAGCACCCCGCTCGACCTCGGCAGCCCGTACGACCCCTACACCCGGATCGGCTACGTGACGGATCGCCCCGAGGTGAGCGTCCGCCTCAAGGACGGCTCCACGCACCTGTTCTCGCTGAGCTGAGCACGACGAGGGGGGCCGGTGTCCCGGCCCCCCCTTGTCGTTCATCGCCAGATGAGGCTGTCGCTCCTAGTTGTAGATGATCTTCACAGTGACGGAGTCGCGCTCATCCTGGTCGCACCGGGTGTTCGTCGGCGGAGCACTTGTGTCGGCGCAGTAGGTGATGTGGCTGCCCACCTCGTCGGTGCCGTCCGCCGTACCCGTGACGGTGTCACCAGCGGTGACAGTCGGACCAGCCACCGTCTTGGTGCAGGTGTAGGTCCAGCTCTCACCAGGGTCGATGTCGGCGTCGGTGTTGATGCTCTTGTTGGTCACGGTGGGGGCGCTGCACCCCGTCACGACCGTGAGCGTCGGATTCGTGATCGTCGAGTCGGCGCTGTCGTTGGTCTCCACGAAGGTGTAGGTCACGTACGCCGAAGCAGTCGCCGTCAACACGGTGCTCGGGTTGATGATCGTGATGCTCGTGGTCGCCCGCTCGTTCTGGCTGCAGTAGGTGTTGGCAGGCGGGCTCGCCGGGTTGCTGCACCAGGTCACGGTGTAGTTGAGCGTGTCGGTGCCGCTGGCGATGAACGCGAGGGTCGCGCCGTTGTCAGTGGCCGCAGCGGTGAACGTGCAGCTGTAGGTCCACGTCTCGCCGAAGTCGAGCTCGCTGTCCGCAGCCGCTGTCTGGACGGCTGGGTCGAGAGCGGGAGCCGACGAGCAGCGCCCTGTCGAGATCGACACGGACGTCAAGTTGTCCTCGGCCCGGGTCCCGTTGTTGGTCTCGCTGAACGACAGCGTGACCGTGTCGCCCACATGGGCCACCGTCGGCGAGGCGGAGACGGTCAGTGTGGTCTGCGGGTCGATGACCTTCACCGCTGCCGACGCGCGTTCGTCGTTGTCGCACACGGTGTTGGCCGGGGTGGCAGTGCCGCAGTAGGTGACGTCCAGGCCGCGGAAGTCCGTGCCATGACCAGTGCCCACCACGGTGGTGTCCGACTGGAGGTTGGTCAGCGTGCAGTTGAAGACCTGTGTCTCGTTCGGGTCGAGGTCGCCGTTGCTGTTGGTGTCGCCGCTCGCGATGGTCGTGAGGTCACCACAAGCAGTGGAGTTGGTCGTGACGTGCGGGTTGTCCAGCACGAGGTCACCGTCGTTGGTCTCGCTGAAGGAGATCAACTGGCTGTCGCCCTTGTGCACCACGGCAGGCGTCGCCGCTGCTGGCGAGGCACTCAGGCTCGTGGTCGGCGCGCAAACCGGGAAGCGGCCGAGCGCGAAGTCCTTGAGCTGCGCAGTCGTAGAGGTCGAGGACCGGGTCTCGGCGAGGAAGCTCGCGAAGCACTGGTCGCCGCCGGGCACGAGGTTGCTGATGTTGATGCCACCCTCGAGGAAGCTGCCTGTCGGGTAACTGCCAGCAGAACCCGCCTTGGGCGTGTACGGCCAGAGGGCGGCCGTCGGGCCAGAGTTCTCGACGGCGCAGACGTTGGCGTTCGGGGTGGCGTCGGCGCAGTCGACCGAGCCCGCGCCCACGTTGAGCTGCCGGAGCGGGTTCCTGCCGCCCACCCACTCGTAGACGTTGATGGTGGAGATCTTGCCGCCACCGCTGAAGTCGCTCAGCACCAGCACGTCACCGCCGCGGGCAGGAGTGCTGCCACTGGCGGGAGTTGCCGCGGTGTGCACGCCGTTGAAGGTGCCGTTGCTGTTGAGGCTGACGTCGCTCCGGAAGAACCAGAAGCCCATCTGCGCATCGCCACTGTTGGCGAAGCGGTCCGAGCCGAAGTAGACGATCAGCTCACGGTTGGTGTCCGTCGCCGAGCCGGTCCGGTAGGCGGCGGCGAAGGCGTTGAGGATCTCGTCCTTGTCCGGCGCCACGTCCCCGTTGGAGTGCTGCCACTGGCTGATGTCACGGACGTCCTTGGACCCACCACCGGTGAAGTAGCTGGTGTCGGTGGGCGAGTCCGCGTCGTTGATCGGGATGTCCGTCTTCGCGACGAACCCCGGTGCCGTCCCGACTCCGGACCCGAGGAGATCCTGCCAGTCGTCCCCCGGTGCCGAGGATGCCGCCGGGTTGCCGTCGAGCTCGAAGAAGGAGTTCACGGCCTGCGCATTGGCCGGCACGGCGCCGACCCCAGCGAGGGCGACGAAGGTCGCCGCCGAGGCAAAGATCGCCATCTTGCGCGTACGTCGTACATGTCGTCTCGCCGTCATGGCCCCCCCCAGGGCAGTGGTCAGGCGCTTCGGTCTGACTCTGCGTGCCAACCTCCACCCGCTCCTCCGTTCGGCGCAAGGGTTAGGCCGAACGCTGTCTTGTATCAGACAGTTCAATGTGGTACAAGGCCGGGCGTCTAGGCCGGTATCGCAGGGTGCCGACAGACCGTTCGTGCCCCCTCCCTAGACTTCGCAGGACATCCCTGAACGACCAGGAGCCCCCCTGTGCGCAAGGTCCTCATCGCCAACCGTGGCGAGATCGCCGTACGTGTCGCCCGTGCCTGCAAAGACGCCGGTCTGACGTCGGTCGCGGTCTACGCCGAGCCTGACCTCGACGCCCTGCACGTGCGCGTGGCCGACGAGGCCTACGCCCTCGGTGGCACCACCCCCGGCGACTCCTACCTGCGCATCGACAAGGTCCTGAAGGCGCTCGCTGACAGTGGCGCGGACGCCGTGCACCCGGGCTATGGCTTCCTGTCGGAGAACGCCGAGTTCGCCCAGGCCGTCATCGACGCCGGCGCCACGTGGATCGGCCCCTCCCCCGAGGCGATCGCGGCCCTCGGCGACAAGACCACCGCCCGGCACATCGCCCTGAAGATCGGTGCGCCCCTCGCGCCAGGCACGGCCGACCCGGTCAAGGGCGTCGACGAGGTGCTGGCCTTCGTCGAGGAGTACGGCCTGCCGGTCGCCATCAAGGCGGCCTTCGGCGGCGGCGGGCGCGGGCTGAAGATCGCCCGCACCAAGGAAGAGATCCCTGAGCTGTACGAGTCCGCCGTACGCGAGGCCGTTGCGGCCTTCGGCCGCGGCGAGTGCTTCGTCGAGCGTTACCTCGACAAGCCGCGCCACGTCGAGACGCAGGTGCTCGCCGACATGCACGGCAATGTCGTGGTCGTCAGCACGCGCGACTGCTCGCTGCAGCGCCGTTACCAGAAGGTCGTGGAGGAGGCGCCCGCGCCGTTCCTCACCGAGGAGCAGACCGCGCAGCTCTACCAGGCCTCCAAGGACATCATCCGCGAGGCGGGGTACGTCGGGGCCGGCACGTGCGAGTTCCTCGTCGCCCAGGACGGGCTCATCTCCTTCCTGGAGGTCAACACCCGCCTGCAGGTCGAGCACCCGGTGACCGAGGAGGTCACCGGCGTCGACCTGGTGCGCGAGCAGTTCCGCATCGCCGAGGGCGAGGCGCTCACCTTCACCGACCCTGTCCCGCGTGGTCACTCCCTTGAGTTCCGCATCAACGGCGAGGACCCGGGTCGCGGCTTCCTGCCGGCTCCAGGCACCGTCACCACCTTCGTGCCGCCGCTCGGACCCGGCGTGCGCGTCGACACCGGCGTCGAGTCGGGCTCGGTCATCGGCGGCGCCTTCGACTCGCTGCTGGCCAAGCTCATCGTCACCGGCGCGACCCGCGAGCAGGCCCTGCAGCGCGCGGCCCGCGCCCTCGACGAGCTCAAGGTCGACGGCATGGCCACGCTCATCCCCTTCCACCAGAAGGTCGTGCGCGACCCCGCCTTCACCAGCGAGCCCTTCACGGTGCACAACCGCTGGATCGAGACCGAGTTCGACAATGACATCCCGCCGTACGGCGGAGCGGCTGGCGTCGACGACAGTGCCGAGCCTCGCCGTACCGTCGTGGTGGAGGTCTCCGGCAAGCGCCTCGAGGTGACCTTGCCCGAGGGTCTCGGCGGCGGCACTGCCCCCGCGGCGAAGGGACCGGCGAAGCGCAAGGGCGCGGCCAAGACCGGCGCCCAGGCCTCGGGCGACTCCCTCACCTCCCCGATGCAGGGGACGATCGTGAAGGTCGCCGTCGAGGACGGCGCTCAGGTCGCGGCCGGCGACCTGATCGTGGTGCTCGAGGCCATGAAGATGGAGCAGCCGCTCAACGCCCACAAGGCGGGCACCGTCACGGGTCTGTCCGCAGTGGTCGGTGAGGTCGTCACGGCCGGCACCGCGCTGTGCGAGATCAAGGACTGATCTCGCCGTTCGTCACCGACCGAGCCGGCGCGAGCTGGTGAGGAAGCCCCAGCCCCAGCACAGGTGCATGGTGGCGAAGACCATCGGCAGCTGCACGGCCTCGCGTGCTGCAACCCTGCGGCCGACGTACCCGCTCGCCGCCAGGTTCGCCGCGCCGTAGCCGGCGGGCGCGAGCCACCCGATGGGCTGACCGACCAGGACGAGCGCAATTCCGAGTCCGATGCCCAGGACCGTCGCGGGCGGCACGAGGTAGTGCCAGCGCACGGAGTCGCTGTGTCGGCGCATGACGACCCGACGCCAGCGACCGTAGTCGCGGTACTGACGCCCGAGGGCTCGCAGGGTTGGCCTGGGGCGGTAGGTCACCCGCAGTTCCGGGGCGAACCACACCAGCCCACCGGCGCCCCGCAGTCGGTGGTTGAGCTCCCAGTCCTGCGCACGGGTGAAGCGCTCGTCGTACCCGCCCGCTGCCTCGAGCGCCTCGCGCCGGAAGATGCCGAGGTAGACGGTGTCGGCCGGCCCGGGCTCCCCGCCGTAGTGGAAGCGGCCGCCGCCGACCCCGAAGGGGGAGGACATGGCCGCGGCGACAGCGCGCTCGAAGTGGCTGGTGCCCTCCGCACCCATGACTCCGCCGGTGTTCACCGCGCCGGTCTCGTCGAGGATCTCGACGCCGCGGCGGACGTAGCCAGGGGGGAGGACGGCGTGTCCGTCGACCCGGACGACCACCGGTTCCGCGCTCGCGGCGAGGGCGGCGTTGAGGCCGCTGGGCGTGCGGCCTGTCGGGTTCTCCACGACGGTGATCCGCGGGTCCGCCGCCGCGAGCTGAGCGGCCACTTGTTCCGTGCCGTCCTTGGACGGGCCGACCGCGACCACGACCCGCATGGCACCCGGGTAGTCCTGCTCCAGGATCGCGCCAACCGCTTCACCGAGGTGCAAGGCCTCGTCGCGCACCACCATGACCACGGCCACGGCGGGCCAGGCCTTATCGTCCTTCACCCGTCAGACCTCAGGGGTCATGAGCTGGCGGGCCGCCTCGGTGAGCGAACCGCTGAGCGAGGGGTAGATCGAGAAGGTGTGCGCCACCTGGTCGGCGGTGAGTCCGTTCTGCACTGCCAGCGAGATCGGCAAGATCAGCTCCGAGGCCCGGGGGGCGACCACGACGCCACCGAGGATCTGCCCTGAGCCGGGCCGGCAGAACAGCTTCACGAAGCCGTCGGTGAGGCCCTGCATCTTCGCCCGCGCGTTCGTGGCCAGCGGGAGCCGGATGCCGGTCGCCGCGACCGCACCGGAGTCGACCTGGGCCTGCGTGATGCCGACGCTGGCAACCTCGGGGTCGGTGAAAACGTTGGCCGCGACGGTGCTCAGGCGCAGCGGGGCGACGGCCTCGCCGAGCGCGTGCCACATCGCGATCCGCCCCTGCATGGCGGCGACCGAGGCCAGCATGAGGACGCCCGTCACGTCACCGGCTGCGTAGACGCCGTCGGCGGTCGTGCGCGACACCCTGTCCACCGTGACGAAGCCGTTGCCGTCGACCGCGACCCCCGCCTCCTCGAGCCCGAGGTCCACGGTGTTCGGCACCGAGCCGACCGTCATCAGGCAGTGGGAGGCCTCGACGGTCGAGCCGTCGACGAGCCGGACCAGCACACCTTGCTCGGTGCGGTCCACGCCCGCGGCCCGGCCGCGGAGCACCCGCATGCCACGGCGTACGAAGACCTGCTGGAGCTGGTCGGCAGCGTCGGCGTCCTCCGACGGCAGCACCCGCTCACGACTGGAGACGAGGGTCACCTGACAGCCCATCGCGAGATAGGCGCTGGCGAACTCCGCGCCCGTGACCCCGGAGCCGACCACGACCAGGTGCTCGGGCAGTTCGGGCAGGTCGTAGAGCTGGCGCCAGTCCAAGATGCGCTCGCCATCAGGCTCCGCGCCCGGGAGCACCCGCGGGGTGGCGCCGGTCGCGAGCAGCACGACATCGGTGGCCAGCACCTCGTTGCCCACCTGCACCCGGCGGCCGGGCAGCAGCCGGGCGGGCCCGCTGACGATCGACACGCCCTCCCGCACCAGGCGCTCGGCGATGTCGTGCGACTGGGCGAGCGCGAGGGACTTCACGCGGAGGTTGACCTCGGCAAGGTCGGCGCGGACGGTGCCGTCGGTGCGCACCCCCACGTTGTCCGCGTGGCTGAGCTGGGTGAGGGCCTCGCTCGTCGCGATGAGCGTCTTGCTCGGCACGCAGTCGGCCAGCACACACATGCCGCCGACGCCGTCGCGATCGACCAACGTCACTTCTGCGCCGAGCTGCACGGCGACCAGGGCCGCCTCGTAGCCTGCGGGCCCTCCTCCGATGATGGCGATACGCGTCACCTGACCATTGTTCCGCACCTGCGCGTCGGCCGTCCTCCGCCAGGCCACGTGGCTAGGCTCGCCCCATGACGCTCTACGCGGCGTACGGGTCCAACCTCGACCCGATGCAGATGGAGGAGCGCTGCCCTCACTCCCCCTCAGCCGGCACCGGGTGGCTCGAGGGCTGGCGGCTGACCTTCGGCGGTGAGGATCTGGGCTGGGAGGGCGCCCTCGCGACGATCGTCGAGGAGCCCGGTTCCCGCGTGTACGTCGGGCTGTACGACGTGACGTCCCTCGACGAGCGTGCGCTGGACCAGTGGGAGGGTGCCGACCACGGCCTCTACCGCAAGGTGCGGGTGCGTGTCGCCTCGCTCGAGGGCAGCCCGCTCGCCTGGGTGTACATCCTCGACGGCTTCGAGGGCGGCCTGCCCAGCGCGCGCTACCTCGGGGTGCTCGCCGACGCAGCGGAGAAGGCCGGGGCCCCCGACGACTACGTCGCCGAGCTGCGCGACCGCGGCTGCCGGTCGGTCGGCACGTAGTCCGGCTGGTCTGCGGCCTTCGCGGCCAGCCTGCGCCGCCGGGCCTCCTCGGTGACGACCAGATAGACCGCGACCAGCGTGACGCTGCCGCCGACCAGGCTGGTCGCGGTGATGCTCTCGCCGGCGATCAGCGCGCCGAGCAGCACCGCCACGACAGGGTTGACGTAGGCGTACGTCGCCACCTGACTCACCGGGGCGTTCTGCAGCAGCCAGGCATAGGCCGTGAAGGCGACGAGCGAGCCGAACACCACGAGGTAGCCGAAAGCCACCCAGGCCGAGGTGCCCGCGCCATCGGAGGTCAGCTGCTCCCCGCGCAGCGCCCCGGCGAGCGCGAGACCGACTCCCCCGCCCAGCATCTGGCCGACGGTGTTCACGAGCGGGTCACGCGGCAGAGCGACCCGACTGGCCAGCACCGACCCCATCGACCACAGCATGCTCGCGAACACCACCAGGCCTGCGGCGCCGAGCGGGACACCAGTGGGCCGGGCGCCGGGCAGCAAAAGCACGGCAAGTCCGGCGAAGCCCACGCCCACTCCGAGCAGGGTGCGTCCCGAGGGCCGGTCATGGACCAGCCAACGCAGCGCCACCACGAACAGCGGTACGCCGGCAACCAGCAGCGCGGTCAGCCCCGAGGGCAGGTCCGCGTCCTCGGCGAGCATGACGCAACCGTTGCCCCCGAGCAGGAGCAGCAGACCGACCGCCACGGCGGCTGCCCACTGCGCCCGCGTGGCCCGAAAGGGCGCAGCACCCCGCCGTACGGCGATGTAGGCAGCCATGAGCACCGCGGACAGCAAGAACCTCCCCGACGCCGTGAGCAGCGGGGGCAGGCCGTCGACGGTGTAGCGGATGGCGAGGTAGGTCGAGCCCCAGACGACGTAGATGATGCCGAGAGCCGTCCAGGTCTTCCAGACGGGCGGGGCCTGTTGCGGTGCCATGCCCCCAGCCTGCCACCGGAAGCTGGTGCTTTGATCTGGCGGTGACAGACATGGCAGGGAAGACGTGCGTCGTGACCGGCGCGACAGCAGGGATCGGCGAGGCGTTGGCTCGCGGGCTCGCCTCCCGGGGCGCGGCCCTGGCGATCGTGGGGCGCGACGAGGAGCGGCTGCGCCTAGTCGCCAAGGGCTGCGAGGAGCTCGGAGCGCCCGCTGTGCAGAGCTACCGGTGCGATTTCGCGGTGCTCGACGAGGTGCGCGAGCTGGCCGACTCGCTCCTTGAGGACCTGCCCCGGATCGACGTGTTGGTCAACAACGCGGGGCTCGTGGTGCAAAAGCGCCAGGAGACGGTGGACGGCCACGAGCTGGTCTTCCAGGCCAACCAGCTCGCGCCGTACCTGCTCACGCGGCTGCTGCTGGACCGGCTCGTCGCGTCGGGGCCGGCCCGGATCGTCTGGACGGCCTCGGACGCGCACGAGTTCGGTCCGCTGGTGACCGACGACTACATGAGCACCCGCGGGTACAAGCCACTGAAGGTCTACGGGCGCAGCAAGCTGGCGAACATCGTGACCACAGCCGAGCTGTCGCGTCGGCTCGCAGGAACATCGGTGACCGCGAACTGCTTCCACCCCGGGTTCGTAGCGACCTCTATCGGTCGCGACCACCCGGTGGGCGTGCTGTTCCTCAAACTGGCGCGGCCGTTCATCAAGTCCCCCGTGCAGGGCGCAGACACCGGGGTGTTCCTCGCGTGCGATGAGGTGCCCGATAACGGGCAGTACTTCTACAAGCGTCGGGTGCACGTGACGAAGAACGATGCCCTCTCCCCCGAGCTGGGGGCCCGACTCTGGGACGACTGCGCCTCACTTGTCGGGCTTGTCTGAGGGGAGACCTGGACACAGGCGGAGGAATGCCACCGTGACCTCAGCAAGACGTGGTTCCGTGTCGATAGCCAGGGCATGGCCATCGACGAGCACGCCCTGCACCGCTGGTGGCGGCGTGCGCTCGGCACAGCCGCAGGGCTGATCGCTCTCGGCGGCGCGCTCGTCACGGTGTCCCCCAGCACGGACCTCGCCGAGGCGGCCACGCGCGTCACCTGCACGGTCGCCACCCCGGCGACGGCGGCGGGGTTCCAGGCCATGTTCGATGCCAAGAACGACGACGGCTGGTCAGGCGGCGACCAGGCCGCGTCCCTGCCACTGCCGGACGGCCGGACGCTCTGGGTGTTCGGTGACACGGTTCTCGGCCGGCAGGCACGATCCGGCGGCTACGCCCCCGGGACGAAGATGGTGTCCAACTCCTTCCTGCTGCAGGACCGGGGGTGCCTGCGGGCGGTCAACGGGCCGCGCAGGACGGCCGTCATCCCGAACGCGCGCAACGGCGACAAGTACTGGCCCCTGGCGGCAGCCGTGGACGCTGGCCGCCTGGTCGTCACCGCCGCTCGGGTCCGCCCTACCGGGCATGGGCCCTTTGACTTCACCGGGGTGGGGACCGAGGCCGCGGTCTTCACACTGCCGCGTCTGGGCGTGCCGAGGTTCGAGCGGATGGCACGGCTGCCGTCGACCGGCCAACCGGAGACCCGGCCGCAGTACGGCCACGCGATCGTCGTCGACAAGGGCTACACCTACGTCTACGCCTCGCGGAAGGTCATGAGCCGGCTCGTGTTCGGCAAGGCCGTGAGTGTCGCTCGGGTCCCGGTGGGGCACCTGCTGGACCTGCCCGCGTGGCGGTACTGGGACGGCCAGCACTGGCGAGCGGGGACCGCAGCCGCAGCGTCCGTGGTGTCGGCCTCCCCCGAGGGGTGGTCGACGTCCTTCAGCGTGCTGCGCCGGCCGAACGGCACCTTCCAGTACGTCACGAAGGGCAACGACTTCCTCGGCAAGGCGGTCCTGTCCGGCACCTCGCGTACCCCGCAGGGCGCGTTCGGCAGAGTCGTGGTCGCCTCCTACCCCAGTTTCACCCGGCCAGGAGAGCTGCTCTACAACCCCCTGGCGCACCCGGAGCAAAGGCTCCGGGACGGGCGCCTCCTGGTGTCGATCAGCCGCAACTCAACGAGCGCCTCAGCCATCGCCGCGCACGCCGATCTCTACAAGCCCCAGTTCTTCAGCGTTCCCGCGCTGTGAGTGAGCAAGCCCCTGACTAGCGTGGGGCCCATGGCGAAACCGACCCGCTGGGTCACCGACACGGCCGAGGGCCACACCAAGTGGTACATCGAGCGCTTCCGCAAGCTGGCAGCCGACGGGACAGACCTCAGTGGCGAGGCTCGGCTGGTCGACGCGATGGTCTCTCCGGGGTCGCGAATACTCGATGCCGGGTGCGGTGCCGGGCGGGTCGGAGCGGTGCTGCACGAACGCGGCCACGACGTGGTCGGCGTGGACGCAGACCCGGGACTCATCGCCGCCGCGGTCGCCGACCACCCGGGGCCCCAGTGGGTGGTGGCCGATCTCAGCGAGCTCGACCTGCCTGCCCAAGGGATCACCGAGCCGTTCGATGCGGCAGTGCTCGCCGGCAACGTCCTCGCCTTCGTGGCCGAGCACACCGAACCCCTTGTGCTGCAACGGATTTCAGCGCACCTGGTGCCCGGAGGGTTGGCCATCATCGGCCTGGGCACCGACCGTGGTTATCCGACCGCGACCCTCGACAACGATGCTGTCGCGGCTGGTTTCGTGCTCGAGCACCGCTTCGCCACCTGGGACCTGAAGCCGTGGCGCGACGACGCCGAGTTCGCCGTGACGGTCCTTCGCAAACCTGGGCCTTCCTGACTTCGCCCGCGCACGCCCCCGGGTCAGGGGAGGGGGACCCCTGCCTTGCGCATTCGGTCATAGAGGTACGGCGCGATCCAAGCGCTGGCGGCCTTCGTGAGGTGCAGCTGATCACCGCGCAGGGTGACGCCGTGCGCGAAGACGGGGCAGGAGCCACCGGGGCAGAGAAGGTCGTTGAGGTCGATGACCGTCACCTTGTCTGAGTGGCGAGCCGCGACCTCGTCGAACAACCGGTTGTAGGTCGCTGCGTCGACGTCGTGGCTCGCCTTCGTCGTACAGCGGGGCTCCATGCTCGTGCGTGTGCTCAAGCAGTCCGGCTCAGGTCCGCGTGGAAGAATGTGCAGCAGGACGACGTGCGCGCCTCCGCTCGTGAGTTGCTGCACAGCCTTCTCCAACCCATCGCGGACGACCTCGAGGTGCCCCTCAGACCGGGTCTTCAGAACGACTCCGTCGCCGTCGACTGTGGGCAGGAACTCGCGGACGGCGGTGCCGATGAAGACTCTGGTTTTCCGCTCGACGAGCTGGGCGTACGCCTCGGGGATCTCCTTCTCACACAACCGGTCTCGCTCGGTCTGGGTGCCCCGAGGGCCACTGCGCACTGGGCGCAGGCTCACCGGGCAGCCGGGAACAGCCGCTTGCACGTAGCCGAAGCCATGTTTGCGGCTGAGAAGCTGCAGCGCCGTGTCGTAGCCCTCCATCATCGAGTCGCCGATGCTTGCAACCACTGGAGCACCTGGCGGGGCCTCGACCCGCACACAAGGCTCCTTCAGGTCCTTGCAGGGCACAAGTGCGCGCGCCCTGGCCTGCGCGGCGATGGGGTCGTCCTCCGCGGACGGAGGGCGGGTCCCCGCATAGGCCGTGCCGGCAACGAGTGACGCGCTGACGGCGAAGGCGATCGCTGTGCGTCCCGCGCTCTTTCCCAACCACGGCACGCTGCCGGTGCGGATGGGCCGTTCGAAGGCGTAAAAGCTGACTGTCGACACGGCGAGGGTCACAGCCGTGCGGAGCACAGCGCCGTCAACCCAGAGCAAAACGGGCCAGTGCCACAGGTAGATGCCGTAGGAAACCTTGCCGATCCACACGACGGGCTGGATTGAGAGCAGCCGTCCGACAGCACCCTCTGGGTGGCGCTCGACGCTGGCGATGAGGACCGCCGTGATCAGCGCAGCGATGAGCGCTCCACCGCGGTAGTACGTCGCCGAGGTGTCGTGCAGCCGACGCATGAGCTCGAGCAGGGCGAGTAACGAGCCGACCGAGATCATGAGCCATGCACGAAGGCCCTTCGCGTTGCGTGCCAGACCCTGTAGGCAGACCGCAAGCAACACACCTACCAGCAGCTGCTGGGCGCGACCGTCGGACCCGTAATAGGAGCGCGATGGCGCTGCCGGGTCGAAGGTGAAGGCCATCGCCACAGCCGAAAGCCCGATGGCAACTGCCAAGCCAATCACGAGTTGGGTGCGGCGCCGCATCGTGACTACCGCGAGTAGCACCAGAAGCAGCGCCGGCCACACCAGGTAGAACTGCTCCTCGATCGACAAGGACCACGTATGCCGCAGCGGAGAAGCTCCGGACTGCCCCGCGAAGTAGGACTCGTCACTGGCGATGAAGTTCCAGTTGGCGTAGTAGAACAACGCCGCGATCATGTCCTTGAAGCGGTCCCCTAGCTGCAGCGGATTGGCGTGCAGGGCTGAGTCGACGCTCACCGCCACGATGACCAAGGCCAGAGCAGGGAAGAGTCGCCGCAGTCGTCGCGAGTAGAAGTTGCGCATGGAGATGCTGCCCGTGCGGGCGTGCTCGGCGAGCAGAATCGAGGTGATCAGATAGCCCGACAGGACGAAGAAGACGTCCACGCCTAGGAAGCCGCCTGGCAGGGCACCCCAACCGAAGTGGTAGGCGACCACAGAGGAGACCGCGATCGCACGGATGCCGTCGAGGGCGGGGCGATAACTGTCCGACTCCCCCTTCGACCGAACACGATCAGTCGAAGGAGCGAACGTCACCCGCCAATCGTACCTGGCTAGACATCGCGTCCGGAGATGATAGACAGGGCATCGCCCAAGCAGGGAGGACTCCTTGAAGCGCCCACAAGACGTCGGCAAGGACTTCGACGAATACGCCACGGCGTGGAGCTCTGACTCCTACGCCATGGAAAACGGCGCCCAGGGTCCTGCACTCGTCATCGACGAAGCCCGCCGCGGCGAACTCCAGCGGGCTGGCGACGAATGGGGCGCTCAAGAGCGGTTACGGGAGCTCTACGAGCCGCTCTTCGCCCGGCTGCTCGGCACCACCCGCAAGGCTGGCAGCATCAACATTTTGGAGATCGGCGCCGGCGGCGGTCGATCGACGCAGGTCGTGATCGACGTCTTGGGTGATGCCCTGGCTGACTACCACGTCGTGGACGTCTCCGAGGCATTCACCCGCGTGCTTATCGACCGGATCCAACGCCCGGTCTCGGTCCACATCGTTGAGGACGTCGATCTCTCGACGCTTCCGTCGGACCATTTCGATTTCTGCCTTGCCCAGTCTTCCTGGTCTCACATCAACCTCTACGACCAGTACCGCTACCTACGCGACCTTCGTCGGGTGCTGCGCCACGGTGCTCCCGTCGTGGTTTCCGGGATCTTCCTGCTTGGCGGGGGCGATGACTGGACGTGGAACAGGTTCCGCCGGCGCGTGCACCAGATCGACCACGGAATTGACGGCGTCTTCCACGAGGTCAACTCGATGGACGGAGTCGCCGAGATGCTGACCCGCCTCGAGTACGACATCGAGGTGATCGCCTCTCATGGTTTCGTCGCGCGCTCGCGTCAGCGCAACGAAAAGGCCAACATCGCCGAGCTCGCGGGCCACGCGCCTAGCTACCTGCGTACGCGCGCCCTCGTGGAGTTCGTGAAGGCCCAGCCCAGTCCGTCACCACGCCATTCGCGCTTCCGGCGTTTGCTGTCCTCGATGCGCGGCTGACGCGGCCGAACGCTCCCGCACCTCCCAGCGACACCCTGTGCAGGAGGATGACTCCGTGGACACTGAGGACCTGCGGCTGTTCATTTACGAGTCCTTCACCGCGACCGGGCGGCCCCCGCTGACGACTGAGCTTGCCGAAGTGGGATCCGCCGTCGAAGTGCTGAGCGGCCTGCAGGAGCTGGCGGCTGCACGTCACATCGTCTTGGGCCCGGCTGGCGAGATCGTCATGGCCCACCCGTTCTCAGCAGTTCCGCTCGGATTCAGCGTGATGGGACCGCACACCCTGTGGTGGGGCGGGTGCGCCTGGGACTCCTTCGCCCTTCCGCACCTGCTTCCTGGCAACCCCCCGGTCCTGGTCGCCACGCGCTGCCCGGGCTGCGGACGCGCCCTGACCTGGGAGGTCACCGCCGACGCACCCCCCGCCGGGACGGAGGTGGCTCACTTCCAGACCCCGGTGTCGGCCATGTGGGACGACGTGGTCTCGACGTGCACGAACCAGCGGCTCTACTGCTCCGGTGCTTGCGTGGACCGCTGGCTCGGCGACCGCTCGCTCCCACGGGGGTACGTCATGGACCTGGCCACCCTGTGGCGGCTCGCCTCCGGCTGGTACGACGGACGCCTGAGCCGCGGCTACACCCGGCGCGATCCCGCCAGCGCGAAGGACTACCTCCGCGGTGTGGGACTCTCCGGATCCTTCTGGGGTCTGGAGTAGGGCGGCCCGCCCCTGGGCCTCAGGAGTAGCTGACCTTCACGACGTCGGACACCGGGTGTGCCTGGCAGGCCAGCCGCCACCCCTCGTCAAGGTCCTCGGCCTCCAGGACGCTGTTGTTGTCCATACGGACCTCGCCCTCGACGAGCATCACCGAGCAGGCACTGCAGGCGCCTTCGCGGCAGGAGTACGGCGCGTCCAGTCCCTTGTCCAGCAGCAGGTCGAGCAGCTTGGTGCTCTCGGGCCAGGCCAGTTCGTGGTTCTCGCCGTCGAGCTCGACGTGCAGCGCGGCGACCCGCTCGCCCTCCACGGGCGCCGCGACTTCGACCTCCGCCCAAGGGTCGCCCTGGAGCGAGGTGTACTTCTCGATGTGCATGCGCTCGCGGCTCACCCCGAGCTCCTTCAGCACATCAGCGGCGCAGTCCATGAAGGGGGCGGGCCCGCAGATGAAGGCCTCCCCGCGGACCCAAGGCTCCACCAGCAGCCGCAGCGGCTCACGACCGGGCAGCCCCTGCACCGACTCCAGCCAGTGCAGGACGACGAGCCGTTCCGGGTGTTCGGCGACCAGCTGTCGCAGCTCGCCGTGGAAGATGACCGACTTCTCGTCCCTGTTCGCGTAGACCAAGAACATCCGGCCTGAGCCATGCGCGAGCGTCGCCTTGATGATGCTCATGACGGGAGTGATGCCCGAGCCACCGGCGAGGAGCAGCAGGTCCACGTCGTAGGAGTGCGGCGTGAAGGTGCCGGCCGGCGCGAGGACGTCGAGCTGCGTGCCGGCGACGACGTTGTCGCAGACCCAGTTGGAACCGCGGCCGTCGACGACCCGCTTCACCGTGACCTTCAGGTGCTCGTCCACGCCCGGCGCGCTGGAGACGCTGTAGCAACGCGCCACGATCCCGTCGGCGGTCGGCAGCCGCAGGGTCAGGAACTGCCCCGGTTCGTACCTGAAGTCCTCCGGCGTCTCGAACACGATCGAGTGCGCGTCACCGGTCTCCTGGACGACCTCGCGCACAGTCAGTCGCAGCCGCTCACTCATCACGCGTATCCACCTCCACTGCACCGGCGAGTACGGCGGCGCGGATCGTTTCGCTCAGCGCCGGGCAGGTCTGCCCCACCTGCAGCGAGGCGCGCGACGGGCACACGCTGCTGTCCTCCTGCCACTGGATCGAGGTCTGCTCCGCGCTGAACTTCGACACGAGCACCGTCGTACCGCAACGCCCACACGTGAGGGGCTCCATCAGACCTCGGCCGCGGCCTTCGCCACGAGTTCGGCCTGCCAGAAGTCCACCGCTTTCGTGGTGTCGATCTCGAACTCGAAGCGCTTGGTGCTCTCGGGGTCGATGTCGGCCACGTCGACATAGAACTGCTCGTACCAGCGACGCAGCTGGTAGACCGGACCGTCCTCCTCGCACAGCAGCGGGTTGTCGATCCTGGTCTTGTTCTTCCAGATCTTCACGTCCTCCATGAAGCCGCTGCCGATGCCCGCGAGCATCTTGCCGGCGATCATGTCGTTGGTCGCGTCGTCGAACTCCGGCTTCCTGCGCATGACCATCCCGTAGTTGAGCTGGAAGCTCGTGCTCGAGATGGGGTAGTGGCAGGTGATGAGGATCGTCTCGAAGGTCATGTCGCCGTACTTGGTCCAGAGCTTGTCCACGAGGTACGACGGGCCCCAGTAGGTCGCGTCGGAGACCGTCTGCTGCCCCTCGAACTGCCCGATCTCGATCGGCGCTCCGGTGGCGGCGATCTCGAGCGTGGTGCCGGCGTAGTACTGCGTGCAGACGTGTCCTTCGAAAACGTTCTTGAAGTACGTCGGGAGGCCCTTGTGGATGTAGTAGAAGTGGGCCATGTCGACCATGTTGTCGATGATCTCGCGGCAGTGAGAGCCCTCGACGACGGTGGCGTCCCAGACCCAGTCGGTCCACTCCCCGTCAGCGAAGCCTTCGATCGCCGGGATGGTCACGTCCGCCGGCGGCGGGTTGCCCTCCGGGTCGTGCCAGACAAACACCTGACCATCGAGCTCCATCGTGGTCCACGCCCGGGTGCGTGCGCGAGGCGGAACCCTTCTCGCATAGGGGATCTCCTGGCACTTGCCGTCGCCGCCCCACCTCCAGGAGTGGAAGGGGCAGGCGACGTTCTCGCCGACGACCGTGCCCTGCGAGAGGTCGCCACCCATGTGGCGGCAGTAGGAGTCGAGGACCTTGAGGTCACCACTCGCGCCTCGCCACACGACGAGCTTGGTGCCGAAGGCGTGCAGCCCGTGCGGCTGGCCGTCACCGAGGTCACGGGACAGCCCCAGGCAGTGCCAGCCGCGGGCGAACCGCTCGGGCTCGGCCCCCGCCTCGATCATCCGGACTGCCGTGTCGCTCATGCTGTTCTCCTGGTCTTCGGTTGGGCTGCGGCGGTGAAGCGTTGGACGAGGTCGGTGACAGCGGTCGCGATGGCGGCGGGGGCCGCCCCCT
>JBKJSN010000184.1:0-2608 GCA_046595815.1 Mycobacteriales bacterium
CTGCACTTCCTGCACCGTTGGGCGGTAGTGCCGACGGTTCATCATGCGGAGGTCCTTCAGGGCGGTGAGACCCAGCAGAGGCGTGAGGTCGCCGTCGCCGACGCGGGTGCTCTCGTAGGCGTACAGCCGCTCGACGTGGACAAGGCCGCGAACGGGATGCAGCGAGTTGATCGGTCCACAGTTGGCAATGCCAAGCTTCCGCAACTGCACCTGCCCGGCGAGCAGGTCCAGGTCGGTGAGTCCCGAGCAGCTGTCTAGATCCAGTCTGGTCAAGAGGGCAGGGGTGCTCGCTAGTTCGGCGAAGTCGGTCAGGCGACGGGCACCGTAAAGACCCAGTTCGCGCAGCGCGGGCAGGCGCGCGAGGCCTGCCAACGACTCCAGCCGAGGATGCTGCTTCATCCGAATGCTCATCAGTGCCTGGTTGCGCTCAAGGGGGCGCAGGTCCGGTGCCTGGTACGACGCCACGAACAGGTCACATAGTGCGAGGGAGTGCTCGATGGTGTCTGCGATCTGCACCCACTCGGCTCCGACGTGGGTCAGCCACGGCAGGCGTCGAAGGTCGAGATGGGCACGGGGTGCCGTCTCCACGCTCAGACGTTCCAAGGTGTTCGCGAGCTTGTAGACGGGTGTCAGATCGTCCAAGGTGCGGGCCAGGATGCGTAGCTCCTTCAGCGGCCACTCGCCGAGGAAGTCGAGACTGCGCTCTCGGAACCCGCGTGCGTAGTTCAGCGTCAGTCCGGTGACCTCAGGGCGATGCAACTCTTGAGCGGCACGATCGGTCCACCGCCCGGTCACGACGAGGGACAGGCCGTCAGGGTTTGACTCAAGGACGAAGCCGCATTCTGGCACCAGGCGATCATCCCTTGTCTTCGCCCGCTTCGCGGCTACGCCCGGAGTCGGTCAGCCCGAACCGCTGATGGAGGCTGGTCCGCCATGCCACGAGGCAACCGGCCAGGAGGTGAACGTGCGTGACGTAGCCGGTTCCGTCGTACCTGTGTGTGAGAATGGGAGACACACCCACGGAGCGGACGTCAACCCGCGACTCGCTCCGTTGCAAGTAGCGGTGCAGTGCCGGTCCCTCAGGCACTCCGGTACGGACTACGAAGGCCAGCACGCGGGGAGGCCAAGGCGTAGCAAGCCCGGAGAACCCAACCCACAGGGGTTCTCCGCGTCGTGCCCTCGACCAGGAGGCCCCTCATACCTGAGGGAGGTCTCTCCACCGTGGACACAACACGTCCCGTCTACCTGAGCACTGACGAAGCCGCTGTCTTCGTCGGCCTCAACGCCCGCACGCTCGCCAACTACCGCTCGTCCCGGGTCGGTCCGCCGTACCGGAAGGTCGGAAGCCGCGTCCTCTACCGCCTGGACGACCTCATCGCCTTCGTAGAGGCCGGCCTCGTAGAGCCAGCCGCGTGAACACCGCAGCAGACGCCTGGGCTGTCGCCGCAGCAGAGCTGGAAGACCCGCAGATCGGCCCCCGGCACGTGGGCCGTTTCGAGTGGGAGAAGGCCTTTCGAGCGGTGGCACTCAAGCCCGTCTCGGTACAGGCTGTGGCTCACTACTTCGTCACCTACGCCGACACGAAGAACGGCGACCGGATGCACCCCGGCATCAAGCGGGCTGCGAGGGACATCGGGGTCGACGAGAAGACGGTACGTCGAGCCCTGGATCACCTCCGCACGTCGGGCTGGTTCGTGCGGATACGAGAGGGCAACTCCTTCGCGGGTACGGCGGACGAGTACGCGCTGGCAATCCCCACGAGCGGACAGGCCGGTGCCTAGGAGTGGGCATGGGGGGCTCCCGTGGCGGGCAAGTCCGGTGCTCCTGTCGGACAGAACACCGGAGGAGGGTGGACAACCGTGCCCACCCATCTGCCCAAGTACCAACTCCACAAGGGCTAGTTCCGCAAGAACCAAGAGCACAAGAGCCATCCGTAAAGGAGCCGTCGGCGGACTGCTCTGGTCTTCGGCAAGGGGGCGCGTGTGCGCGCCCACGGAGGAAGCTCCAGTTCTCAGCTCAGATCAACCAGACTGCACGTATGCCGATCGTCGCTGCCATCGCTGGAGCCGCCGTTGGCTCCATCGCGACCCTCCTGGTCAAGATGTTCCTGGACAGACGCGCAGAGAGCCGAGGCGCTCGGCGCGAGTTCTACGTCGAGCTACTCACCCTTCTCGTAGGGCGAGCCAGAGGAGTTCGTCAGGTCTCCTTCGCGCCGAGAGAAACCATGCCCGAGGACATCCCACAGGAGCGCATCGATCGGCTGGATGCGCTCCTCCTGATCGACGCGAGTGCCGAGGTCCGCGAACTTGCCAACCGATGCCTGCGAACGCTCGGCAAGTTCAACGCCTCGCACCTCATGTGGGCCCCCGTGGACGTGGACGAGCACGGGCTCTACCACTACCGCTTCGAGCAGGTCAGAGGCGTGGACGAGGAGACCGCACAGCTGGTCATGCGGGTCGCGCTGGGAGGCATCTCGGACCAGCTCAGCCAGGAGCTGGACGCGCTGTCCGCCCGGGTTCGCAAGGAGCTGCACGGCTCAAGGGCCTAAACGACCCTGGAACCGTGGCGCGATCCTTCGCGCTAACACCTGGCGGTCCCTCTAACCTGA
>JBKJSN010000201.1:0-9762 GCA_046595815.1 Mycobacteriales bacterium
ACGCCCTTGCCGTCGACGAACTGGCGGCGGACCAGGTGCCCGGGGCCCTTGGGCGCGACCATCGCGACGTCGACGCCGGGCGGCGGGGTGATGAGGCCGAAGCGGATGTTGAGCCCGTGGCCGAACAGCAGCGCTTTGCCGTCGGTGAGGTGCGGGGCGACGTCCTCGGCGTAGAGCTTGCGCTGCACGGTGTCCGGCGCCAGGATCATGATGACGTCCGCCTCGGCACAGGCCTCGCCGGGCGTGACCACGCGCAGGCCGTCGGCCTCTGCCTTCGCGCGGCTCTTGCTGCCCTCGGGGAGGCCGACGCGCACGTCGACCCCGGAGTCACGCAGGGACAGCGCGTGGGCATGGCCCTGGCTGCCGTAGCCGAGGACGGCGACCTTCTTGCTCTGGATGAGCGACAGGTCGGCGTCGTCGTCGTAAAAGACCTCTGCCATCAGGGATGTTCCTTTCGAGGGGTTCAGCTGGCGCTGCGGAGACGGTTCTCGGTGCCGGACATCGAGCGAGGGCCGCGACCCACGGCGACCATCCCCGACTGGACGAGCTCTCGGATGCCGAAGGGCTCGAGCACCTTGATGAGGGCTGCGAGCTTGTCGACGGTGCCCGTGGCCTCGATCGTGACGGCGTCGCTCGCGACGTCGACGACCTTGGCACGGAACAGCTGGACGGTCTCCAGCACGTGCGAGCGCGTCGTGAGGTCGGCCTTGACCTTGACCAGGAGCAGCTCGCGCTGCACCGAGGTGGCTGGGTCCAGCTCGACGATCTTGAGCACGTTGATGAGCTTGTTGAGCTGCTTGGTGACCTGCTCGAGGGGCAGGTCCTCGACGCTCACGACGATCGTCATGCGCGAGGTCGTCGGGTGCTCGGTCGGCCCGACAGCGAGGGACTCGATGTTGAACCCACGCCGGCTGAACAGCGCCGCGACGCGGGCCAGGACACCGGGCTTGTCCTCCACCAGAACCGAGAGCGTGTGGCGAGTGGTCACAGGTCGTCCTCTCCCCAGACCGGGCGCGTGTCGCGCGCGGCCAGGATCTCGTCGTTGCTCGTGCCGGCCGGCACCATCGGCCAGACCATGGCGTCCTCACCGACGACGAAGTCGATGACGACGGGGGCGTCGTCGATGCTCATCGCCTTCTCGATCGCAGCGTCCACGTCGTCCTTGGTCTCCACGCGCAGCCCCACGCAGCCCATCGCGTCCGCCAGCTTGACGAAGTCGGGGATCCGGTTGGACTGCAGCCGGGTGTTGGAGTAGCGGCCTTCGTAGAACAGCGTCTGCCACTGCCGGACCATGCCGAGGTTGCCGTTGTTGATGATGGCGACCTTGATGGGGATGCCCTCGATGGCGCAGGTGACGAGCTCCTGATTGGTCATCTGGAAGCAGCCATCGCCGTCGATCGCCCAGACGGTGGCCTCCGGCCGCCCGACCTTTGCCCCCATCGCCGCGGGAACGGCGTACCCCATCGTGCCGGCGCCACCGGAGTTGAGCCAGGTGTAGGGCTTCTCGTAGTTGATGAACTGCGAGGCCCACATCTGGTGCTGCCCGACTCCGCTGGCGTAGATGGCGTCCGGCCCCGCGATCGTGCCGATCCGCTCGATGACGTACTGCGGCGCCAGCGCTCCGTCCGGTGGCCAGTCGTAGCCACGCGGGTACGTCGTGCGCCAGCTGTCGACCTGCTTCCACCAGCCGGTGAGGTCCTCGCGCGTGCCCGCGGCGTACACCTCCTGCACAGCCACCACCAGGTCCGCGAGGATCTCCCGGCAGTCGCCGACGATGGGCACGTCCGCCACGCGGTTCTTGCCGATCTCGGCGGGGTCGATGTCCGCGTGGATCACCGCGGCACCGGGCGCGAACGTCGCGAGCTTGCCCGTCACGCGGTCGTCGAAGCGCGCCCCCAGGCAGATGAGCAGGTCGCACTTCTGGAAGGCGGTCACGGCCGCGACCGACCCGTGCATCCCGGGCATGCCCAGGTGCTGAGGGTGGCTGTCCGGGAAAGCCCCCCTCGCCATGAGGGTGGTGACGACAGGGATACCGGTCAACTCGGCCAGGATGCGCAGCTCGGCGGCGGCCCGGGCCTTCAGGACCCCTCCCCCGACGTACAGGACCGGACGCTGCGCGGAGGCGATGAGGCGCGCCGCTTCGCGGATCTGCTTGGCGTGCGGTCGGGTGGTCGGGTGGTAGCCCGGCAGGTCGAGCACCGGCGGCCAGGAGAACTCTGTCGCGGCCTGCAGGATGTCCTTGGGCAGGTCGACCAGCACCGGGCCGGGGCGACCGGTCGAGGCGAGGTGGAAGGCCTCGGCGATGACCCGCGGGATCTCGTCCGCGTGCTGGACGAGGAAGTTGTGCTTGGTGATGGGCATCGTGATGCCGCAGATGTCGGCCTCTTGGAACGCGTCCGTGCCGATCGAGGCGCTCGGCACCTGGCCGGTGATGGCGACGATCGGGGCCGAGTCCATGTAGGCGTCCGCGATCGGCGTGACGAGGTTGGTCGCGCCGGGGCCACTGGTGGCCATGCAGACTCCGACCTTGCCGGTCGCCTGCGCATAGCCCTCGGCCGCGTGGCCGGCCCCCTGCTCATGACGAACGAGGATGTGGCGGACCGTCTTGGAGTCGAAGAGCGGGTCGTAGGCCGGGAGGATCGCTCCCCCCGGAATGCCGAAGACGACCTCCGCGCCGACGCTCTCGAGGCTGCGAACGAGCGACTGAGCTCCGGTGAGCGTCTGTGTCATGAGCGGGTCCTTCTGGTGGTCAGGCGTCGGGCAAAAAAGAACCCCTCGTGCCCAGGGCACGGAGGGGTGAGCGCGGCTGCTGGTGGTTCAGCAGTCGCGCTGGCGAACTACGAGGATCTGGCGCACGAGGGCAAGACTGCCGTGGGTACCCGATGGTGTCAACTCTGTGAGACGCACATCTCAGATGCTGGGACTCGGCAGCTCCTGGTACGCCGGAACGCCCTGCCTCGGTTGAGGTACCGCGACGGGGATCGGCTGCAGCAGGGAGGCGGCAGGTCCGGCCGCGCCGAAGAGCCATCCCTGCGCCGAGTGGCACCCCATCGCCACCAGGATGTCGCGCTGCTCGACCGTCTCCACACCCTCGGCGACGACCTCCAGGCCCAGTTCTACGGCGAGGTGGACGACCGTGCGACTCACCGCGTCGGCCTGGGCTGAGCCCAGCTCGGCGACGAAGGAGCGGTCGAGCTTGAGGATGTCCACGGGGACCCGGCGCAAGTACCCCAGCGAGGACCAGCCTGTGCCGAAGTCGTCGAGTGCCAGGCGCACACCGAGCTCGCGCAGCGCGCTCAAGGACTGCAGCGTGCGATCGTCGTCCGCAAGCAGGCTCTCGGTGATCTCCAGGGTCAGCCGAGCAGGAGCGAGCCCTGTCCGGGCGAGGACCTCCGCGACGTCGGCCACGAAGTCCGGCCCGAGCTGACGGACTGACACGTTGACGGCGACCCCTAGCCCGCGAGCGCTGCCCTCCCAGCCGGCCGCATCGCTCGCTGCGGTGAGCAGCGCCCAGTGGCCGAGCTGAACGATCAGCCCCGTCTGCTCAGCGACCGGAATGAACTCCGCCGGAGACACTGCTCCCCACTTCGGGTGATCCCAGCGGGCGAGCGCCTCCGCACCGATCACCTCGCCAGTGGCGAGGTCAACGACGGGTTGGTATCCCAGGTGCAGGCTTCCCGCGGGCAGCGCCGCGCGCAGGCTCGTCGCGAGCTCAGCACGCCGGCTGGAGGCTGCGGCCAGCTCGGGGCCGTACACGGTGACCCGCCCTCGCCCTTGGTCCTTCGACGCGTACATCGCGAAATCGGCCTGCTGCAGCAGCGCATCGGCGCCCGCACCCGGACCCGCGATGGCCAGGCCCATGGACGCGCCGATGATGATCTCCTTGCCGTCCACGAGGAAGGGTTCCTGGATGGAGGCGAGCAGTCGCTCGGCGACGTCGAGGCCCCCTCGCCGCAAACCCCCCTCGCCCCGGACCTCAAGCAGGACCGCGAACTCATCGCCACCCAGCCGGGCCACCGTGTCTCCCGTCCGCACACCCGCCATGAGCCGCTGGGCGACCTGCCGGAGCAGCGCATCGCCGCTGGCGTGGCCGTAGGTGTCGTTGACCGGCTTGAAGCCGTCGAGGTCTATCACGAGCAGGCCCAGCGGTTCGTTGACGGGCCGGCGCTGCCGGAGCGCGTGCTCGAGCCGCTCGTGCAGCAACGTCCGGTTGCCGAGCCCGGTCAGCGGGTCCTGCCAGGCGAGCACCCGCAACTGCGACTCAAGCGCCTGTTGCTCGGAGACGTCACGCATCGTGATGACGACCCCTGCCACGTCACGATCGCCGCGGTAGTCCCGGATCGTCAGCTCGGCATCCGCCCAACCGGTCGCGGCGCTGATCCGGCAGCGCAGCACCACCCCGTCCTCGACCTCCACCGCGACAGCTCGCGCGAAGGCCGCCTGGACCAGCGGAAGGTCGTCCGGGTGCACGAGCTCCCAGAACGAGCGGTGCAGGAGATGGGCAGGCCTCCAGCCCAAGACCACCTGGCTCGACGGACTGGCATAGGTCGTGTGCAGATCCGGCCCGCACAACACGATGAGGTCCGTGGCCCCGAGGGCGATGGCCTGGAGGCGCTGCTCCTGCACGGCTTGCGCCGAGGCAAGGGCGGCCTTCTCCCTGGCCGTGAGGTACTGGCTCGCCACAACACCGATCAGGAGCAGCGTGAGCGCGACGCCCACGACTTTGGGGCTCCGCGACAGCAGCACGGCACCCAGCAGCAGCGCGAGCAAGTTTGCCCGCACGAGCCACCCGTCCCGGAAGACAGCCATGCCGCCCCATCGCCACGAGAGTGACACCACCGTCACCCTTTCGAGGGGTTCAGCCGCGGGTTCGTCCAAGATCGTCCGAGTGGTCGGACTTGGGCAGGTTGGTCACTCCGGGACGAGCCTGTAGGCGCCGTCGCTCGCGCTGGTCGCCATCGACGCGTAGGCGCGTAGCGCCGCAGAGACCGGCCGGACCCGGTCGACCGGAGTCCACGGCCGGACCCTCGCCACCTGCGCCGCGTGCCTGTCGGCCAGGACCTCGTCGCTCACGTTGAGGGTGAGGCTGCGCGCCGGGATGTCGATGACGATCTCGTCACCGGTCTCGACCAGCGCGATCAGGCCGCCGCTCGCCGCCTCCGGTGACACGTGGCCGATCGACAGCCCCGACGTGCCGCCAGAGAAGCGCCCGTCCGTGATGAGGGCGCAGGCGGCGCCCATGCCCCGACCCTTGAGGAACGAGGTGGGGTAGAGCATCTCCTGCATGCCCGGCCCACCACGAGGCCCTTCGTAACGGATGACGACCACATCACCCTCGACGACCTGCTTGCCGAGGATCCCCGCAACCGCGTCGTCCTGGGACTCGAAGACCCGCGCCGGTCCGCTGAACTTCCACAGCTCCTCGGCGACCCCCGCCGTCTTCACGACACACCCCTCCGGCGCGAGGTTGCCGAACAGGATCGCCAGCCCACCATCCACGGTGTAGGCGTGCTCCACAGACCGGATGCAGCCCTCGGCAGCGTCGGTGTCCAGGGAGGACCACCGGTTGGTGGTCGAGAACGGCTGCGTGGTGCGCACCCCGCCAGGCGCTGCGTGGAACAGCTCGAGCGCCTCCTGTGTGGCCGATCCACCCCGGACGTCCCAGTCCGCCAGCCACGAGTCGAGATCCGGCGCGTGGACCGCACGCACGTCCCGGCGCAGTGCCCCACCGCGGTTGAGCTCACCGAGCAACGCCGGGACTCCGCCCGCGCGGTGCACGTCCTCCATGTGGTACTTCGGGCTGTTGGGGGCGACCTTGGCCAGGCAGGGCACCCGCCGTGAGATGACGTCGATGTCGGCCACGGTGAAGTCGAGCTCGGCCTCGCGGGCGGCGGCGAGCAGGTGCAGCACGGTGTTCGTGGAGCCGCCCATCGCGACGTCCAACGCGACGGCATTCTCGAAGGCTGCCCGGCTGGCGATGGCCCGCGGCAGGACGGAGCCGTCGTCCTCGTCGTACCAAGCCTTGGCGATCTCGACGACCAGCGATCCCGCGCGCTCGAACAGCGCCTTGCGAGAAGCATGGGTGGCCAGCGTCGAACCATTGCCGGGCAGCGAGAGGCCCATCGCCTCGGTCAAGCAGTTCATCGAGTTGGCGGTGAACATCCCGGAGCAGGAGCCGCACGTCGGGCAGGCGGAACGCTCGATCTCGCCGAGCTGCTCGTCGGTCACGCTCTCGTTCGCCGACGCGGTCATGGCGTCGACGAGGTCGAGCTTGTCGTGCACCACGCCCTCGATCGCCACCGTCTTCCCGGCCTCCATCGGGCCGCCGGAGACGAACACGGTCGGGATGTTCAGACGAAGCGCGGCCAGCAACATCCCGGGAGTGATCTTGTCGCAGTTGGAGATGCAGACCAGCGCATCGGCGCAGTGGGCGTTCACCATGTACTCGACGGCGTCGGCGATGAGCTCACGACTGGGCAGGGAGTAGAGCATCCCGCCGTGGCCCATCGCGATGCCGTCGTCGACGGCGATGGTGCTGAACTCCCTGCCGATCCCGCCCGCAGCGAAGACCGCGTCCGCGACCAGCCCGCCCATGTCCTTGAGGTGCACGTGGCCTGGGACGAACTGCGTGAAGCTGTTGGCGATCGCGACGATCGGCTTGCCGAAGTCGTCGTCGGTCATGCCCGTCGCACGCCACAGCGCGCGGGCACCGGCCATCGTTCGACCGTGGGTGGAGGTCCGTGAACGCAGCTCAGGCATGCTCTGATTGTGCCTTCATCTAGGTTGGGGCGCATGAGCAGGGACCCAGTACGCCTGCGACCCGAGCGCACGACCCTCGCCGCGGTCGCGGTCATGACCTTGGGTGCCCTGCCGCTCGGGCTGTCTTCGCCGTACCTCGCTCTGGTGCTGCTCGTGCCCGTCATCGCGACGGTGTGGGTGCTGCGGGCGCGGGTCATTGCGGACTCCGAGCAGCTTGAGGTCTGCAACGGGCTGCGTGTACGCCGGATCGCCTGGGCCGATGTCGAGGGCTTCACCGTCCACGACCGCGGGCCGGTCTCGCTGCTGCGACGCGACGCGCCCCCGATGCGACTGACCGTGGTGAACCGCCGGGAGCTGCCGCTGCTGCTCGACGCTGGACGGCCCTCCTAGGCTCGCTCCCATGGGTACGACCTTCGACGTGACCAGCGCGGACGGCACCAGCATCCGGTGCTGGCGCAGCGACACCGTCGGGGTGCCGCTCGTCATCGCCAACGGGCTCGGCACCATCCCTGAGGCGTGGCCGCGGCTCATCGACGAGACGAGCGGCTACGACACCCTCACGTGGTACCACCGAGGGACCTTCGGCTCCGAACGCCCCGCGGACCCGAGGAACATCCGGGTCGAGGACCACGTCCAGGACATGCTGGCCCTGATGGACGACCAGGGCATCGACCGTGCCCTCGTGGCGTGCTGGTCGATCGGTGTCAACGTGGCCTTCGAGTTCTGCCACCGACACCCCGAACGCGTCGCCGGCATCCTGGCGGTCGCCGGCGTGCCCGGCGGCACGTTCTCCACGATGGGCGGCCCCCTGCGCATCCCGCGTCGGCTGCGCAAGCCGATCTCCACGTCGGTGGCGAAGCTGATGCGCAGAACGGCGGGCTGGCTCACGTGGGTGTCCCCCCACATCCCGCTCACCCGCCGTACGGCGTGGCTGCTCACGCACAGCGGTTTTTTGGCCCCTGCGGCCACTCCGGAGCGGCTGCTGCCGATGCTGGAGCTGTTCCTGCGCCAGGACTGGAAGTGGTACGGCGAGCTGGCCGTCGCAGCCTCCGAGCACGACCCGATGGACCTGCACTTCGTGGAGTGCCCGGTCACTCTCGTCGCCGGCAAGCACGACCTGCTCACCTCCATGCACGACGTCGTCGATGCGGCCGCCACCATGCCGCACGCGCAGATCAGCGTCCTGCCCGGAAGCCACTTCCTGCCCATCGAGTTCCCCCAGGAGCTCCACGACCTGCTCGACGACCTCGCCCGACGCGCGGACCTGCAGAAGCCCTGACGACCGCATGTGGCCGCGTCGGCGACACTGGTGGGGTGAGCTCTTTGGACAGTTCGGCGCCGCCACGCACTCCCGCCGCGCGCCACGCCGTCACCATCACTGACGCCGCGCGTCCACAGCCACGCGGCATCGTGCGCAAGACCGTCCGACTGTTCCTCGACGTCTGGCGCAAGAGCGACCGCGACCGGATCCTCGGGCTCGCGGGCGAGAACGCGTTCATGGGTGTGCTGACGCTGTTCCCGACCCTCATCGTGTTCGCGGCAGTGATGGGCCAGCTTTCGTCGTTCATCGGCGTGGAGAACACCGAGCAGGTCAAGCAGTCCATCAGCGACTTCCTGCTGAGGGTGCTCACGAGCTCGGCCGAGGACGTGGACAGCACCGTGCGCAGCCTGTTCAGCACGAGCGGCCGCACGCTGACGCTCGCCCTTGTCATCGCGCTCGCCTCGGTCGCGCAGTCCTTCGCCAGCGTGATCAACACGATCACCATCGCCTACGAGCTGAAGGACCACCGCGGCTGGTGGTACCGCCGGGCGCTCGGGCTGCTGCTCGGTCTCGGCACCCTGGCCGCCGGGGCCATCATGCTGTCAGCCTTCGTCGTCGGACCCCTGCTAGGGCACGCGGACGAGGTGGTCGCGAAGATTGGCCTGTCGGAGGAGTACTCCTTCGTCTGGGCCTGGATCCGTTACCCCGTCGGCTTTCTCGCGCTGATCGCCTGGGCCACCACGCTGTTCCACCTGTGCCCTGACCGGCAAGACCGGTGGCGCAACGGCCTGCCCGGAGGGTTGCTCACCACGACGTTCTGGGTGGCCGCCTCGTTGGGCTTCAGCAGCTACCTCGCCCTCGTGGTGCCGCGCTCGCCGGTCCTGGGCGCGCTCGGGGGCGGCCTCATCCTCATGACCTGGTTCTACCTGCTGTTCCTGTCATTGCTAGCGGGAGCGGAGCTCAACGCCACGCTGCTCGCCCGCAAGCAGGTCGCAGCGAAGCAGACAGGGCCAGCACAGCCGGAAGAGTCCGCTACTCCGTGACTCCGAGGCGCTCGAGCACGATCCGGCGTACGGCGGCCGCGTCGGCCTGACCGCGGGTCGCCTTCATGACGGCTCCGACCAGGGCCCCGGCGGCGGCGAGCTTGCCGTCGCGCACCTTCTGGGCGACGTCCGCGTTGGCGGCGATCGCCTCGTCGACGGCTGTCGTCAGCGCGCCCTCGTCGGACACGACCGCGAGGCCGCGAGCGGCCACGACCTCATCCGGTGAGCCCTCGCCGGCGAGCACGCCGTCCACGACCTGCTTGGCCAGCGTCGCGGTCAGCGCGCCCTCGGACACCAGCGCCACCACACGCGCGACCTGGGCGGGCGTGATGGCCAGCTCGTCCGGGCCGACGCCGGCGGTGTTCGCCGCCTGCGCGAGCGCTCCGAGCCACCAGTTCCGCGCCTCTGCGGCGGTCGCGCCCTCGGCAACCGTGGCAAGCACCAGGTCGAGCACCCCGGCGTTCACCATGGCCTCGCTGTCGGACTCCGACAGCCCCAGCTCGGTGACGAGCCGACCCCGGCGCACCGAGGGCGCCTCGGGCAGCGCGGCCTTGAGGGAGGCGACCCAGGCGGGGTCGGGCGCGATCGGCACGAGGTCCGGCTCGGGGAAGTACCTGTAGTCGGTGGCCTCCTCCTTGGACCGGCCTGAGGTCGACACGCCGGTGTCCTCGTGGAAGTGCCTGGTCTCCTGGACGATCC
>JBKJSN010000037.1:0-3375 GCA_046595815.1 Mycobacteriales bacterium
AAGCGATGGCGACGTCGAGATCCGCGACGGCGATGCCGACGTGGTCGATATGCGTGACCTTCACGACAGGGGGTCTCCGTTCTGCGGTCGAGTGCTGCGACCTATGGTTGCAGGAAGGATTCAGACCTCAGGAGGACCCCCGTGGGCAGCACTGTGATCGTGGCCGGAGCCCGTACGCCGATCGGCAAGCTCTCTGGTGCGTTGAAGGACTTCACGGCGATGGACCTCGGTGGCATCGCCATCAAGGGGGCCCTCGACAAGGCTGGCGTCAGCGGCGACCAGGTCGACTACGTGATCATGGGCCACGTCCTGCAAGCCGGGCAGGGGCAGATCACCGCCCGTCAGGCAGCGGTCAAGGGCGGCATCCCGATGAGCGTCCCCGCGCTGACCATCAACAAGGTCTGCCTGTCGGGCCTGGACGCGATCGCGCTCGCCGACCAGCTGATCCGCGCGGGCGAGGTCGAGATCGTCGTGGCCGGTGGCATGGAGTCGATGACGCAGGCGCCGTACCTGCTGCCCAAGGCGCGCGGCGGCTACCGCTACGGAAACGCTGAGATCCTCGACGCGACCTTCCACGACGGGCTGTTCGACGCTTTTGACAAGGTCGCGATGGGCACGGGCACCGAGGCCTACCAGCACAAGTACGCCATGACGCGCGAGGAGCAGGACGAGTTCGCGGCCCGCAGTCACGAACTCGCCGCGCTCGCCATCAAGGAGGGGCGCTTCGCGGAGGAGATCGTCCCGGTCGAGATCCCGCAGCGCAAGGGCGACCCGGTGCTCGTCACCGAGGACGAGGGCGTTCGCCCGGGTACGACGGCCGACTCGCTCGCAGGCCTGAAGCCCGCTTTCGTCAAGGACGGCACGCTCACCGCGGGCAACGCCTCGCAGATCTCCGACGGCGCCGCGGCAGTCGTGGTGATGAGCAAGGAGAAGGCCGAGTCACTCGGCCTGACGTGGCTCGCCGAGATCGGTGCGCACGGGATCGTCGCGGGCCCGGACACCTCCCTGCAGGAGCAGCCGGCCAACGCCATCACCAAGGCGCTCGCCAAGCAGGGCAAGACCGTGGCCGACGTCGATCTCTTCGAGCTCAACGAGGCGTTCGCCGCTGTCGGCATCGCGTCGACCAAGGCCCTCGGCATCGACCCGGAGAAGGTCAACGTCAACGGCGGCGCGATCGCCCTCGGCCACCCGATCGGTGCCAGCGGCGCGCGCATCGTGCTGCACCTGGCGCACGAGCTCAAGCGTCGTGGTGGCGGACTCGGTGCGGCGGCGCTGTGCGGCGGCGGCGGCCAGGGCGATGCCCTTCTCATCACGGTTCCCACTGCGTAAGGCACTCGACGTCCCGGACCTCGTCGACCGCGCTGAGCGGGGCGAGGCCCGGGCCGTCGCGCGACTGATCTCGCTGGTCGAGGACGCCTCTCCCGCGCTGCGCGAGGTGATGGCGCTGCTCGCCCCACGGGCCGGCCACGCCCGGGTGGTAGGCCTCACGGGTTCTCCCGGGGTCGGTAAGAGCACCTCGACGTCGGCCTTGGTCTCGGCGTACAGGCGTCGCGGGATGCGGGTCGGGGTGCTGGCGGTCGACCCGTCGTCGCCGTTCTCCGGCGGGGCGCTGCTGGGGGACCGGGTGCGCATGCAGGAGCACGCCACCGACGACGGGGTGTTCATCCGGTCGATGGCCTCGCGCGGACACTTGGGTGGACTGTCGTGGGCGACCCCGCAGGCGCTGCGGGTGCTCTCGGCCGCCGGTTGCGACGTGGTCCTCATCGAGACCGTGGGCGTGGGGCAGGCCGAGGTCGAGATCGCCTCGCTCGCCGACACGACGCTGGTGCTGCTCGCACCGGGGATGGGCGACGGGATCCAGGCGGCGAAGGCCGGGATCCTCGAGGTGGCAGACGTTTTCGTGGTCAACAAGGCCGATCGCGACGGGGCTGACACGGTGGCGCGCGACCTGCGCTACATGCTGTCGCTCGGTGATCGCCGTACGGATGAGGGCTGGCGGGTGCCGATCGTGAAGACCGTGGCGTCCCGAGGAGAAGGTGCCGACGAGGTCGTCGACGAGATCGAGCGGCATGGCGCGTGGCTGGTGTCGTCGGGTCGGCTCGAGCAGGGTCGGGTGAAGCGGGCCGCCGACGAGGTCGAGGGGATCGCCCTCACCTCGCTGCGGGTCGACCTGCGCTCCTCCGGGGAGCTGGACCGGCTGGCAGCACAGGTCGTTGCGGGATCGCTGGACCCCTACTCCGCCGCGGACGAGCTCGTGAAGGGGCTGGGGTAGGGACAGGAGATGGGAGCGAGGCGGCGAAGCACCTCCATCATGCGGCGCCTTCCAGTCTTGGCCATGCTCGGGGTGCTGTGCCTTTCCGTCCCGTCCTTCGCCACAGAGACCGCGGGTTGGCAGCAGAGCCTGACCACGGCCCTCGACCTGCACGCCAAGGACGGCACCCGCTTCGTCCTCGATGTCTACGCGACCGCCACCGGCGCGGGCATCAGCACCTCCAGCGCCCTTGAGCTCGAACTGCGCCGCTGCAGCGGGACCGGGTCGTGCCGCGTGGTCGCGAGGTCGCGCTCACGGCTCCCCGTCGGTGCGGTCTCGATCTCGCCCGACTTCACCAAAGGGACGCTCGCGACGACCGTGGCTGGGCTGGCGCTGAACGTCACCCTCACGCACTCCCACGCCGACGCGAGCGGGGTCAATGGCGTCGGCGCCGAGATGTACCCCCTGGAACTGAGCTCCGGAGGTCCCTCGCCCCGGGGGGCCGTCTACTTCAAGGCGCAGGGGCAGGCCCGGTGGGGCTCGGGAAACTGCCCGGTCGCCGGGCGCCTGTCGAGCATGCAGGGCGTTGATCGGTCGGGGAACGACGTGCGCGATCCCCGACCGGCGACGTTCGCAGTGCCGAAGGCCGTCATAGCTGAGCTACGCACCGCCCGCTGCTGAGTACGCGCGGGTGGGCTCACGGAGCCTGCTCGGGGCGTGCCTGAGTCCCGGCACCCCCAAGGGTTCCGGGTTGTTCAGGGCTGGTACGGCGGGGCGGGGCTGCTGACGGTGGGCAGAGGTGTCAGTAGCCCCGGGGTGGTCGGTCGAACCACCAGCCGCCTCGGGTGATCCAGCGCAGCGTTCCGTCGGGAAGCTTGTAGACGGTGAAGATCGACTGTTTGGCGCGGTGGTGCCGACGGCACAGCGGGTGCAGATTCTCGGCGTCGGTGGCCCCGAGGGGGTGGGGGAGGCGGTGGTCGAGGTCGGCTCGGGTCGCGGGGCGGCTGCAGCCGGGGAAGGTGCACGTGCGGCGGAATCTAGACAGTCACGCAACACCTTGGTTGGCAGCGGACTTGGTCAGTATGTCGTCGAGGAGCTCTGCGGGGGTGCGGAAGCCGTGCCGT
>JBKJSN010000045.1:0-4916 GCA_046595815.1 Mycobacteriales bacterium
GCTCGTCCGGTTGGGCCGACACGACGTGGTACCTCGTGCTCGGCACCGTCCTGTACGAGCTGCTCGCGGGTCTGGCGGTCGGCCTGGCGATCGGCTGGCTGGGCAGGACGACCCTGGGCCGGCTGGCCCTGCCGAGCGCCGGCCTCTACCCGCTCGCCACGGTGGCGCTGGTGCTGCTGGCCTTCGGCCTCGCCGGTTCGCTGCACGCCAGCGGCTTCCTCGCGGTGTACGTCGCGGGGCTGGTCATCGGCAGCACAACGCTGCCGCACCGGCGCGCTGTCCTGGGGTTCGCGACGTCGCTGGCGCTGCTGGCCGAGCTGGGCCTGTTCGTCCTGCTCGGACTGCTCGCCTCACCCTCACGCCTGATGGACGCCGTACCCGTCGCTCTGCTCGTCGGCGGCGCCGTGCTGCTGGTCGCTCGACCGCTCGCGGTGTGGGTCTCGACGGGGCCCTTCGGGCTGACCTGGCGGGAGCAGGCGTTCTTGTCGTGGTCGGGGCTGCGCGGGGCGGTGCCCATCGTGCTCGCGATCGTCCCGGTCGCCGAGGGGGTGCCGGGCGGGACCGACGTGCTCGACGCGGTGTTCGTGCTGGTCGTGGTCTACACGCTTCTGCAGGCCCCGACGCTGCCCTGGGTCGGACGCCGGTTGGGTGTCATCGAGGACCTCGAGGCCCGCGACCTGGAGGTCGAGGCTGCCCCGCTGGAGTCGGTGGGCGCGGACCTGTTGCAGGTGACGGTGCGCCCGGGCTCACACCTGCACGGCGTGTACGTCGATGAGCTGCGGCTGCCGGTGGGAGCAGTGCTGTCACTCGTCGTGCGCGACGGCGTCGGCACGGTGCCCACGCCCAACACGATCCTTCAGCGCGGCGACCAGCTGCTCGTCGTCGCGACCACCGCCTCCCGCTCCGCGGCGGAGGAGCGGCTGCGGATGGTGTCCAAGGACGGCAAGCTCGCCCGCTGGTACGGCAAGCCGGGACGTCGTTGAGTCAGCTGGCGCGGACCATCGTCAGCAGCTCGTAGGACGCCACCAGGGTCTCGTCCTGGTCCAGGACCTGCACGTCCCACCGCACCTCCCCCTGGTCCTTCGTCCGGGGCGTCTTCTCCTTGCAGGTCAGCACGACGTGGATGCTGTCGCCTGGCTTCACCGGCTTGGTGAACCGCAGTCGGTCGAGCCCCGTGTTGGCCAGCACCGGCCCGGGGTCGGGGTCGACGAACAGCCCTGCGGCCAGGGACAAGATGAGGTAGCCGTGCGCCACGATCCCGCCGAACAGCGGGTTCGCCGCCGCCGCGACCGGATCGGTGTGCGCGTAGAACGTGTCGCCGGTGAAGGCCGCGAAGTGGTCCACGTCCTCCTTCGTGATGGTGCGCGACCCGGTGGTCACGCTGTCGCCGACCGCGAGCTCGGCCATCGTCTTGCGGAACGGGTGCACGCCCTCGCGCGTCGCCGCTCCGCGCACGTAGACCCCGGTGATCGCGGTGATCGCGTCGGGCGAGCCCTGTACGGCGGTCCGCTGCAGGTGGTGGTGCACCGCCCGGATGCCGCCGAGCTCCTCACCGCCGCCGGCGCGCCCTGGCCCACCGTGCACGAGGTTCGCGAGCGCTGCTCCGTGGCCGGTCGACTCGGGGGCTGCCGTGGGGTCCAGGACGTGGATGCGGCCGTGGTGCGCGGCGGTGCGCGTGACCAGTTCGCGGACGAACGACGCGTCACCCGACACCACCGTCGCGACCAGGGACCCGCGGCCCAACGCCAGCAGGGCGGGAAGATCCGCTGGGTCGTCGTAGGGCAGGACGCTCGTGACCGGTCCGAAGGCCTCGATGTCATGCACCGCAGGCGATCTCGGGTCGTCGTGACGCAGAACGGTCGGGCTGAGGAAGGACCCGCTGCCGTCCCCGGACAGCACAGCGGTCCCGCCGATCCGGGCAATTCCCTCGCGTACGCGGTCGGCCTGGGTGGCGTCAACGAGAGGGCCCATACGGGTTGCCTCGTCGCGGGGGTCACCGACGACGGTCTTCTCCAGTGCCGCGCTGAGCGCGTCGGACGCCTCGGCCAGCAAGGCCCTGGGAACAAAGGCTCGCCGTACCGCCGTGCACTTTTGCCCTGCCTTCTGGGTGACCTCGCGCGCCACCTCCTTCACCCACAGCTCGAGCAGCTCGGGCGAGCCGAGCACGCAGGCGTTGAGGGAGTCCGCCTCGGCGTTGAAGCGCACGGCCTGGCCCACCACGACAGGGTGTGCGCGCAGGGTGGCAGCCGTCGACGCCGAGCCCGTGAAGGAGAGCACGTCCTGGCTGGTGAGGCCGTCGAGCATCCCGTCGACGCCGCCGATGAGCAGCTGGAGCGACCCGGGCGGGAGCAGGCCGGAGGAGTCGATGAGCCGAACGCACGCCTCGGTGACGTAGGCCGTCTGCGGCGCCGGCTTGCACACCGACGGCATCCCGGCGAGGAAGGCCGGGGCGAGCTTCTCGAGCATCCCCCACACCGGGAAGTTGAAGGCGTTGACCTGCAGCACCGCGCCGGTCCGCGGGGTGAGGACATGCTGGCCGAGGAACGCGCCTGTCTTGCCCAGCGGCTCCACCGGACCGTCGACGACCAGGCTCCCGGCGGGAAGCTCGCGGCGGCCCTTGGAGGCGTAGGACAGCAGCGTGCCGGCGCCGCCGTCGATGTCGATCGCGGAGTCGCGCTTGGTGGCACCCGCTTGCGCGGACAGCTCGTAGAGCACCTCCTTGTGCTCCAGCAGGTACGTCCCGAGTTGCTTGAGGATGGCCGCCCGCTCGTGGAAGGTCAGCGCCCGGAGTGCGGCGCCGTGGTGGCGCGCGTACTCAAGAGCCTCACCCGCGGGTACGGCGGCAAGCGGGAGCTGAGCGACCACCACCCCCGTCGAGGAGTCGAGCACGGGGGCCGTCTCGCCCTGAGGCGATCGCCAGGCTCCGGCTACAAAGCTGTCCATCTGCTCTCCAGTGCTCGACGTGGGCTCTGACCGCAGTCAAGATGACAGTGACCGGGCTTGTCATCTCAAGGGCGAGGTGGACGTGGAGTTTCAGGAACGGATCGACGCGGACGACCGCATCGAGCCGCGCGATGAGATGCCGGACGCCTACCGCGCGACGCTCGTGCGCCAGATCGCCCAGCACGCGCACTCGGAGATCATCGGGATGCAGCCGGAGGGCAACTGGATCACGCGCGCCCCGTCGCTGCGGCGCAAGTGCATCCTGGTCGCCAAGGTGCAGGACGAGGCGGGTCACGGGCTCTACCTCTACGGCGCCGCCGAGACGCTCGGGGTCGACCGGTCCGACCTCCTCGACGCGCTCCACTCTGGCCGGCAGAAGTACTCCACGATCTTCAACTACCCCGCGACCTGCTGGGCCGACATCGCCGCGATCGGCTGGCTCGTCGACGGTGCCGCGATCATGAACCAGGTCCCCCTGACGCGTTGTTCCTACGGCCCCTACGCCCGGGCGATGGTCCGCATCTGCAAGGAAGAGAGCTTCCACCAGCGCCAGGGATTTGAGGCCATGACGGTCCTCGCCCGCGGTACGGCGGAGCAGCAGCGCATGGCCCAGGCCGCCCTCGACCGGTGGTGGTTCCCGGCGCTGATGATGTTCGGCCCGCCCGACAGCGAGAGCGCCCACAGCTCGCAGTCGATGGCCTGGGGGATCAAGAGGTTCAGCAACGACGAGCTGCGGCAGCGCTTCGTCGAGGCGACGGTGCCGCAGGCGGAATGGCTCGGGCTCCAGGTCCCCGAGGGCGAGCTCGACTGGGACGAGTTCACGCGCGTTCTGCGTGGCGACGGCCCGTGCAACAGGCAGCGCCTGGCCTTCCGGGTGAAGGCTCATGCCGACGGCGCCTGGGTGCGCGAGGCAGCCGCGGCGTACGCCGCGAAGCGGGCGGCTGCCTGATGCTCTGGGAGGTCTTCGTCCGTCCGCGCCGCGGGCTGTCGCACGTGCACGTCGGTTCGCTGCACGCCGAGGACGCAGAGCTCGCGCTGCGCAACGCGCGTGACCTCTACACCCGCCGCGAGGAGGGCGTGTCCATCTGGGTCGTGCCTTCAGCGTCGCTCGTGGCCTCGTCGCCGGAGGAGAAGGACGAGTTCTTCGACCCGGCTGGCGACAAGCCCTACCGGCACCCGACCTTCTACGACGTACCCGAGGGCGTGGCGCACCTGTGATCGGAGCACTGGAGCTCGCCGACGACTGCCTCGTCCTGGGACAGCGCCTCGCGGAGTGGGCAGCCCAGGCCCCGACGCTCGAGGAGGATGTGGCCCTGCTCAACATCTCCCTGGACCTTCTCGGGGTCGCCCGAACCCTCTACTCCGGGATCGGTGACGAGGACGCGCTGGCCTACCTGCGCCATGAGCCGGACTTCCGCAACTGCCTGCTCGTCGAGCTGCCGAACGGTGACTTCGGGCAGACCATGGCCCGCCAGCTGCTGTTCTCCGCCTGGCAGGTGCTGGTCTGGGAGTCGCTGCTCGGTTCCCGGGACGAGCTGCTGTCCGGGGTGGCCGGGCGGGCGGTGAAGGAGGCCCGCTACCACCTCGACCACGCCTCGACCTGGGTGGTGCGGCTGGGCGACGGGACGGAGAAGTCGCACCAGCGCATGCAGGCCGGGTTGGAGGAGGTCTGGCCCTACTCCTACGAGCTGTTCGAGCCAGACCCCGCCTTGGAAGGTCCCTGGCGGGCGACGGTGCTGCCGGTGTTGGCGCAGGCGACGCTGGAGTTGCCGGCCCCGACGTGGCGACCGTCAGGGGGGAGGCGGGGGGAGCACACCGAGCACCTGGGGTACCTGCTTGCCGAGCTGCAGTCGCTGCACCGCGCCCACCCGGGGGCGACGTGGTGACCGCCGATGTCGAAGCGCTGCTCGGCTCCGTGCCGGATCCGGAACTGCCGTTCGTGACGATCGCCGACCTCGGGATCCTGCGCGGCT
>JBKJSN010000069.1:0-8801 GCA_046595815.1 Mycobacteriales bacterium
CAGTGCCGGTGCCGGTGCCCGCGCCCGCGGCGCCGGTGAGCAGCAGTCTGGACCTCGGCAGCGCGATCCCCGAAACCCCAGCAATCCCAGCGGTTCCAGCGCCTCCAGCAACTCCAGCCGCGCCCGCGCTGCGCCGGGTCCCGACTCAGCGCGTCCTGACCGGCGTACCCCTCGTGCTCGGCCGGATCGAACCGGTCGTCACCCTCACCCGCCTGCAGAGCGGGCTCGGCACCCTGACCTTCGAGGCGGCCTGCTCCGACGCCGTCGGCGACCTGCGCCTGGCCTGCGCCTACCGGCTGACCAACGGCGTCAGCAGCCTGGCCGCGAACCGGGACGGCCTCGCGCTCGCCCCGCACCGCAGCCTCACGCCAGCGCTGCGGGTGCACCGGGACCGGTTCGACACGCTCACCCTCGACTGCCGCCGGGTCCTCGACCTGGACCGGCTGCTGCTCGTCGGGTACAGCGCAAGCGGCGCCGAGCTCGCCTGGGGCGGCACGCTGCTGATCACCACGTTCGGCGGAGCGCGGATCGAGGTCCCGCTGGACGGTCCACCCTCAGCGGGCGCCGTCGGACTGCTCACGGTCTACCAAGTGGCAGGGGAGCTCGTCGTACGCGCGGAACCTCGTCAGGTCAGCGCAACCCTGCGCGAGGCGTGCCTGGCGTTCGGGTTCGACCGCATCACCTGGCTCGACACGAACACCCCCGCCCTCTGACGCGGGTACGGCGAAGCACCAGCTAGAGGTGCTGCGCGACCGTCGGGAGCAGCTCCTGGAAGGTGCGGCCGTTCGCGACCGCACCGATCGCGGTCATCGACCAGCCGGCACCGTCGCGGCTGACCTTCGCCATGACCTGGGCGTTGTGGGTGCCGGAGCCGGTGAGCTCGTACTTCGCGATCTCGGCTTGGTTCGTCTCATCCACCAGGCGGCAGAACGCGTTTTCGATCTGGGAGAAGTTCTGCCCCGTGAAGCTGTTGACGGTGAACACCAAGGTGCTCACGTTCGCCGGCACCGAGGTCAGGTCCACGATGATGGACTCGTCGTCGCCGTCGCCCTTGCCGGTGAGGTTGTCGCCGGTGTGCTTCACGGCGCCGTCCTTGCTCGTGAGCTGCTGGAACCACACCTGGTCCACGAGCTGGCCGCCGGCGTTGAAGAGCAGGCAGGAGGCGTCGAGGTCGACGCTCTGCTCCTTCAGGCCGCCGAACATGCCCTTCTTCTTCATCGCATCCCAGCCAAGGCCCATGCGGACGCGGGTGAGGGCTCCACCGCCGCCCTTGACGAGGCTGACGGTCTGGCCCTTGCTGAGGCTCACGCTCACGAGTGCGCTCCTGGTGAAGAGATGGCTGCGGTCAAAGATGCACGCTACGGCCTCCATCAACCAGTGACGTCCGCGAAGTCCTCGGGCGCCAGCGTCGCGAGGTCGTCAGCGGAAGGCGCGGCGATGCGGGCGAGCCGCGCGGCCTGGTTGGCGAGGACCTGCTCGAACGCCCGCCGGACGCTGCGGCCGTTGGCGTAGTGCTCGCCAGCCACGATCCGGCGCATGGTCTGCACCATCTCCCAGCTCGCGCCGTCGGCGAACCGCAGACCGTTGGCCTCCATGAGGGTGAACCAGATCGCCTGGCATTCCTGGCTGCTGTAGTCCTCGAACGTGATGGTGCTCGCGAACCGCGACCTCAAGCCGGGGTTGGTCGACAGGAACTCCTCCATCTCGGCCGGGTAACCCGCCGCGATCACCACCAGGCGGTCCCGGTGGTTCTCCATCATCAGCAGCAGGGTGTCGATCGCCTCCTGCCCGAAGTCGTTGCCGTCACCGCCGGCCAGGCTGTAGGCCTCATCGATGAAAAGCACTCCGCCCAGGGCCTGCTCGACCTTGCCCTTGGTCTTGATGGCGGTCTGCCCGACGTACCCGCCCACGAGGTCGGCGCGGGAGCACTCCACGACGTGACCACGCTCGAGGATGCCCAGGCTGGCGTAGACCTGGCCGAGGATCCGGGCGACGGAGGTCTTGCCGGTGCCGGGGTTGCCAGTGAAGACCAGGTGCCGGCTCGGTTCGTGCACGCTCTGGCCCGCCTCGCGGCGCAGCCCGTTGATGCGGGCGACGTTCGCGAGCTGGGTCAGCTCGGCCCGGACCGCGCGCAGCCCGACGAGGGAGTCGAACGCATCCATCGCCTGGTCGAACGTCGGGCGGGCCAGGTCGGCGCTGCCGGGAGGCGCGGTCGGGACGTCGGGCTTGTCGAAGACCGTCAAGGGCAGGCTGTGGTCGGCGGCCAACCGCTCCGCCTGGCGCAGCCGCATCTGCTCGAAGACCTGGCGCCCTACACGGGCGTTGCCGAACCTGCCTTCGCGCGGGAGCGCGTCCAGGGTCCGGGTGAGCTGCTCGCGGGCCTCATCCGTGAGCGTGCTCTTGTCGGCAGCCACCATGCCCTCGACGATCTGCACCATCTCTGCGGGGGAGTAGTCCTCGAAGGTGATCGTGCGGGCGAACCTCGACTGCAGCCCGGGGTTGCTGGCCAGGAACTGGCGCATCTCGTCGGTGTAGCCCGCGACGATGACGACGAGGTCCTCCCGCAGGTCCTCCATCAGCTTGAGCAGCGTCGTGATGGCTTCCCGGCCGAAGTCCTGCTCGTCCCCCTCGGAGAGGCTGTAGGCCTCGTCGATGAGCAGCACGCCGCCGACGGCTGAGCGCACGACCTCATCCGTCCTGGTCGCGGTCTGCCCGACGTACCCGGCCACCAGGTCCGCCCGGGTGACCTCGACCAGGTGGCCCTTGCTCACGATGCCGAGCGCGCCGTACAGCTGGGCTACCAGGCGGGCGACGGTGGTCTTGCCCGTGCCGGGGTTGCCGGTGAAGACCAGGTGCCAGGACGGTTCGGCGCTGGGCAGACCCTGCTCCTTGCGACGCCGGTCGAGCTCCACAAAGCTGGCGAGCCGGCGTACCTCCGCCTTGACGCCGTGCAGCCCGACCATCGCGTCGATCTTCGCCAGGATCTGAGCCGGGTCGGGCTTGGCGTTGGGCTCGGAGGTCGACGTGGGTCCGGTTGCGGGTACGCCGGGAGCACTGAAGTAGGTGCCGCGTTCGCTGCCCGCAGGTCCGGGCGGGCGGGGCAGGTCGCTGTCCGACAACGGGCTGAAGTCGTGCTCGTTGACGAAGCGGCCGATCTCCGACGCGAGGTTCCCACGGGCCGTGACGTCGTCGAAGCAGAGCAGGAACGCCCCGAGCACGTGCGCGCCGGGGGTGTACCCAGCCAGTCGGAGGAGCTCCTGGAGACGGTCGGCGCGCTGCCCAACGACCCGGTGCAGCTTGCTGCCGGGCACCATCAGCACCGGGGTGCGCCACGACTGGCTCGGCGTCGGGAGGCCCACCTTGGTCAGTGACTGCTCCAGGCCATCGTCGCGCAACCGCTGCTGGAAGGTCGCCGGCGCCTGCTTGCCCGTGATGACCTCGAACCGGTCGAGCACGTTGCCCTCGATGTCGCGGCTGCGGGCCCACAAGACGAAGCCGCCCTGGAAACTCAAGGATTCGAAGGGATTCCCGTTGCTCGCGAAGTCGGCCTCCTCAGCCCACCAGAGCAGCACCGCGCCCTTGGGCATGTCGTTGCCGACGCGGCGGCCGATCTGGTCAACGTCCGCCCAGTCACCGTTGGGATAGATCATGCAGGACGCGCACGTCTGCGACGCGACCCCAACCATCGAGCTGGCACCCCCGGGCTAATGGACCTGAGCGGACCTGGGCGGATCTGAGCGGCCCAGTCTGGCGCATAGGCTGGCTGAGTACGCGGACCCCGCAAGACGCTGCCGACCGGTGGCGCCGTCCAGTCCTGATCGACTCCGTCGGGACGTGCTGAGAGAAGAGAGCATGAAGCAGTTTGGGTGGGCCGTCGGCCTTTCGCTCGCGGCGGTGGTCGTGGCCTTCGTCTTCGGCGGCCCCGACGCCGCGTTCATCGTCGCCGTACTCGGCGTGCTCGAGATCAGCTTGAGCTTCGACAACGCCGTCGTGAACGCCAAGGTGCTCCGGGACATGCACCCGCTGTGGCAGCGCCTGTTCTTGACCGTCGGCATCCTGATCGCGGTCTTCGGCATGCGCCTGGTCCTGCCGGTCCTGATCGTCGCCGTCACGGCGAGCCTGGGCATCGGCGAGGTCATCGACCTGGCGTTGAACGACGCGACGGAGTACGGCAACAAGCTGGCCGAGTCCGAGGCCGCGATCTACGCCTTCGGTGGCACCTTCCTGCTCATGATCTTCCTGGACTTCGTGCTCGACCCCGAGCGCGAGATCGTGTGGCTGCGCCCGCTCGAGCTCACGCTGCAGAAGATCGGCAAGCTCGACCAGCTCAGCGTCGTGGTCGCGCTCGGCGGCATCTTCTTCATGAGCCAGATCGGGAAGGAGGGCGAGACCAACAAGATCCTGCTCGCCGGGATCATCGGCCTCGTCTCCTACCTGCTCGTCAACGGCCTCGACGGGGTCATGGAGAAGAGCATGGAGGAGCACGAGAAGGCCGACGGCCACATCGTGCACGGGCCGACGTCGGGGAAGATGACGATGGCCGTGTTCAAGGCCGGCATCTTCTCCTTCCTCTACCTCGAGGTCCTCGACGCGTCCTTCAGCTTCGACGGCGTCATCGGTGCGTTCGCGATCAGCAACGACGTACTCGTGATCGCGCTGGGCCTGGGCATCGGTGCCTTCTGGATCCGGTCGCTCACGGTGTTCATGGTCCGCCGAGGCACCTTGGATGAGTACATCTACCTCGAGCACGGTGCGCACTGGGCAATCGGCGTACTCGCCGGGATCATGCTGCTGAGCGTGCACTTCCACATCAGCGAGTTCGTGACCGGCCTGACCGGCGTTGCCTTCATCGGCCTCGCCCTTCTGAGCTCGGTCCTGGAGAAGCGCCGGGATAGCCGCGCGGCGGCCGCGGAACCACTCGAACCCTCCCACTGAGGTCCCGTTGTCTGGCTCTTCCTCGACGCTCACCGTGTGGGCGGCCCGCACCTTCGACACCGCCCTGCACTCGTTGCGGGCGCTGTGCGACAACCCCGACGGGGTGCGGGTCCGGCTGCTCGTGTCGCACGTGCGCGCCGACTCCCCCACGCTGGCAGCGGGCGAGGTCGCCTTCCTCGAGCCGGCGCTGACGGGTCCAGCCTGGGTCGAGTGGGCGTTGGCGGTCTGCGCGCGGGAGCAGGTCGATGTGCTCTGGGTGACCCGTGAGGCTGTCGCCGCGGCGGCTGCTCGGCAGGAGTTCGCGGCTTTGGGGACCCGGCTGCTGGTGCCGAGCAGCGCGGCCCTTTCGGCGACGGCCACCAAGAGCGGGGTCTACCAGGTCGCCGAGCGCCTGGGTCTGCCGACGCCGCCGTGGACCGTCGCCGCGGGGCCGGACCAGGCCGCAGCTGCACTGGCCGAGCTCGCAGTCGTGAGCCCGTCGGGGGTGTGCGTCAAGCCCGACAGCGGGCAAGGCGCTGAGGGCGTCTACCGCATCGTGGACGGCTGGGACGACCTGCCGCGAGGCATCGACCTGCCGGCCGCCCTCTGGCTGCAGCACGTCCAGCGGCACCCTGATCGTTCGTGGCTGCTGATGCCGTGGCTGCCCGGCCCGGAGCACAGCGTGGACCTGCTCAGGAGCCGGGACGGTCGGCTGCTCGCCGGCGCTGTCCGCACCAAGCTGTCCGGGTCACGCGAGCAGCTCACCTCCGCTGATGAAGGGTTGCTGGCCAGCAGTGCTCAGCTGCTCGCGGCACTGGACGTCGCACCGCTCGGGAACGCCCAGTGGCGCGAGCTGGACGGACAGCCGGTGCTCCTGGAGGTCAACCCCCGCCCGTCCGGCGGGTTGTGGCGCTCCTCGGCGGCGTTGGACGTGAACCTCCTGTGGGCTGCGGTGCGCCAGGAGCTCACGGGCTCCGCGGGCCTGGCGCACGAGCCGATGCTGCCCAGCACCGAGCTGCGGACCACGACCGTCGGCATGATCGTGGCGACCGCCCAGCTCTCGCCTGCACCCGTCGAGGTGGCAGCAGAAGCGGACGAGCTCGACGTCGCCTGACTGCGACAGCGGGGAGGCCACGGCCCCTCTCCAGCCCTGCGCGCTGTCGGCTACGCGACAGACGCATTTGTCGCACTGGGGTTATTGTCGCGATCTGTCCGGTCGAGGGGGATTCATGCGTAGGACCGTCTTGGCCGTAGCTGCGGCAGCCGTTCTGGCTACGTTCGCATCTGGGGCGTCGGCCGCACCGGACAGATCGTTGACGTTGTCCCGCGACTCTCGTAGCGCGGCCTGGACCGGCGCAATTGGCCTGGGGACCTATGTCGGATCGCCCCTCGCGTACGACACGGCGACCCGCTGCCAAGCGGCTGTCCATGGGTGCGACACGACGTTGCTTCGGATCACGACGCCCGGGGCTCTCACCGTGCGCGTGGACGTGAAGCCAAGCCCGACGTCTCCGTACTTCAACTGGGCCGCCGTTCACCTCTACCGAAGCGACGCCGGTGGGCGGGTCGGAGAACGTCCGCGATACACGGCGCGACGCACTTCGACGTACTCCGAGGAGTTGAGGGTCGAGCGCGTGACACCCGGCTACTACCTCGTGGAGATGGAGTATGTCGAGGGGCCCGGCGAGTACTCGGGTAAAGCCACGCTCCGCCCCAAGCGCTGACGGCCTTCGGCGGGAGATGCGCCCTTGCCTTTTCGCGGGCGGCGGCAAGACGGGCCGGGCTAGCGGCAGGCGCAGCCGCCACTGGGCATCGCGAGGCGCTGCACGAGGTTGTCCGCGACGTCGCCGAGGTAGGTGAGGATCTCCTCGGCCGCTTCCGCCCCGCTGCTTGTCGTGACCCGGGCGTGCGAGGTCTGGTCGTTGAGCAGATGCAGCTCGCCATGGGCGGGCCGGATCGCGACCGTGGCCCGGTCCAGCAGGTTGATGTCGAGCAGGCTGTCACCGGCGCTCAACAGCGGCCCTCCGACGTGCAGCGCGATCCGCAGTGCCGCATCGCCCTTGCACAGCAGGGGACCTGGCACGACGTACACCTTGCGGCCCTGCTGACTCACGACCCAGCCGCGCGCGCTGGACCACGCCTGCAGCTCGGCGAGCCACACGGGTGGGATCTCGCTGCGGTCCGTCGCGACGAGGTAGACGAACAGGTCCTCCACCTGACGCACGCTGCGGACCCAGTCGCGCTGCTGCACGTGGGCGAGCCGGGCGTAGATGGTGCTCGCCGGGACGGTGCGTGCCATGTCCTGCCGGATCCGGGCGTCCCACGCGGTGTCGCGCTCTCCATGCACGAGCAGCACCCCGCCGTTCGCGCAGACCGCGTGGAGGTAGGTGCCCGGCAGCCGGATCCGCGCGTACTGCGTCGGCGTGCGCGTCGTGACCGGCACGACGTGATGCCGCGCGGCCAGGTCCTCTAGCAGCTCGTGCGCGCGGCCGGTCATGAACGACAGCGGCTCGCCGTCGTGGTCCTCGACCCAGACGTCGGTGTCGGCCTTGGCACGGCCGGCACTGCGTTCGCTGTAGATGAGGGTCTGGTCCAGGTCGAGCGCGATGCAGGCCTTCACGGCTGCCCCTTCGGTCGGATCAGTCCGATGCAGCTGAAGGCCAGGCCCGGGCGCTCCAGCATGGGTACGCCGCGGTCCTCGGCGAGCAGTCGCAGGTGCCCGAGGTCGGCGGCTCGGTCGGGGTGGATGAGGATCTGCCAGGGCACGCGGCGCAGCAGCACCCGCGTCGTCTCCCCGACGCCGGGCTTGACCAGGTGCAGGCTGCTCAGGCCGTGCTCGGCAGCCACCCGCTCGACCTCGGCCCAGCCGCTCCACGTCGTACGGCGGTCGCTCGCGCGGTGGGCGGGCAGCTCACGCAGGACCTGCTCGCGCACCTGGGAGTACCGCCCGCTGACCGTGTCGACGAACAGCCCGCTGAGGTCATGCGGCGCGAGCTCGGCATAGAACTTCGCCCCGTGGAACATCCCCGGCCCGATCAGGTCGGCCCGGAGCACGGTCCGGCTGACGAGGCCGCTGACCGTGCTGTTCAGGCAGGCGCTGGGGATGAGGAAGTCGTCGCGGGTACCGAACAGGGTCGTGCAGTGGCCCGGGTCGGCGAGCACCGCGAGCTCATCGCGCAGGTCGGCGGCGCCGGTCCGGGTACGGCGGTACTCCACCAGCGCGGCGGTCAGCTCGCGCTGGATCGCTCCCTTGCCCGTCCACCCGTCCACGAACTGCACGTGCGCAGCGGGGTGCCGGCTCAGCACGTGGTCCAACGCGACAGTGTCGATGCCGGCGCCCCGCACGATGCTCACGGTGTAGTGCGGCGCATCGAGCCCGCGCTCGGCGTACCAGCGCCGCATGAGCACGCCGATGGGGGTGCCGGCGCGGGCGAGACTGACCAGGACCGGCGCGGTGTCTCGCGTGGGCAGTTGGTCCAGGACCAGCTCACTGACCAGCCCGACTGCGGTCGCCAGCCGGGTCGCGCTGGCCTGCAGGGTGTCGCGGAACAGCTGCACATAGGCCGCGTCGGGCTGGTACTCCACCGGCAGCATCTCGTAGTACGGGCGGCCGCCCTGGATGAGCTCTTCGCGGTCCTCGGTGCCGACCTCGAGAGCGACGCCGCTCAAATCGGTGAGCAGCCAGGTCACCTCGTCCGGGGCGTAGGACCCGAAGCGAGCCGTGGTGCCTGCGGTCATCACGCGCTCCCGGCCCCGTCGGCGAGCAGCAGCACGCGGTGCTCGCTGTAAGGCTGCAGCGCCCGCTGGAGCGCGCCGAGCCGATGAGGCGGCGCGTCCGTCACGACGACGATGTGCTCATACGGCGCGAGGTTGTACAGGAACGAGGC
>JBKJSN010000080.1:0-13499 GCA_046595815.1 Mycobacteriales bacterium
GGGTGGCTGCTGGCAAACCTCGCGGCGTGGCGGGGCGAATGCGGGGGCGAGCCTGCCTCCGGCGACACGCGAGCGGGCTTCGCGCAGCACCTCGACTGGGAACGTCGCCTGTTCGCCGACCGCTGGGCGGCGGTGTCGTGGCCGGAGGAGCACGGGGGGCGAGGCGCATCACTGTGGGAGTGGCTCCTCTTCGAGGAGGAGTACTACCGAGTGGGCTGTCCTCCGCGGGTGACGCAGAACGGCATCTTCCTGCTCGCCCCGACGCTCTTTGGCTTCGGCACCCAGGAGCAGCAGGACACCCTGCTTCCCCGGATGGCGGCGGCGCAGGACCTGTGGTGCCAAGGTTGGTCGGAGCCGGGCGCGGGCAGTGACCTGGCCTCCCTGACGAGCCGCGGTGAGAAGGTCGACGGCGGCTGGAAGCTCAATGGGCAGAAGACCTGGACGACACGCGGCGCCTTCTGCACGCACCTGTTCGGCCTGTTCCGCACCGACCCGTCGCAGGAGCGACACAAGGGTCTGACCTACTTCCTCCTGCCGCTCGACACCCCCGGCGTCACCGTGCGCGGCTTCGCCCGGCTCGATGGCGATGAGGGGTTCGCCGAGGTCTTCTTCGACGACGTCTTCGTCCCCGACAACGCCGTGCTCGGCGGGGTGGGGCAGGGCTGGTCGGTGGCGATGGCGACCACCGGCTCCGAGCGAGGACTCACCCTGCGCTCCCCCGGTCGCTACACCGCGACCGTCACCCGGCTGCGGGAGCTCGCTCGCGATCGCGCGGTCACCGCGTCGCAAAGGGACCGTCTGGCACAGGCCTGGATGGACGCCGAGGCCTACCGCCTGTTCACCCTCAAGCAGGTCAGCGACGAGCAGCAGGGTCGCTCGCGTGCCGGTGAGTCCTCGCTGACGAAGGTCTTCTGGAGCGAGCTCGACGTGCGCCTCCACGAGCTCGCACTTGACATCCTTGGACCCGACGCCGAGCTGGAAGGCCCGTGGAGCAAGGGTTTTCAGTTCGCATTGTCCGGTCCCATCTACGCCGGGACCAACGAGGTGCAGAAGAACATCATCGCCGAGCGACTGCTCGGCCTCCCCCGGAAGTGATGCATGTACTTCGGCCTTCCTGACGACGCGCTCGCCCTTCGCGAAGGCCTGCGCGAGTTGCTGACGACCACCTGCACTCCCGCGACGATCCGAGCGGCCTGGGACGGTGACCCCTGCGACGACCTCTGGAGGGAACTCGGCGCGTTCGGCGTCCTCGGGGTCCTCGTGCCTGAGTCGCGCGGCGGCCTCGGCCTCGACGAGCTGTCCTTCGTCGCAGCCCTCGAGGAGGCCGGGTACGCCGGGGTGCCCGGGCCCCTCGTGGAGACGCTGTCGTCACTCCCCTGTCTGGGCCTTGCGTTGGATGGCTCCTCGCGGGTCGCCGTCCAGCAGCCGCATGCCCTGTCGGTCCCGTACGCCGCGGTCGCCTCCCACGTGTACCGGTACACCGACCTCACCTTGCTGGGCGCTTTCGAGGCGCGCCCCGTGGAGTCGCTTGATCGGTCACGCCGACTGGCCGCCGTACAAGGGGAAGGTGTGGCGACCGAGGCGCCACTGCTGCAAGCCCGGGCCACCCTCGGGACCGCCGCGTTCCTGTGCGGGCTGGCGCGGCGGCAGACCGATCTGACGGTGGCATATCTGAAGGACCGCAAACAGTTCGGCGTCGCCATCGGCAGCTTCCAAGGCCTCAAGCACCCGCTCGCGGCCGCGGTGGTCGATGTCGAGTTCGCCTGGCCCGCCGTACTCCGGGCTGCGCACTCCCTCGCAACAGAGGATCCGGATGCAGCCCTCCACGTGAGCATGGCCAAGGCGATGGCGAGCGACGCGGCGTACCGGCTGTCCAAGGTCTGCCTGCAGGCGCACGGAGCCATCGGTTACACGGTGGAGTACGACCTGCACCTGTTCCTGAAGCGCACCTGGGCATTGGCCAAGGACTGGGGCACGGCCGAGCAGCACCGGGCCCTGATCGCGGAGGAGATCTTGTGAACGCCAGAAGCAGTGTGACGGCCGAGGACCGGTACGCGATCGAGCGGCTGAAGTACGCCTACTGCCGACACCTGGACACCAAGGACTTCGCGTCCATGTGCGCGCTGATGACCGAGGACGTCACCGTGACCTACGGCGGGGGCGCGATCACGCTGTCCGGGCGGCAGGCGGTCGAGGACTACCTCGCCAAGGCGATGTCGGACCCGACGATGCTCACCTCGCACCTGGTGTCGCACCCGGAGATCGACGTCGACGGGGACACCGCCACGGGCCGGTGGGCGCTCGTCGACACCGTCATCTTGGACAGCCTGGGCCTGGTGATCCGCGGGGCGTCGCTGTATGAGGACCGCTACGTGAGAACGCCTGAGGGCTGGCGGATCCAGCACACGGGGTACAAGCGGCTGTTCGAACAGATGGGCCCCCGCCCGGAGGGCACTCGCACCACCGCGTCGTACGTCGGCACCGACGGAAGGTCTTCACTGATATGAGTTTCGTCCGGGTCGAGAAGCCGCGCCCGCACGTCTGCCTGGTGACCCTGGACCGGCCTGAGCGGATGAACGCGATGGCGTTCGACGTGATGGTGCCGCTGCGCGAGACGCTCGAGGCCATCGCGGTCGACAACGACGTCCGGGTGGTGGTGCTGACCGGCGAGGGCAAGGGCTTCTGCTCCGGGGCAGACCTCGTGAACGTCGGCTACCCGCCCGGCATCGACGGCCTTGCCCTGCCCTCCATCGGCCTGCGGTCCATGAAGCTGCTCGAGGACGTGGTCACGACGGTGCGCGAGATGCACCAGCCCGTCATCGCAGCGGTCAACGGGGCCGCGATCGGCGGCGGCTTCTGCCTGGCGGTGTGCGCTGACATCAGGGTGGCGTCCACCTCCGCCTACTTCCGCGCGGCCGGTATCAACAACGGCCTGACCGCCTCCGAGCTGGGCCTGTCCTACCTGCTCCCCCGCGCCATCGGCTCCTCGCGCGCGGCCGAGATCATGCTCACCGGCCGCGACGTCCTCGCCGACGAGGCGGCCACCATCGGGCTCGTCTCGAAGGCGGTGGCGCCCGAGGACCTGCTCTCCGAGTGTTACGCGATCGCTGAGCGGATCGTCGGGTTCAGCCACGTCGGGGTGCAGCTCACCAAGCAGACGCTGCGCTCATCCATGGAGGCCACCAGCTTCGGCGGCCACATGGAGCACGAAGGCCTGGCCCAGCTCTACGTGCGGCTGCTCACCAAGAACTTCGAGGAGGCGATCCTCGCGCGCCGCGAGGGACGCGCCCCGTCGTTCGACGCCTGAGTGCCCGGCCCGTGCCCGTAGTCTCGGTGCTCGTCGAGGAACGGTGACCCAGTGAGCAAGCGCATCGAGGAGCTCGGTTGGAGCCCGACGCCGATCGGCGAGGTGAGCCTGCGCAGGCGCCGCGACCCAGGTACGGGCGAGGACGTGTACGAGGTCAAGCTCGGCGACGAGTTCCTCATGTCCAGCCTGTTCACCGTCGCCGAGGTCGAGGTGGCCCGCCTGGCCCTGTCGCGGCTCACCGGAGTGGACCTGGACGTTGCTGTCGGGGGCCTGGGCCTGGGCTACACAGCGCAGGCCGTCCTGGAGGACGACCGGGTCCGGGAGCTGGTGGTGGTGGACTACCTCGAGCCGGTCATCGACTGGCACCGCCAGGGCCTGGTGCCCGTCGGCCCCGTGCTGACAGGCGACGCCCGCTGCCGCTTCGTGCACGGCGACTTCTTCGCGATGAGCGAGGGGGCCGGCTTCGACCCGACCGTCCCGGACCGGCTCTTCGACGCCATCGTCGTCGACATCGACCACTCGCCCCGGCACCTGCTCGCCGACGGGAGCACCGGGTTCTACGGCGTGGAGGGCACGCGGCGGCTCGCCGCGCACCTCAAGCCGGGCGGCGTTTACTCGCTGTGGTCCAACGACCCCCCGGACGACGCCTACGTGGCGATCCTCGAGCAGGTCTTCGCCGATGTCGCTGCCGAGGTGATCACGTTCCCCAATCCCCTGCAGGACCGTGAGGCGACCAACACGGTCTACCTGGGCAGCTACTTGCCGCCGGGCGTCGTGTCGGTGCAGCGAAGCGCCCAGCGTCGGCCGTGATCGACCGAACACCGGAAGACGTCATCGGCATACAGCCGACCTGATCCCGCCAGAACCCTCTGCCCGAAGGGTTGGTAGGGAGGGATCGACGGCAAGCGCTTCCAGGTGCGGCCATAGTCCTGCGTGCTGTACGTCCAGGCGGCCTGGTTCCCTTCCAGAGCCACCAGCCAGCGACCAGCGGCCTCCAGCGCGATGGAGGAGATCCAGACATCCGACAGACGACTACGTGACAGACCTGCGGCGATCGATCGAAGGCCGGCATTGCGCGAGAACGTCACGCCCTTGTCACGGGAGACCCAGAGAGATCCGAGCCCGGCGAGTCGGTCCTTGGTCACGACAGCAACCACGCGAGACTGGTCCACCGGCTCCGTGACCAGTTCGACGTACTCACTGTTGCGCTCGAGCGTTGCAGTCACCTCCGTGCAACTGAGTGCAGCGGTGCACATATGGACTCGGGTGTAGGCACTCCCCGGAGGGACGGTTGGGTTCCTGCTGGTCACGAGTACGGGCGCTCCAGGTCCGCGACCAATCTGGACGAACTCGTAATCGTCCTGGTCCCCCGAGCCCGAGACAGGCAGGTGCTGACCGCGCCAGACAACGGCAGGGCCGCCTTGATTACCCAACCCGACTACGTCACCCAGGGCCCCCAGAGGCCCGACGCCGACCAGGCGGCTCATCCGGTGTGCGCTCGGCGCTCCCCCCTGCGGGTCGATGAGCAGAAAGGTCGCACCCCGGTCCGAGGACATGAACACACCCAGTTGCTGGTACCTGAGGTAGATCGTGTTGTCCGTCGCGAAGCCAGGCGACAGCAGCACCGACCACACCCGGTCACCCGATGGCGGCAGCCCCACCGGCTTCACTGTCCGAAACGAACGGCCGCCGTTGGTCGAGAGGTGGAGGGGCATGCCCCCGTTCCGAAGATCGACGCAGACGATCGCATCGTCTCTGCCCGCTTCCCGCAGGACGTCCATCTCGTCGCAGCGCAGCGGCTCGGGGTTCATCGCAGACCTGGACGGCGCCGCACCGCCGAGCGTCACGGCAGCCGCGAGCATCGCCGTCGCAACTCTTTGAAGCACTGCGCATTCTCCCGCCAGGTGGGTCGTTCACGACTGGTCGCAGGGGGTGGGGGCAACCGCCCCCACCCCCGCGAATCAAACGATCTGGTAGTTGCCCGTGAACGTTCCCACAAAGCTCACCGAACCGTTGCGAGCTCGCGTGCAACCTGGGCTGATAGAGCCCACCACGTTCATCACCACGACGCGTGCCGTCGGTGCGCTGATGAAGACGTAGTTCCCCTGGAAAGTCCATCCGCTGCTGGTCATCGCCACCTTCACCGGCACGTCAAAGGTGCCGAGGTAGTTGTCGCTCACTTTCGCCGTCGCGCCGGAGACCGTGAAACCAGCGCACGCTCCAGCCACAATTTCTGTCTGCTCCGTGGCTGAAACGCCGACCCCCTTGCCCGTCACAGTGAGTGACGCGTTGAAGTCGACATGGCATCCCGTGCTCGTGCCGAACACCACAGGTGTGGTGACCACGTAACTAACGTTGGTGCACGTTTCCATGACAGGGAGGGGCGCCTTGGTGGTCGAGCTGGCGCTTACACCACAGGACCAACTCGTCGCCGAGGTGACCACGGGGCACGTCGAACTGGTGTTGTTCGAAGGCCCCCAAGAACCGTCGGAGATCGGAGTTGAGGCCGCGTTGGCCGCCGAAGTGTTCAATGCCAGGAACAGGCCCACAACTGCAACGAGTGACAAGTAACGCTTCAACTCATACTCCTCTGGTCGGTCGCTGGGTTACACCCTGCCGAGTTGATCAACGCGGCGGGGCGGAACGTATCGGCGATTCGCCCCCCCCCCGCAAGTAACCACGGACCGAGAAACGGAACGGCAGCGCGCCTCGGCCGTCAGGGCTGCACGCCCGCCGCCGTCAGCAGCACGTCGAGCGCCCCGTCGATGCGGGTGACATGCTCGATGCCAGCGCCTCCCTGCGATCGACCACGCCGACGACCTCGAAGCGCAGACCCCTTGCGGACCAGCGGAGAGCGGGCCCATCGCATTGGTGACGTCCCGCTCGAGGGCCCGCCGCCCGACCCGTTCGGTGATCTCGTCGAGCTCCACGCCGAGGCCGCTCGCGATCAACCGCAGCTGCCTGCCCCAGATCGTGGGGACCCCCGGCGCGACGATGAGCGGCACCTCGTTCGGGGAGGCGCCCACGCCGACTGACCCCCTCACGGCCTCCGGCTAGTGGTAGGTCGAGTAGTCGAACAGCTCTTTGCGCGTGATCACGTTCCCCAATCTCCTGCAGGACCGTGAGGCGACCAACACCGTCTACCTCGGCAGCGCCGCGCTCTCGTAGCGAGCTAGAGCCGCTCAAGGATCGTGACGTTGGCCTGGCCGCCGCCTTCACACATGGTCTGCAGCCCGTACCGCCCGCCGGTGCGCTCCAGCTCGTGCAGCAGGGTCGTCATCAGCCGCGCACCGGTCGCACCCAGCGGATGCCCGAGGGCGATGGCACCTCCGTTGACGTTGACCTTCGCAGGGTCGGCGCCGGTGTCCTTGAGCCAGGCGAGTACGACGGAGGCAAAGGCCTCGTTGATCTCGACCAGGTCGATGTCGTCCATCGTCATGCCCGCCTTCGCGAGCGCGTGCGCGGTCGCCGGGATCGGCGCGGTGAGCATGAGGATCGGGTCGTCACCCCGGACCGACAGGTGGTGGATACGCGCCCGCGGCGTGAGTCCGTAGGTCTTCAGCGCGGCCACTGAGACGACGAGCAGAGCCGCCGCGCCATCGGTGAGCTGGGAGGAGACCGCAGCCGTGACGCGCCCGCCCTCCTGCAGCGTCTTGAGCCCAGCCATCTTCTCCAGCGACGTATCGGCCCGCGGACCGATGTCCTGTGCCACCTCGCCGTACGGCGCGATCTCCCGAGTGAAGCGCCCCTCGGCCTGTGCGGTCAGTGCCCGCTGGTGTGACTGAAAAGCCCACTGCTCCATGGCTTCTCGGGAGATGTCCCACCTGCGGGCGATCTCGTCGGCGGCGTGGAACTGCGAGACCGGCTGGTCGCCGTACCTCTTGACCCAGCCGACCGACCCGCTGAAGGGGTCGGTGAAGCCCAGGGGCTCGGCCGCAGTCATCGCCGAGCTGATCGGGATCTGGGTCATGTTCTGCACGCCGCCGGCGACGATGACGTCGGCGGTGCCCGACATGACCGCCTGGGCCGCAAAGTGCACCGCCTGCTGCGAGGATCCGCACTGGCGGTCGATCGTCGTACCCGGCACGTGCTCAGGCAGCCCCGCCGCCAGCCAGCAGGTGCGCGCGATGTCGCCGGCCTGCGGCCCGATCGTGTCGACGCAACCGAAGACGACGTCCTCCACCACACCCGGGTCGATGCCACTTCGGTCGATGAGCGCGTTGAGCACGTGCGCCCCGAGGTCGGCCGGGTGCACCTCCGACAATGCCGTCCCGCGACGGGTGACGGGCGATCGGACGGCTTCGACGAGATAGGCCTCAGGCATGGGATTCCTTCTGCTGCAGGGCATGGTGGAAAGCGGGGACTTCTCCGCCCCCGTCGACGAACAGGTCGGCTCCGGTCACGTAGGACAGGGCCGGGTCGCAGAGGGCGAGCACCGCAGCGGCCACGTCGGCGGGCGTTGCGAGTCGGCCCATCGGCACGGTCGCGGCGACGGGCGCGGCGTCCTCGCCGTACGTCTCGGCGGCACGCTCGGTCTCCAGCAGCCCGACGGTGACCTGGTTGACCCTCACCTGCGGCGCCCACTCCAGCGCCAGCGCACGCGTCAGCGTGGTCAGCCCGGCCTTGGCCGCGGCATAGGCCGCAGTCCCAGGAGCAGGACGTACGGCGGCAACCGACCCGATGTTGAGGACCACCCCATCGGTCATCACCGCGCGGGCTGCCCGGGCGACGTACAGGGGGGCGAGCAGGTTGAGGGCGACGATGCGCTCGGCGAACCGGGGCGAGGACTCCGAGACCAGCGCGGAGGGGGAACCGCCCGCGTTGTTCACGACGACGTCCAGCTTCCCCTCGTGCGCAAGGACATCCGCGATCAGGGCATCGACCGCGACCGGGTCGCGCACGTCGCACGCGACGAACCGCCCAGGTCCGTCGCCAGGGTTGCGGCCGCACACGACGACCCGGTCGCCGGCATCGGTGAAGGCCTGGGCCAGCCCGCGGCCCAGCCCCTTCGTCCCGCCCGTGATGAGCACAACCCGGTTCATGCCACTCCTGCCATGTCGTCAGCGGCGAGTCGGCCGAAGGCCATCGCCGGGGTGATGCAGGCGCCGGGGCCAGGGTAGGAATGCCCGAAGACCGAAGCCATCGTATTGCCGCACGCGTAGAGGCCATCGATGACCGATCCGTCCGGCCGGGTCACCCGGGCACGGGTGTCGCAGACCAGTCCGCCCTTGGTGCCAAGGTCCGACAGCACGACCTGCATCGCGTAGAACGGTCCCTGAGCGACCGGCGCCAGGGAGGGGTTGGGCCACTCGTGGGCAGGCGGGATGCCCGGGTAGCGCTGGAACATCTGCAGCAGCTGTCGCTCGTAGGACCCCTCGGCACCACGGCCGAAGTCCTCGTCACCTCCCTTGTCCACCAGGGCGTTCCATCGTTCGACCGTGTCCGACAGCGACGGCGTGCCGAGCTGCTCGGCGAGCTCTGAGACGGTGTCGGCGCACTTCATCGTTCCCGCCTCGATCCACGGCCCCGGGTTCTCTTCGGGACGCAGCCCGGCGAACCCGTAGCGGCGTAAGGCGACCTCGTCGAAGACGTACCAGCTCGGCAGGCACGGGACCCCGCGCTCGATCGCCTGCAGCATCAGGTGGCCGAAGTGGTTGTAGGAGACGCCCTCGTTGACCCAGCGGCGACCCACCTGGTCGACGATGATCCCGGTCGGTGCGGCCCTCTCGTAGAGCAGGAACGACGGTCCTCCGTCCGGGCGCACGACTCCCGGCGCCCACCAGCAGTCCTCCATGAGGTCGGTCGCGGCCCCAAGCCTCATGCCCGCCTCGATGCCGTCGCCGGTGTCACCCGCCACGCCGAGAGACCACCGGTCGTGCTTGACCGGCTCGTGGCAGAACCGCTCCCGCAGAACGGGGTTGTGGTCGAACCCGCCACTGGCGAGGAGCACCCCGCGCGGTGCAGCGATCGTGACCTCGGCGCCGTCATGCCTGGCCCGGACACCGACGACGCGACCGGCATCGACAACGACGTCCAGGAACGGGCTCGAAGTCCACACCTGCCCGCCGTACCTCGTCAGCGCCGCGAGGAGCATGCCGATCAGCGCCCGCCCTCCGAAGACGGGGTAGTCCGGCAGCAGCGGCATGGGCGGTCCGCCATCACCTTGCGGCAGCTTGCCGACGACGGGTACGTCGAGGGCGTCGAAGTAGGACGCAGGAACGGCCTTGGGCGTGACCGCCCTCCCGGTCAGCAGAGCGCCCGGCAGCTCAGGGTGGTAGTCGGGGTAGCCACGCATGAAGTTGAAGCGAACGTCCTGCGTCTCAAGCCAGTTGATGGTCTGCGCCGCCGCGTCGAGGTAGGCATCCTGCAGTTCCTGAGGCGCGCGGTCACCCACGGTGTGGCCCATGTACTCGCGGGCCAGTTCCAACGAGTCCGGCTGGCCGGCCGCGAGCACGTGCTGGTTGGCCGGTGCCCAGAGCCCGGCACCGGACAGTGCGGTCGTGCCTCCGCACTCGGGCGCCTTCTCGAGCACCAGCACCCGCAGCCCGTGCGTGGCAGCACGCAGTGCCCCCACGAGCCCACCCGCTCCGGAGCCCGCGACGACCACGTCAAAGTCCTCGATCACCTGCACGCTCCCATCCTGCCCGTCCACCCGCAGGCAAGCAAGCGCTTGGTCAGGTCGGGGAGTAGGCTCGAGCCGTGAGCACGCCGGTGTCGATGATCGAGCGGATGACGCTGCTGCTGGAGCTCTTCGACGCAGCAACGCCCCGGCTCACCCTCGCCGAGCTCGCCGAGCGCAGCGGACTGCCGCGCTCCACGACCCACCGCATCCTCGACCAGCTCGTCGCCTTGCGGTGGCTTGAACACAGCGGCACCAGCTACGTACTCGGCCTGCGGTCGTTGGAGATCGGTGGCCTGGCAGTCGCACATCACGAGGTCCGCAAGGTCGTCGCTCCGATGCTCGCCGAGCTGCACCAGCGCACAGGGGCCGTCGCAACCCTGGCCGTGCTCGACCGCAAGGACGTCGTGTTCGTCGACCGTCACGGCCGCGGGCTGTCCTCCGACGGCGTCACGCGCGTGGGTGGTCGAGCGCCCGCCCACGCCACCGCAGTCGGCAAGGCCATGCTGGCCTGGGTCGACGACCGCACTCTGTCGACGATGTACGGCGAGCGGCTGGGCAGTCGCACCCACCACACGCTGCTCACCTACGAGGCCCTGCGCAACGACCTGGCCCTGGTCCGCAGCCGGCACGGCCTGGCCTACGACCGCGAGGAGCTCACGCCGGGGTCGATCGCGGTCGCGGCCGCCGTACGCGGGACAGGCAGAGCATCGGGCGCGATCCAGCTCGCGGGCGACCCGCGCAAGGTCAGCCTCGACCGGCTGGCGCCCTACGTGCATGAGGCCGCGCGCAAGGCCTCACGCCTGTTGCACCCCGACACCAGCACCCGCCGGCGCTCACGCACTGTCGAGGCAGCCGTCGCCGAGTGGCCGCCCGGGGCCCTCGATGAGGTCGTGCGCGGCATCGGCGGCGACTTCTGGATCTGACGGTCAGGACGCGAAGTGCTCGAGCACTGCGCGTTCGAACTCCGCCTTGCGCTCCACCTGGACCCAGTGACCGCAGCGTGAGTAGATCCGCAGGTCGCACTTGGGCATCCGGCGGGCGGGCAGCAGCGCACCCTCGACGGGGGCGACCCGATCGTCGCGGCCCCAGCAGATCAGCGTCGGCTGCTTGATGCGATGGACCCTCGCCCAGAGCGGCACATCGCCTGTCAACGCTGGGTTGTAGAAGGTCGCGTAGGCGTCCTGAAGGTTCTTCACCGCTCCCGGCGCCGTGGCCGCGGCGAAGCGGGAGTCAATGAGCTCATCGGTCAGCAGCCGCTGGTCGAAGACCATCGTCTTGAGCCAGGCGATGATGCGCTCCCGCGTGGGGTCGGCGTAGAAGTCCATCAGCCGCCCGATGCCCTCCGACGGTGACGGCCCCAGGACGGGCACGCCCGTGCCGCCCGGCCCGTTCAGCAGCAACCTGCTGACGCGCTCAGGGTGATCGAGCGTCAGCGTGACGGCGACGTCACCGCCCATCGAGTTGCCCACGATCCCGGCCTGATCCAGACCGAGCGCGTCCATCAGCCCCAGCACCGCATCGGCCGAGATGTCGAGGTAGTTGCGCTCGTACGCCTCCGGCCGGCCGCTCGCCCCGAAGCCGGGCTGGTCGACGACGATCGCCCGGATCCCTTGCAGCGCAGGCAGGTTGGCGCCGAAGTTGGCCCAACCCGTGACGCCCGGACCACTGCCGTGCAGGAAGACGACCGCTGGACCGGAACCGACATCGTGGTAGGCGACGTCGTGCCCGTCGACCGAGACAACTTTGCGCGTGCCCTCCGGCGTCAAGACTTCTCCGCCACGAGCTCCAGGGCGATCGCCATCAGCTGGTCCTCCTGGCCTCCGACGAGCTTGCGTTCCCCCGCCCGGATGAGCATCTCTGCGCCGGACACCTCATAGCGCTTGGAGAGCCGGTCGGCGTGCTTGAGGAAGGAGGAGTAGACGCCGGCGTACCCCATGGTGAGGGACAGCTGGTCGAGCAGGCACTCCCCGTCCATGACCGGCCGTACGACGTTCTCGGCGGCGTCGATGATCTTCCTGACGTCGATGCCCGTGTTGACCCCGAGCTTGTCCACGACCGCGACGAAGCCCTCCACCGGAGTGTTCCCAGCTCCGGCTCCGAAGCGACGGGTCGAGCCGTCGATCTGCTGTGCACCTGCCCGCGCGGCGAACAGGGAGTTCGCGATACCCATGCCGAGGTTCTCGTGGCCGTGGAAGCCCACCTGCGCCTCGGACCCGATCTCAGCCACCAGCGCCGCGACCCGGTCGAAGGTCTGCTCCATGATGAGGGCACCCGCGGAGTCCACGACGTAGACGCACTCACACCCCGCGTCGACCATGATGCGGGCCTGCTGCGCAAGGACTTCCGGCGTCACCGAGTGGCTCATCATGAGGAAGCCCACGGTCTCCAGGCCGAGCTCCCGGGCCAGCGCGAAGTGCTGTCGCGAGACGTCGGCTTCGGTGCAGTGCGTGGCGATCCGGCAGATCACGCCACCTGCGTCCTGAGCTGCGCGGATGTCGTCCTTGGTACCCAGGCCCGGCAACATGAGGAAGGCGATCTTCGCCTTCTTCGCCGTCTTCACGGCTGCTCGGATCAGATCGAGCTCTGGGGTGTGGCTGAAGCCGTAGTTGAACGAGGAGCCGCCGAGACCGTCGCCGTGGGTGACCTCGATGACCGGCACGCCGGCGTCGTCGAGGGCCGCCACGATGCCCACGACGTGGTCCACGGTGAACTGGTGGCGCTTCGCGTGCGAGCCGTCGCGCAGCGAGGAGTCGGTGACGCGCAGGTCGAGCGTGTCGCTGTAGGGCTTGAGGACCGTGTTCGGCACAGGCATGTCAGACCCCCACACGAGAAGCGGCAAGAGCCTCGCCGACGCGCACGGCGGCCGCGGTCATGATGTCCAAGTTCCCGGCGTACGGCGGGAAGAAGTCCCCAGCACCCTCCACCTCGATGAAGACCGAGACGCGAGCCATCCCGCCGTTCACGTCGGAGGGGTCGTCGAACTGCGGCTCACTCTTGATGCGGTAGCCGGGGACGTACTGCGCGACCTCGTCGACGCGCTTGAGGATCGACGCGGCGATCGCGTCGCGGTCACACTCCTCCGGGATGGAGCAGAAGACGGTGTTGCGCATCAGCGGCGGTGGATCGGCGGGGTTGAGGATGATGATCGCCTTACCCCGCTCGGCACCGCCGACCACCTCGACCCCGCGGGCCGTCGTGCGGGTGAACTCGTCGATGTTGTCGCGCGTGCCTGGGCCGGCCGACTTCGACGACACCGAGGCGACGATCTCGGCGTACTTCACCGGCACGACGCTGCTGATGGCGTGGACGATCGGGATGGTTGCCTGGCCGCCGCAGGTGACGAGGTTGATGTCGTCGGCGTCGAGGTTGTCCATCATGTTGGCGGCCGGCACGACGTACGGGCCAAGTGCTGCGGGGGTCAGGTCGATCGCCTTGATGCCGGCCTCGCGGTAGCGCGGCGCATTGGCGCGGTAGACGTAGGCGCTGGTGGCTTCGAAGAGCAGGTCGGGCAGCTCGTCCTGGGCCAGCAGCCAGTCGACGCCCTCGTGGGACGCCTCGAGGCCCTCTGCC
>JBKJSN010000102.1:0-12698 GCA_046595815.1 Mycobacteriales bacterium
CTGGAGTTGACCGCTGACCTCGTGCGCCGGCTCTGCGACCGCCGCGCCGGGATCGGGGCCGACGGGGTGCTGCGTGTGGTGCCGACGGCGAAGGAGCCCGATGCCTCGCCGTACGTCGGGGAAGCCGCTTGGTTCATGGACTACCGCAACGCGGACGGGTCGCTCGCGCAGATGTGCGGCAACGGCGTCCGGGTCTACGCCCGTTACCTGGTGACCGAGGGCCTGGCGGCTGAGGGTCGGCTGCGCCTGGCCACCCGCGGCGGGGTCAAGGACGTCTACGTCGACGGCGAGGAGATCACCGTCGACATGGGCCTTGCGGTGGTCGGCGAGGCCCTGACCATCGACGGGCGCCCTGCGACCGCGGTGGACATGGGCAACCCGCACGCCGTCGTGCACGTCGCCGCCGTCGAGGCGCTGGGCGTGCTGGCCCCGGAGCGGCTGGACCTCAATGTCGAGTACGTCGAGGACCTGGCCCCCCGTCAACTGCGCATGCGGGTGCACGAGCGCGGAGTGGGCGAGACCAGGTCGTGCGGGACCGGAGCGTGTGCGGCGGTCGTCGCGACGGTGCTGCGGACGGGGGAGCCCCGCGGGTCCGCCTGGGACGTGCACGTGCCCGGCGGCCGGCTGATCGTGACGTGGCAGGAGGACGGGCACGTGCTTCTCACGGGGCCCGCGGTGCTGGTGGCGGAAGGAGTGTGGAGCGGTTGACCCCGCAGGAGTGCGTACGTGGAGTGGCGGGTCCTGTCGGCAAGCACGGCGGGGCCTTCATGTTCGACGCCGACTGCTTCGCGCGCGGCGCTGAGCTCGGCCTGGACCCGTGGGCGTGGTACCACTGCGGCCGCGGCGGGGTGCTCGGAGACCCCGATCCTTCGGTCGTCGTGGCGGCGTTCGGTTTCTTCCCGCCCGCGCTTCAGACCAAGGCCTGGAACAAGGGGGTCGCCGTCCTGCCCGCCTCCCAGGTCGCGACGCACTACGCCGAGGCGTGCGCTGCGTTCGGGCGCGCGCACTTCGCCGTCGAGGGGGCCGAGCGCCTCGCCGAGCTGCTCACCAAGGCGATGGACGCGGCCGAGATCGCCGGGCTGCCGCTGTTCGCCGGTTGGCGCCACAAGCTGTACGACGGACCCACCGACGGACCGGCCCGGCTGGCGTTGGCGCTGATGACCGCGCGGGAGCACCGGGGTGGCAACCACCTGCTGGCGGTCGTGGCCGCAGGGGTGCCCCCGTTGAACGCCGTGGTCTCCGGGCGCTATGGGACGACCAACGCCGAGTTCTTCGGCTGGCCCCAGCCGTGGCCGGACCCGGCGGAGTACGCCGACGCCATGAGGGGCGTCGAGGTGACGACCGACGCGCTGGTCTGCTCGGCGTACGCAGCGCTGTCGGAGGCCGAGCGCGCCGAGCTCGTCACCGGCCTGCGCGCCCTGTAGCTCCCCGCTAGGAGCACGACTCGGCCAGGGCGGCGAGGTGGTTCACGACGACCTGCGGGCCGACCACCTGGTCGAGGAACAGCCACCCGTACCCTGCGGCGTGGCGGTGGTGGAGCGCGACCTTGAGGTTGTTCGGACCGTCGAGGCCCTCTGCGCCGGCGTTGGCGGCGGCGCGGCGCAGGGCTGCGCAGTCGGTGACCCGGAGCGTGAGCGTCAGGCTGCGATGACCGAAGATCTCGTAGTTCCCCGACCCCGCGGGGATCGTGAGCGGCAGCCCCCGCGCTGAGAGCGCGAGCCCGTCGGCCGCGGTGGTGACCGCGTCGATGACCAGGGGCAGGGCGGCCCCGTTGGACAGCTCAAACCGCAGGGTCAGGGTGCGCCCCTTGAGCGAGGAGGCGGCGATGCTGCCGCTCAGCGCCTCCTCGGGGAGCTGGAAGCGGCAGGTCGCCCGCACGCGGCGCCAGATCTCCTCGGCGGTCTCGCGTCCGAACGGCGTGCGCACCGTGACCGTCGTCCCGCGTGCCGTGTGCGCTCGCACGAGGAGGTTGTCCGGGCGGATGGAGTAGAGCCGCGGGTCGCAGGGCGAGGTGGTCGGGACGGCCACGGTCACCAGTCCGAAGCTCGAGATGGCCTCGGAGACCTTGACCGTTGCGAAGCCCGGGGCCTCGAGGCGGACGTCGTCAACGGTCGCGCCGAAAGGCCCGGTGTTGATCAGCTCCAGCTGTACCGACCCTTCCTCAGTCGGCCCCTGGAACAACTCGCCGCTGAAGGTGAAGGCGAGCGCGCGGACGGCTTCCCGCTCCGCGCGCTCGACCCTCGCCCGCTGCACGACCAGGGCTGCGACGGTTGCGCCGATCCCCACGACCAGCAGGACCGCGGCGGTCACGACGACCTGCCGGCGGGAGGGCCGCCAGGGGTCGCGGCCGTGGGCGAGCAGGTCCGGCGTACCCGCTGGAGAGTTCGGGTTCACGATGGTGACCTGCGGTGGTGAAGGATCCACGCCCGGGACTCTGCCAGTTCGCAACCCGATCGCGCCCGCTTGCGCGCGGTGCGACCATGGTGGGCAGCAGGCTCACCTCGGGCCAGGAACAGGGCAGGGATGACGCAACCGCACAACGACGCGCGACTCCAAGACGCACGACCCGGTACGCCGGGCGACGCGGCCATCCATCTCGACCTCGACAACCCGTGGTTCGACCTGGAAGGCGAGGGGTTCGACCTCGAGGAGCGGCAGGCCCTGCGGCGGGTCGCGGGGATCCGCACCGACCTCGAGGACGTCACCGAGGTCGAGTACCGCCAGCTCCGGCTCGAGCGCGTCGTGCTGCTCGGGGTCTACGCGCGCGGCGATGATGCCGAGACGTCGCTGTTCGAGCTCAAGGCGCTGGCCGAGACGGCGGGCTGCGAGGTGCTCGAGGGACTGGTGCAGCGGCGTGACAAGCCCGACCCGAAGTCCTTCGTGGGCTCGGGCAAGGCCGAGGAGCTGCGGGCGCTGGTCGACAGCACCGGCGCCGACACGGTCATCTGCGACGGCGAGCTCAGCCCCGGTCAGCTGCGGGCGCTCGAGGAGCTCGTCAAGGTCAAGATCGTCGACCGCACCTGGCTGATCCTGGACATCTTCGCCCAGCACGCGACGAGCCGGGAGGGCAAGGCCCAGGTCGAGCTCGCCCAGATGACCTACATGCTTCCGCGCCTGCGCGGCTGGGGTGAGTCGCTGTCCCGGCAGGGCGGCGGCGCCGGTGGTTCCGGTGGCGGTGTCGGCACCCGCGGTCCCGGCGAGACCAAGATCGAGACCGACCGTCGGCGCATCCGCAACCGCAAGGCCAAGCTGGCCCGCGAGATTGCCGAGATGAAGACCGCCCGCGACGTCAAGCGCCAGGAGCGCAAGCGGCACGAGATCCCGAGCGTCGCCATCGCGGGGTACACCAACGCCGGAAAGTCCAGCCTGCTCAACCGGCTCACCGGGGCCGGCGTACTCGTCGAGGACGCGCTGTTCGCCACGCTCGACCCGACCGTCCGCAAGGCCAAGACCACCAGCGGTCGCGAGTTCACGCTGGCCGACACGGTCGGTTTCGTACGCCGGCTGCCGCACCAGTTGGTCGAGGCCTTCCGCTCGACGCTGGAGGAGGTCGCCCAGGCGGACCTGATCCTGCACGTCGTCGACGGCTCGCACCCCGACCCCGAGGGCCAGTTGCAGGCAGTGCGGCAGGTCTTCGCCGAGATCGACGCCCAGGGGATCCCCGAGGTCGTCGTGGTCAACAAGTGCGACCTCGCCGACCCCGTCGTGCTCTCGCGCCTACAGCGCAGGGAGAAGCACCTGATCACGGTCTCGGCGCTCACCGGCGAAGGGCTCACCGAGCTGCTGCAGGTGCTCGAGGACGAGGTGCCCCGCCCCGACAAGCTCGTCGACGTGGTGCTGCCCTACGCCTTCGGCAAGCTCGTCAGCCGGGTCCACGCCGAGGGCGAGGTCCTCAACGAGGAGCACCTGGAGGAGGGCACCCGGCTCAAGGCCAGGGTGCACCCGCAGCTGGCGGCCGAGCTGGCGGCGTACGAAGTCGCCTGAACGACGCGATCAGGTGTTGCTGGGGTCCCAGCCGCCGCCGGTCTGGTAGCCGTACGGGTCGCCCTCAGCGGCCGGCTCGTCGATCGGCTCGTCCGTGGGCTCATCCGTCGGCTCGTCCGTGGGCTCATCGCTCGGCTCGTCCGTGGGCTCGTCGGTCGCGTCCGGATCGGGGGCAGCAGTCTCGTCGTCAGGGCTGGGTACGCCGGATTCGCCGGGCTCGGGGGTGTGTCCCGGGGCCACCACGGGCCCAGTCTCAGAGGTCGGCTCTGTCGTGGGAGCGGGCGTCGGCTCCTGCGCCTTGGACTGCTCGTCCGGCTTGGGCAGCTCGATCGGCGTCACGAAGCCCACGACATCGGAGACGACCTGCTGCGCTGGGCCGGGCAGGGTGTTCATCGATGCGGCACCGATGAGGACCGCGCTCAACGCCAGGCCGCCGAGGCTGAGCCGGCGCAGGAGCAGCCCCGGGCGGGCCGTCGGGGCGTAGTTCGGGACGAGGGCGTTGGTGTTCACCGGCGGCCCTTGCTCGAGCAGTCGCGCCAGCCGGTCCGACGGGGCCGGAGGCGTCTCGGGCATGAACGCTGACAGCTCGGCGACGAAGTCGGCCAGGGCCGGCTCCTCCGGCACCGCGTAGCCCCGCACCAGCCGGTCGGCGGTGCGGTCGCTCAGACGACGCAGGGGCTTCATGGTCGTGTCATCGTCTGGGCGCCGCAAAGGGTTACGCCCCTCACAGAACTGCGTCCTGCGCCGTGCGGGCGCCCTCGGCTTCGAGTTTCTTGCGCAGCGCGAGCAGTCCGCGCCGCTGGCGCTGCTTGACCGAGCCCGTGGAGGTCTTGAGCGCTTCGGCCACCTGCTCGACAGTCAGGTCGCCGAGGATGCGCAGCACCAGCACGTCGCGCTGGTCTGGGACGAGCGTCTCGAGCAGCGCGCGGACCCGCGCGGTCTGCAACGACAGCATCCCCTCGTCCTCGGCCGTGTCGTGGGTGCGGGGGTCGTCCTGGGCGTCGTACTCCGCCTCAGGGTCGCGCCGGGCCCGCTTGCGCACGTCGTCCACCATCCGCGCGTGCGCCACGCTGAAGGTGAAGGTCCGCAGCCCCGCCATGCCCCCGGTGACCGTGCCCAGCCGGGAGAACACCGTGAGGAAGACCTCGCTCGTCAGGTCCTCGTGGTCGCGCACCCCCCGCGCCCGCAGATAACCGAGTACGCGCGGGGACAGCTCTTCATACAGCACACGAGCAGCCCAGGCCTGTCCGGCCTGGGCTGCTCGTAACGCGTCCTCGAGGGAGGACTCGGTCGTCATGACGTGCGATGTTCGCAGGTTGCCCGCTGTTTGGCGGTCCAACGCGCGGCCCGCATCTGGCTCTAGCGGACCCGGATCTCGACGGTGACATCCTGCGGCTCGCTGGAGCCATCGTCCGAGCTGTCGTCGGCGCTGTCGTCGGAGCTGTCGTCGGCGCTGTCGTCGGCGCTGTCGTCGGCGCTGTCGTCGGTGCTGTCGTCGGCTGCGGCGTCCTCAGAACCGTCGTCCGTGCTGTCCTCGGAGCCGTCGTCGGTGCTGTCCTCGGAGCCGTCCTCCGTGCTGTCCTCAGAACCGTCGTCGGTGCTGTCGTCGGCAGAGGCGTCCTCGGAGCTGTCGTCGGCGGTGTCGTCGGCCGGCTCCTCCGTGGGCTCATCGGTGGGCTCGTCCGTGGGCTCATCGGTGGGCTCGTCGGTCGGCTCATCGGCGGGCTGCTCGGCGGGCGCCTGGCCGACGCTGGCGTCGGCCTGGGTGTCGCCGACCTGGACGTGGGCAGTGACGCCGGGGATCGGGGCGAGCCCGGTCGCACCGGCCGTGGTGGCGCTGGCGAGCACGACGCCGCCAGCGACGACGACCTTGGTGACCAGGCCGGCGGCGGAGAGCTTGGTGAGGCAGAGGCTGAGCAGGTTCATGAGAATTCCTTTGAGGCGAAGCCCGGTCGGGCCGTCGGGGCAGGGACGGTCCGGTCATCGCGGGAAACGCGCCCAGGGGTATGTCCTGGGCCGCGTTTCATCACCTCGGGTGAATCCCGGTGAACTTCCTAAAGTCGGCGCAGAACGGTGACCACGCGGCCCAAGATGGCGGCCTCGTCCCCGAGGATCGGCTCGAACCGCGGGTTGTGCGGCATCAGCCACACGTGTCCGTCGCGGCGCTTGTAGGTCTTCACGGTCGCCTCGCCGTCGATCATGGCCGCGACGATGTCGCCGTTGTTCGCGGTGGGCTGCTGGCGCACCACGACCCAGTCGCCGTCAGCGATGGCCGCGTCGATCATCGACTCGCCGCCCACCTTGAGCATGAACAGCGTCCCCTCGCCGACCAGCTCCTTGGGCAGCGGGAAGACCTCCTCCACGGCCTGCTCGGCCAGGATCGGACCGCCGGCGGCGATCCGCCCCAGGACGGGGACGTAACGCGGCTCCGGGAAGGCGGTGTGGACCTGACCGTCCTCGAGCCCGAACCCGGGCATCTCGCTGGGCAGGCGCACGTCGACCGCGCGGGGCTTGGTCGCGTCGCGGCGCAGGAAGCCCTTCCGCTGCAGTGCGACCAGCTGGTAGGACACGCTGCTGGTGCTGGCGAGCCCGACCGCGTCGCCGATCTCGCGGATGGTGGGCGGGAAGCCGCGACGCTCGACCGACTCGCGGATGCACTCCAGCACCTTGCGCTGGCGCGGAGTGAGGCCCTCGTTGTCGGCCGGTCCGTCGGGGAGGTTCTGGACCGACGCCGTCTTGGGGGCGACGCCCGGCTTGCGGCCGGGCCTGCGAGCGGCGAGGTCGACGGGTTCGTTGTCCTTCTTCGGCACGGTGTGCTCCCGGTTTTGTCAGACCCATGGGGTCGAATCGGTGATCGAGACGCACGTTAGCCCGAAACAGCGACACAACCAAACACCTGTTCGACGTGTTGTGGATTTCGTGGTAGACATCGCACAGACGTTCGAGTGAACACGCATTCGAGGAGCCCCCGATGAGCTGGACCGCCCCCACCACCCCCGCCCGGCACGGCGCGCTGCGCCTGACCCGCCGAGGCAGGGTCGTGGTGCTGCTCACGCTCGTGAGCCTGCTGCTCGCCGCGTTCTCGCTCGGCAGGGTGGGCAGCCAGGCGGCGCCACGCGGCGCGGAGCGGGCCGAGCTCCGTCAGACCGTCGTGCAGCCCGGCGAGTCGCTGTGGGCCATCGCCAAGCGTGTAGCGCCCGGGCACGACCCGCGCGCGGTCATCGACCAGCTCGCCGAGCTCAACGACCTGCAAGGTCGCGCTGTGCAGGCAGGCCAGGCGCTCGTCGTACCTGCTTCTTAGGGCAGCACGCTCTCCACCGCAGCGATGAGCGCAGGGTCATCGGGCTCCCACTGGGGGCGAAAGCGCCGCACGACGCGCCCGTCAGGGGCGATGAGCCACTTCTCGAAGTTCCAGCGCACGTCGCCGGCCTCGCCGTTGTCGTCCGGCACCTCGGCCAGCTGGGCGAACAGCGGGTGCCGGTCCTCGCCGTTGACGTCGACCTTCTCGAACAGCGGGAACGACACGCCGTACGACGTGGAGCAGAAGGTCGCGATCTCCTGCGCCGTGCCCGGCTCCTGCCCGAGGAACTGGTTGCACGGGAAGCCCACGACGGAGAAGCCGCGCTCGCCATAGGTGCGCTGCAACTGCTCTAGCCCGGCGTACTGCGGCGTCAGGCCGCACTTGGACGCGACGTTGACGACCAGGACCGCCTGCCCGACGGGCAGGGTGGCCGGCTCGCCGGCGAGGGTGCGAAGGGGGATCTGGTGCATCGGAAATTCCTGGCCTTCCGCGCGGTGGTTGCCTACCGCGGCGCCGGCCAGCCTAGGGGGTGAGGTGACCGGCGCCGCGGAGGATCGGGGGGCCCTCCGGGGGCAAAATTCACCCCCAGAGCAGAAGGCGCGCTAAGGCGGATCTCCCGTGCTGGGGGCGGGGAGGCAACGCGGCAAAACCTAGGCGACTAAGCGTGATCGGGTCAAGGAAGCCGCCGCATGAGCAGGAACACGTTCTACGAACGCGAAACTCTCCTGCAACCGCCCCCCTTGGAGCCCTTGTGTCCCGTCGCCGTACCGCCCTGCTCGCTGCCGCCGCAGCGGTCCTCGCCCTCCTGGTCCCTGTCGCCTCCGCTGCTGGCAAGGACCCCAAGCCCAGGTACGACGTGACCGTCAGGACGACGGCCTACGGCATCCCGCACATCGTGGCCAAGGACTGGGGCTCGCTCGGCTACGGCTACGGCTACGTCCTGGCGAAGAACACGCTCTGCCTGATGGCCGACACCTACACCACGGTGAGGGCGCAGCGCAGCAAGTACTTCGGCGCCGCCAACGGGTACGTCTTCCGCGGCAACGACTCGTCGGTGAACAACCTGGACAGCGACTTCTTCTTCCAGCAGATCATCGACGACCGGCGGGTCGAGAAGCTGATGGCCGGCAAGGGCGTCAACGCGCCGCACCGGGAGATCTTCGACGGCGTCAAGGGCTACGTCGCCGGCTACAACCGCTACCTCGCCGAGATCGGTGGGGCCAAGGGTGTCAAGGACCCGGTGTGCCAGGGCAAGCCGTGGGTGGGCCCGATCACCGAGATGGACGTGTTCCGCCGCTTCTACCAACTCGCCCTGCTCGCGAGCTCGGGCGTGGCCATCGACGGCATCGGCGGGGCGCAGCCCCCGTCGGCCAGCAACCCGTCGCCGGTCGTGGACGCCGATGTGCTGGCCGCCCGGCTGAAGACCGAGATGGAGGGCACCCTCGCGATCGGCTCCAACGCGGTGGCGATCGGTTCCGACGCCACCGCCAACGGGCGCGGCCTGCTGCTGGGCAACCCGCACTTCCCGTGGATCGGTTCCGAGCGGTTCTTCCAGTCCCAGCTCACCATCCCGGGCAAGGTGGATGTGGCCGGCGGCTCGCTGCTCGGCGTACCTCTCATCAACATCGGCCACACCGCCCACATGGCCTGGTCGCACACGGTGTCCACGGCGTACCGCTTCACGCCGTTCCAGGAGACGCTCGTCCCCGGTGACCCCACGTCCTACCTGTACGACGGGGTCCCGACCAAGATGACCTCCCGCACCCTGACCGTCGAAGACCGGCCGGGGCACAAGGTCAGCCGCACTCTCTACAGCACCCGCCACGGGTCGGTCTTCACCTCGCTGCTGGGGATCCCGTTCCCGTGGACGGTCGAGACCGCCTTCGTGATGGGCGACGCCAACGCACCGAACTTCCGCTACCTCAACCACTTCTTCGACGTGAACCAGGCGCAGAGCTCCCGTGAGGTGCTGGCGATCCTCAAGCGCGACCAGGGCATCCCGTGGGTGAACACGATCGCCTCCGACGACGCGGGCGAGGCGCTCTACGCCGACATCTCGGTGACGCCGCACGTGACGAACGCCAAGGTCACCACCTGCGCCACGCCGCTGGGCCACGCCACGTTCGACGCGCTGCGGCTGCCGGTGCTGGACGGTTCGCGCAGCGCCTGCGAGTGGGGCAGCGACCCCGACTCGGCGCAGAAGGGCACCTTCGGGCCGTCGAAGATGCCGTGGCTGATCCGTCGCGACTTCGTGACCAACTCCAACGACAGCTACTGGCTGGCCAACCCGGCGCAGCCGCTCACCGGCTTCGCCACGATCATCGGGGATGAGGACACCGAGCGGACCACCCGCACGCGCTCCGGCCTGGTGATGGTGCGCGAGGCGCTGGCCCGCGGGAAGTTCACCCGCCAGAAGCTGCAGGACCTGCTGTTCAGCGACCGCCAGCACTCCTGGGAGCTCACCAAGCCGGACGTGCTGGCGATGTGCTCGCGCTTCCCCGGCGGCTACGCGCCGTCCTCGAGCGGTCCGGTCGAGGTGAGCAAGGCCTGCGCCGCGCTCGCGAAGTGGAACGGTCGCGACAGCCTCGACGCCCGGGGAGCGCTGGTGTTCCGGCGGTTCTGGACGCGCGTCATCGCGGTGCCGGCGCCGGTGCTGGGGGCCTACCAGCGCACCCCGATCTGGACCACGCCGTTCAACTACCGCGACCCGGTGAACACCCCCCGTGGCCTCAACACCGCCAACCCGTCGGTGCTGCGCGCCTTCGGTGACGCGGTGCTGGACCTGCAGGGCGCCAAGATCCCGATGGATGCGCGGCTCGGGGACTTCCAGAAGGACCTGCGCGCTGACGGCACGTCGATCCCGTATCACGGTGGCCCCGGCCCGCTCGGGGTGTTCAACGCCGTACGCGCGACCTGGGACCCCAAGACCGGGTACGTCGGGCCGGTGCCCCACGGCGCGTCCTTCATCCAGGCCGTGCAGTTCAACGGTGACGGGTGCCCCGATGCCCGGACCCTGCTGACCTACTCGCAGTCGCCGGACTCCACGAACGCGCATTACGCGGACCAGACTCGCCTGTTCTCCAAGGGCAAGTGGGTCACGGACCGCTTCTGCGCCGCCGACGTCCGGGCGGCCACCGTCTCGACGCTGCGCCTGCGCGGTTAAGGACGGGTCCGTCGGGGCCGACACCTGACCTATGGCCCTGGTCTGTCCTGTCGATCACCCCGCTGGTGTGGGGACCACGTTCTGTCGCTTGTGCGGTAGGGCATACGTCGTGGTGCCCGACCCCGAGCCCGAGCCTGCGGTTTCTGCTTTTGCCGCAGCCGAGGCCGTGACCGAGGTCCTGGCTGTGCCGCCGGTGCCCGCGCCACCGCCGCTTCTCGAGCCGAGCGCCCTGCTGGCTGCGGCGACCGCGCCGCGGGAGCAGGCTGCGCCGCCTGCGCCCCCGCAGCCTGTTGCGCAGACCTTCCCGCCGACTCAGCCGCCGGCCATTCCTGAGCAGCCTGGCCTGCAGGTGCGCCTGCCGCTCGTCGAGCAGCGTCCGCGGCACGGCGAGCCGTGGACGGTTGCGTCCGAGGCTGAGGCTCAGCTCGAGGCCGAGGCGGCTCTGCTCGATGCCTCCGCCCAGCTCGAGGGTGCGGGCGAGGTCGCTGTCGCCGTCGCTGCCGCCGGGCCGGGCAAGCCCTCGCCGACCGATGTACACCCGCTCGAGCTCGATGGGCCCGTGCTGACCGCGCCGGCCGAGGACGCCGTCAATGACACGGAGAAGCCGGCGCGGCGCCCACTCGACCGCGCGTCCCTGCGGCTCGGCCTGTTCGCTGGCTTCGGCGGGGGCGCGGTCGTCGGCGCGGTCGTCACCACGCTCCTGCGCTGACCGGACCGCCCCGCCCCACCCCTTCGGCGGGGTTGTCTGCTCCATCCGTCGAGTCGATCGCTGCCTGAGCCTGTCGCTGAGCGTGCCGGGAATCTCGTGATAGCGACCGATCGACGGTCAGAGCAGACAGCATGCGTGTGCCGCGGTGTCCGGAAGCCGACACCTGACCGGAGCGCGGGTGCCTAGCGTCAACGGCAGCGGCCGCGAGGGACGCGGCCCGCCCCCAGGGGGACTCCATGAGAACTCTTTCGCGCATGCTGGCCGTCGTCGGCCTGAGTGCCGGCCTCGCTGTACCGATGCTGTCGCCGGCGTCTGCGGACCCGAAGGGCGACACCTTCTCGCTCACGTGTGGCAGCACCGCCTATCAAATCGTCGTCAAGGGCAACGGCACCTGGAGCCCGGCGCACGACTTGGGCAGCACCCGGGTCTTCATCCCGCACGCGTTCCAGGGCTTCCACGGCGAGGTCTACGACACCGACGGCAACCTGGTCGGCACCTTCGACGATCCGGGTGTGCAGACGCAGGGCAGCGGGAAGCAGAAGAACGACCTGAGCTGCACCTTCTCGTTCGTCGAGGTCAGCGACGGAACTGACCCGGACTTCCCTGTCGGGTTCACCTTCGTGGGCAGCGGGGGCGTGACCGGTCAGCTCTCCGGCCGCCGCTGACGGTTACGCGTTTGACGGTTACCGGCAGGGCGTCTCGCTGGACGCCGGTTCGGCGTCGCTGACGTAGTACGTGATGCCGAAGCTGCGTGCCGACAGGCAGTAGCCGGTGGCGTTGGCGCGCAGCACCGTGACGTCGACCTTGCCGTCGTGGTCGTCATAGCCGTAGGGCCGCAGCTGCTCCAGCGACGGGGCGTAGCGCCCGGTCGCGTCGTGGAAGGACTGCTGGGCGTCGGAGGCCGACTGCAGCTCCAGGTCGTTCTGTACCGCCTGCACCAGCGGGTCGCGGAAGGCGATTGCCAGCGCGGCAGCCACGACCACCCCGGCCAGCCCGAGGTACCCGAGGATCAGCCCAGCCAGCGCCAGGCCGCTGGGCGCGCGGCCTTCGCGCTTGGCCTGGCTGCGGCTGAGGTGGCCCAGGATGACCGCGACGACGCTGCCGACGCCGCACGCCCAGACCAGCCCCGCGACCAGGCTTCCGATCGCCTTGCCGTCCGTCGCGGGCGGGGGAGTCGGGGCGCCATAGGGCTGGTATGGGGCGGGGTACGGCGGGAACTGCTGCGGCGCGGTGCCCCAGGGCGCCTGCTGCGGGCTCTGGGGGCTCGCCCACGGCGACTGCTCGGGGGTCGCGGGCTTGGTCCAGGGGGACGGCGGCGCAGCGTTGGGGTCGGGGGCCTGGGCAGCGGGAACCCAGCGCTGGCCGTCCCACCACCATTGGCCATCCGGGCTGAACTGAGGGGGCGTGGTCACCGGCGCATTCTGCCCGGTCGCGTCCGCAAAGCGCTGTCGACCTCGCCGAAGCGCCGCCGCCCCCCACTCTCGAACGCCCCCCACTCTCGAACGCCCCCACTCTCGAACGCCCCCACTCTCGAACGCCCC
>JBKJSN010000190.1:0-26449 GCA_046595815.1 Mycobacteriales bacterium
CTCGATCTGGCCGTCGTAGGTCTCCTTCGCCTCGACCAGCATCGCCTGCGGGTCGTGGAAGGGCATGAGGTGCGTCAGGACGAGCCGCTTGGCGCCTGCGCGGGTGGCGTGCTCGCCGGCCTCGCGTCCGGTCAGGTGAATGCCCGGTGCCGGGGTCGGGACCGACGGCCAGGAGGCCTCGCATAAGAAGAGATCGGCGTCACGAGCGAGTTCCACCAGCGCATCGCACGACGCGGTGTCGCCGGAGTAGGTGAGCACCCTGCCCCCGGCCTCCACGCGCAACCCGTGGCACTCGATGGGGTGGTTCACGGCGGCGCTGGTCACGGTGAACGGACCCAGTTGGTGGACGCCGGCTCCTGGCTCGCGGAACTCAAAGACCTCGTCCAGGCCCGCAACAGGCGGCTCCTCGAAGGCCGCGCTGATGCGGTTCGCGGTCCCGGGAGGTCCGTAGACGGGGAGCCTCGCCGGCATCCCCTCCGGGTGGTAGCGCCTGGCGTAGAAGTAGGCGACGAGGTCGATGCAGTGATCGGCGTGCAGGTGGGTGACGTAGACCGCGTCGACCTCACGGAGGTCGCAGTGCCGCTGAAGGTTGCCGAGAGCGCCGGCGCCGAGGTCCAGCACGAGTCGGTAGCCCTCGTGCTCGACGAGGTAGCCCGAGCAGGGCGAGGAGGCGCTCGGGAAGGTTCCGGAGCATCCAAGGACGGTCAACTGCACAGCGACTCCTGCCCTTCCATGACAGACACCTGCCCGATCACGACCCGTGCCAAGCCTACGGTCGCAGGGTCAGGATGGTGTCGCCTCGCCGACACCCCGGCGAAACGCGGCTGAACCTGGCTGAACGCGCCGCTCAAGCCCAGAGCTGGCCTTCGAGGGCCTGCTCCGCCTCCTCGAGCGTCCCGGCGTACGCGCCGGTCGACAGGTACTTCCAGCCGCCGTCGGCCACGATGAAGGCGATGTCAGCCCGTACGCCGGCCTTCACGGCCTTCATGGCTTCCCCGAGCGCGGCGTGCAGGATCGCGCCCGTCGAGATGCCCGCGAAGATGCCCTCCTCCTCCACCAGCTGTCGCGTGCGCCGCAGCGCCTCGCGAGGCCCGACGGAGAAGCGGCTGGTGAGCACCGACCCGTCGTACAGCTCCGGGACGAAGCCCTCGTCGATGTTGCGCAGGCCGTAGACCAGCTCGCCGTACCGCGGCTCGGCGGCGATGATGCGTACGCCGGGGACGTGCTCGCGCAGGAACCGGCCGGTGCCCATCAGGGTGCCCGTGGTGCCGAGACCAGCCACGAAGTGCGTGATGCTCGGCAGGTCCTCGAGGATCTCCGGGCCGGTCGTGTCGTAGTGGGCGCCCGCGTTGGCCGGGTTGCCGTACTGGTAGAGCATGACCCAGTCGGGGTTCTCGGCGGCGAGCTCCTTCGCGACGGCGACGGCCTGGTTCGAGCCACCCGCGGCCGGCGAGGTGACGATCTCCGCGCCGTACATCGTGAGCAGCTGGCGCCGCTCGATGCTGGTGTTCTCCGGCATGACGCACACCAGCCGGTAGCCCCGCAGCCGGCACACCATCGCCAGGCTGATACCGGTGTTGCCGGAGGTCGGCTCCAGGACGGTGACGCCGGGTCGGAGCAGGCCCTCCTTCTCGGCCTGCGCGACCATGTAGAGCGCCGCGCGGTCCTTCACCGAGCCGGTCGGGTTGGCGGTCTCGAGCTTGGCCCACAGCCGCACGTCCGGCGACGGGGACAGCCGCGGAAGACCGACGAGCGGCGTGCGCCCGAGGGACTCGATCAGCGAGTCGAACCTCACCCTCCAGCGACCGCCGGCAGCACGGTGACGCTGTCGCCGTCCTTCAGGGGGGTCTCGAGCGAGCCCAGGAAGCGGACGTCCTCGTCGTTGACTTAGACGTTCACGAACCGGTGGTGTGCGCCCTCGTCGGTCAGCAGGCGGCCCTTGATGCCGGCGTGCCGGCTCTCGAGGTCGTCGATGAGCCCGGCGAGCGTGTCCCCTTTCGCCTCGACGGCCTTCTCGCCGCCCGTGTAGGCGCGGAGGATGGTCGGGATGCGGACCTCGATGGACATGCTGCTCCAGAAAAAGGGGGTCAGGGCTCGTCAGCGGACTACCTCAAGTGAACACGACGCCTGCCCGGGCGCATTCCTCAGGTGACGGTGACGGGCTCCTCGGTGACGACCCCGTCGGTGATCGTGAAGCTGCGGACCTCGTCCTCGTCCGACCGGGTCGAGACCAGCAGCCAGTGCGCGAACTCGTTGTGCTGCGCCCACAGGATGTCGGTGCGGCTCGGGTAGGCCTCGGTGGCCGTGTGGGAGTGGTAGACCGCGAGCAGCTCCTCGTCGGCGTCGTCGATCTCGCGGTAGACCCGCAGCCACTCGCCGCTTTCGAAGGTGAAGCCCGTCGGGGAGCGGTCGGCGTTGTCCATCGCGTAGACCCGCGTGGCGACCCCGTCCTTGCCGGCGATGACGCCGCAGCACTCGTCGGGGTGGTCACGACGAGCGTGCGCGAGCACCTGGTCGATCATGGCCTGGGGCAGGGTCAGCACGGATTCGAGCCTAGCGAGGTCATCGTCGAAAACGGCACGGTCCGTGGTGGCACACTCCTCAACGTGTTCAGACCCCTCGCAATCGTTCTGGCAGCAGGGGTAGCCCTGTCGGGCTGCGGCGGCGCGACAGCTGCGGACCCAAGACCTTCGAGTGCCCCCGCCCCATCGGTCAGGGCCGAAGTCCGGTCAAACCCGACGGCGGGCAAGATCGTGGAAGGGGGCTACGCGCCGATCGTCTTGGGCCGCAAGCTCGGCGCGCTGCACATCACCGTCGAACACCCAACGGGTTCGCCCGTCACGATCAAGTACGAACGGATGGCCCCCTGCCGGCTGGAGCCGGGAGCCGCGGGAGACACGGTGAACTGCCCCGTCTCGTGGACCGAGACGCATCACGTCGCCACCCGGAACCTCGAGTACGACCCCTTGCTGCGCAGGCTGCACATCACGGACCAGCTCAAAGGCAAGTCGCTGACCCTGACGCTCATCGCCAGTAAGCCCGCGGCGCGAAACGTCAACGAAAACGGATACCTGACCCTGGAGACCGCCGAGGCTCTCGCCCAGGGGGCATGGGGATCCCAGCGCTTCCAACAGCCCGCGGATGTCGCCGTACCCAGCACCATCTTCCGGCGAGTCAGCGCAGCCTGACACCGATCGCGTCGTTCCCTGCATCGCCACCAGGGCGGTCCAGCACGAGCACGGGGATCTGGCGGCTCGTCCTGCTCTGGTAGTCGGCGTAGGACGGAAAGGCGACGCAGGCGGTGTTCCACCAGCGGGTGCGCTCCGCGCCCGTGACCTCACGCGCGATGTAGGCCCGGCGCACGAGACCGTCCTGCAGCAGCACGTGCGGATCGGCCAGCACGTTGGCGTACCACTGAGGATGGGTCGGTCGCCCACCCTGCGAGGCGACCACCGCATAGGTCTCTCCCGCCGCCACCCGCATCAGCGGGGTCTTGCGGAGGAGCCCGGATCTCGCCCCGGTCGTCGTGAGGACCACGATCCGCCGGCCGTCGGCAGCCGTCCCGGTGCGCTCGTAGTGCTCGACCTCCTCCCGCACCCAGTCGACGGGGCTGGGGCCGTAGCCGCTCACCCGAGCGGGCGCGGGTCGACGCAGCTCAGCAGCGATTCCTGCAGCCACCCCAGCCAGCCGTAGACCTGCACGGTCGGGTACGCCGGGTGGTCCTCCTCCAGGTCCTCCGGGTCGGTCAGGTCGTCCACGCCCAGAGCGGTGCCGAGGGCCAGGCGCAGGTCGTTGAGGCACTCGAGCCACTGGTCGACCTGGTCGCGGTCCAGGTCGAGCCGGCCGCCCCCTTGCGGGAGCGATCGCCGTACAGCAAGGGCATTGGCGCGCTTGCGACGACGAAGGTCCCCGTCTGTGTAGCGCCGGAAGTCCCCCGCTGCGGCCGGGTCATCGGTGTAGGCGTCGGGCAGCAGGCGGGCAAGCACCGGGTCGTCCGGAGGCGGGACGTCCTCGGTGGTCAGGCCGACCAGGGCCTCGAGCGGGTCGTCGCCGACCTTGGGCTCCTCGACGATCTCGAGCAGCTCGCCGGCTAGCTGCTCCAGCACCTGCGCCTCGACGGCGTCCAGGTGCGCGCGGACGTGCCCGCGGTGACGGGTGAAGCGCATGTCAGTCCTGCTGCAACGTGGCCCACAGGCCCTTGGCGTGCAGCCGGGCCACGTCGGCCTCCATCTGCTCCCGCGTGCCGTTGCTCACGACCGCTCTCCCCTCGTGGTGGACGGCGAGCATGAGCTGGGTGGCCTTGTCGCGGCTGTAGCCGAACAGCTCCATGAGCACGAACGTCACATAGCTCATCAGGTTGATCGGATCGTTCCAGACGATCGAGACCCACGGACGATCGATCTGCTGATCGACATCCGGGAGGTCGAGCTCCGCCGGCGCCGTCATGCCCCCAGACTAGGGCGCTCCGCCGACGAGCTCGCGCTTGACGACCTTGCCGGTGCTGTTGCGGGGAAGCGCATCGAGGTAGCGCACCTCGCGCGGCACCGCGAACCGCGCCACCTGCTCGCGCACCCGGTCCTTGAGCTCCTGCTCCGGCGCGATGCCCACGACGTGCGCCACCAGCCTCACCCCGAACGCCGGATCGTCCTCGGCCGTGACGGCGCACTCGCGGACCGCGGGGTGGGTGAGCAGCGCCTCCTCCACCTGGTTCAGGTGCACGTTCTCGCCCCCGATCACGACCATGTCGTCGTCGCGCCCGAGCACGGTGAGCCGCCCGCTGGCTTCGAAGACGCCAAGGTCCCCTGTCGCCACGAGCGGGCCGAGCCGTTCCTTGTCCGAGCCGTCGGTGTAGCCCAGGAAGGCCATCTTGTTGCCGACGAAGATCCGCCCCGGCACACCCGGCGGCGTGTCCACTCCCGCCTCGTCCACCACCCGCAAGGTCACGCCGTACGGCGGACGGCCGGCGGTGCGGGGATCTGCGAGCAGGTCCTCGGGCGTGGCGACCGCGGCGTAGGCCGCCTCGGTCGAGCCGTAGAGGTTGTAGAGCACCGGCCCGAACTCCTCGAGCACCCGTGTCGCGAGCTCGCCAGGCAACGCACTTCCGCTCGAGGCAATCACCTGCAGCGAGGAGGTGTCGAAGTCGGTGGGGTTCGCCGCGAGGAGCTTGTCGAGCATGACTGGCACGACGATCAGTCCGCTCGCCCGGTGCTCCTCGATGGCAGCCAGGACGCTTTTCGGGTCGAAGCGACGCTGTAGGACAACGGTGGAGCCCATCAAGACCGCCATCGTCAGGTGAGCCAGACCCCAGGCGTGGAAGACCGGGGCGGCGATCACCGTGCACTCATGCGCCTTCAGCGGGATCCGGGAGAGGAAGGCGACGAGGTCATCCGCGCTGCCGCTGCTGCGCGCCGCGCCTCGGGGGGCTCCCGTCGTACCGCTGGTGAGGATGACGATCCGACCCGCGCGGCCGGCTCGTGTCGGCGCCGGGTGGGTGCCCGTGCGGGCCACGACATCGAGCTGCTCGGTCGTGAAGTGCAGCCGCTTCGCCGAAGCCGAGGCCACCAGCCCGCCGAGGTCTTCGTCGTGCACGACCATGGCCGCTTCCTCGCGGTCGAGCACGGCGGTCACCTGCGGCGCCCCGAACCCGGTGTTGAGCAGGAGCACGTCCGCGCCGCACTTGCTCAACGCCACCAGGCATTCCACGAAGCCGCGGCCGTTGCGGGCCAGCAGCCCAACGGCGTCCCCCGGCTGCAGCCCCCGGGCGCGCAGCTCACCGGCGATCCGGTCCGAGCGCTGATCGACCTCACGGAAGGTCAGCGCTCCCTCGTCGTCGATCAGCGCCACGCCCTGGGGGTTGCGCGCGGCCGCTGCGGCATAGGCACCGGCGGGCGTCAGGTTCCAGCGGGCCACCTGCAGTGCCACGCCGATCAGCCGGTCCGGCCGGCCCGGTCGCAGCAGTCCGGCTTTGAGCAGGATGCGGGCACCTGTGAGATCCATCCGAAGACCGTACGACGCCGGCGCCGAACCGATCAGCGAGGGGCGAGACCAGGGAGCCCATCGAGGCTGAGACCCCCAACCCAACGTTGTCTGCTCGGTTCGTCGACGACGGGGCCACCACCAGGTCCCCAGGCGTGAGAGTGCGGCCGGCGCCGGGCACGACCACCGATCGCAGCAGACAAGATGGTGGGGCGGTCGGCGTGGGCTGGCTCAGTTCGCCGGCGCCGGTGAGATCGCGAGCACCGCCATGTCGTCGCGCTGGGCCGCGGAGACCGCATGCTCCACCGCTGCCACCACCGCCTCAGGGGAGGCATGGTGAGCCGACAGCAGGCGAACCAAACCCTCGGCGCCGAGCCGCTCGGGGGCACCTGAGTCCGTGACGCCGTCGGTGACGAAGACGAGCGTCTCGCCGGGGTGCAGTTCGTACTCAGTCGTCGTAACGGACAACTCAGGCAGCACTCCGAGCAGCGTGCCCGGCTCGCCCAACTGGCGCACGACGCCGTCCTTGGCGATGAGCGTCGGGAGCGGGTGACCTGCACTGGCGAACGTGACCGTCGCACCGTGGCCGTGAGGCCAGACCCGGGCGTAGAGCGCCGTCACGAACGGCGGCTCCTGCTCGCCCAGGGTGTCGTTGACCAGGGCGGTGTTCACCACCCCGAGCACGCGCGCGGGGTCCGTGTCGTGAATCGCCGCTGCACGCAAGCTGTAGCGAGCGAAGCTGGTGCGGGCGGCCGCGTGCGGCCCCTTGCCCCGAACGTCACCAATGACGAACCCCCAGGAATCTTCATCGACGGGGAAGACGTCGAAGAAGTCGCCACCGACCTCGAAAGCGTTCGCCGGGCGATACCGGGTGGCGACGTCCAGGCCGGGGACCGAGATGCGCGAGGGTGGGAGCAGGCTTGACTGCAGCGCCTCCGCAAGCTCCTGGACCTCCTCGAGCCGACTCTTGGCCTGCTCGACCGCCGTGCGCGCGGCCAGACGCAGCTCGAGCTCGTTGACGACGAGGGCTGCAAGGTCCTTCAGCAGTTGACCTTCCTCAACCGTCACCTGCCTGGGAGCGTGGTCGATCACGCACACTGTCCCGAGGTTGTAGCCGTCGCTGGTCGTCAGGGGCGCTCCTGCGTAGAACCGCAGCCCGAACTCCCCAGCGACCAAGGGGTTCGCCAGGGTCCGCGGATCGTTGGCCGCGTCGGTGACGATCCACGGCTCGTTGTGCAAGATCGCGGAGGCGCACAGCCCCGGCACCCGGTCGATCTCGACGACCTCCAGGCCGTGGTGGGCCTTGAACCAGATGCGATCGGTGTCGACGACGCTGACGATCGCGATCGGTACGGCGAACACCCGAGCGGCCATCGCCGCGATGCGGTCGAAGACGCCGTCGGGCGGGGTGTCCAGCACGTCATACCGCCGGACGGCCTGTATGCGCTCGGCCTCGTTATCGGGGAGGACCCCAGCAACAGTCATCGGTGCTCCCCCGCACTCGCGCGAGGATGTTCCTCGCTAGCCGGTCTTGGGGACGTGGTGGGTCGCATCATGTCTCATCCCGCCTGCAAGGAGAACTCCGCGACGAATACCGAACGACCGTCGTGCGCGGTGCGGGCGTTGATCAGGAGCCGCGCGGGCAGCTCGCGGCCGTCCGCGTGCAGGACAGGCAGGTCGACCGGCTGACCCAGGACGTGCCTCACTCCTGTCGCCAGGAAGCGCGTGAACCCGACCACGTGGGCCTCGCGTAGGGCCGGCGGCACGATCGTCACCAGGCGCCTACCCCGCAAGGTGTCCGCCTGCCAGCCGAGGGCCTGGGCCAAGGACCGGCTGACAGCGAGGATGCGGTTCGCATCGTCGGCTGCCACCAGCATCAACTCGCTGTCAGTCACCTCGCGGGTGTCCCAAGCGGGGAGCCGAACCGGCGCACTGGTGTTGGCGAACACGTGCGCCTCCGCGCCAGTCCACGGAACCGAGGGGGCGCCCTTGCACTGAGCCAGCACCTGGTCGCAGGCCCAGTCACGCAGGGCCACGATCTCGGGCAGTGCTGGACGCACGAGAAGCAACTCCGCCGCGGCGAGGCGCTCAGCCTCGTCGAGCACGTCCTGCAGCACCGGGAAGGTGTCGCGTCTGTCGGCGGGGACAACCACCTGGAGATCGAGCACGCGAGGCATCGATGGGTGCTGGACGAGCGCCTGATCCAGGCTCGCAGAGATCGTCAACCGCGCAAGGTCGGCAGCAGCACGCCCTTCCGTGGAGATCGTGGCATTCGGGTGGCCGTCGAGGTAGAGCGCGAGGTCTCGCAAGATTGCGTCGTGGTGCTGGCGAGCGGCCAGCCACAGTGCTGGCGGGAAGTCCTGAAGGATGACCAGATGACCGTCGGACTCAGCGGGATCCCACAGGTCGAGCAACGCCTGGGCCTCGGTGGCTGCGTGTTCTGGTCCGCGGTCCGCGAGCCGAAACCACACAACTTTCCCGTGCGGTTGCAACGGAATGACGCCATGGTCGGTCGTCACCGACGCCACGAGAGTCATGCCGCGCCCTGTGGGTGCCTGAACCCCCCACTCCCGTGCGGTAGGCATGACGGGGCTGAAGTCACGGACCTCGACCGTCAGACGCGAATCGGTCACGACCGCACGCACGTGGATCGCCGTGTGCGCGTGCAGCACAGCGTTGGTCACGAGCTCGCTCACGGCTAGCTCAGCGCTGTCTACCCACTCCGGCCGCGCCCCGCGCACCAACACGTCCCGGACCAGCGCCCTTGCCCCACCAGCGCTTGCAGGCGTCGGCGCAAACTGGTCGTGCGACTCCGCGAGGACGGGCTCGTCCCCACTCAGGTAGCCGCCCGTCTCACGATCGCCGACGGGAGTGAGATCAGTACCGACGGGAGCCCCCCTCCATACCTCGTTTGGACAGGCCGGACCTCGGCGCCCACGTCGAGCAGGATGTTCCCCACGCCAACCGCGCGAAACTCCTACTGAGCCAGATCTCCCCGGGCCATGGGGTCCAGACCCTGGGCCGCTAGCCGCTCGACCGTCGCCTCGTCCGTCGGGCGCCCGCCGGTCAGGTCGAGCAGTCGGTTCTTGAGCCCGCGGCCGATCGCCGTACCGCGACCGAACTTCACGACGGTCCCCAGCGCCATAACGACCGCTGCCAGCCTCATCAGCCGGCGCCCGCGCCGCCGCGGCGCGACGTGTGCACGCCCCCGGCTCTCAACCAGTCGCTCCGCCGCCCCGCCGACCAGCGTCCCGGCCTGCTTGGCCTTGCCAGCCATTTCACCGACGGCGTGCCCGGCCGTCTCAGCGAGCGTGCTCGTGCCGCTCTTGATCGTCTCCAAGGTATCGATCGCGTTCATCAGTGCTCCCTCTCGCTCCTCGGCCTGCCAAGGGCCTGCCCCCACTGCGGCGAGGAGAACGGAGGAGCGGCCAACTGTGGCGCCCGGGTAGGGGCACCCTCACCCCTCATGCGTCTGCTGCACCGACGGCTGCGGAAATGTCAGCAGCGACGCCCTTGCTTGGGCGCGCGACAGCTTGGCTCGCTATGGGGGCTCTGGGGCACCTCCAACAACGCTCACGGGATGGCCCCCTTGAGCGCTCTTGGAGGTGGAGGGAATCGAACCCTCGTCTTCCGGTACCAGATCAGGACTTCTCCGGGCGCAGCTGGCTTCGCTTTTCTCAGCCCTCCCGATCGCGCCAGCACGTCGGGAACAGGCTCAGCCGCACTAGCTCATCGAACCCCCGTGCGGCCAAAGGGTCCGATGTTCCTCCTTGCGATGCCAGGTCCTGGGCCGGAGGCTCTCCCAGGTTGACAGCGACGCACTAGCTGCTAGGCAGCGAGGGCGTACGCGCGCGGACTGTTGTCGGCGCTTGATTTTTTTCCGACGGGTCGTTAACGAGATGATCGTCGGCTTCCTCGGCCCGCTTCCCCTGGTCCGACATCCGGAATCGAAACCAGTCACCCCCTGTTGAGTTATGCCCTCAGCCTACCCGCTCAGCGCTTTCGACCGCGCGCGGATTCCCGGCCCTTCAGCGCCCGGCCCATGGCCGTCTGGATCTCCCGCCTGGCGTCCTGCTCCGACAGGGCCTGGCGCTTGTCGTGCGCCTTGCGGCCCTTGGCAAGGGCGATCTCGACCTTGGCGCGCCCGTCCTTGAAGTACAGCTGCAGCGGCACGAGCGCCAGGCCACTCTCCTTGGTCTTGCCGATCAGCCGGAGGATCTCCTCCTTGTGCAACAGCAGCTTGCGCTTGCGGCGCGGCGCGTGGTTGTTCCACGTCCCCTCGGTGTACTCCGGGATGTGCACCCCCATCAGCCAGGCCTCGCCGTTCTCGATGACGGCGTAACCGTCGACGAGCGAGCAACGGCCCTGACGCAACGACTTGACCTCGGTGCCCGTCAGCACGAGCCCGGCCTCGTAGACGTCGAGGATCTCGTAGTCGTGGCGGGCCTTCTTGTTCTGCGCAACGAGCTTGCCCTTGCCGGTCTCCTTGGGGCTCACCCGCGGCCGCCACCGCTGTCGGCGAGCAGGCCCGAGAGCACCTCGACGGCCCGCCGCAGTGCGGCCGCCCCGTCCCTCACCTGGATGTCGGGCTCGATGCCGACGCCCTCGACCGATCGGCCGCTGGGCAGGGTGTAACGCGCCACGGTGAGCGCGAGGGAGCTGCCGTCGGCAAGCCGGTGGGGCTCTTGGACCGTGCCCTTGCCGAAGGTGCGAGAGCCCACGACGACGGCGCGTCCGCGGTCCTGCAGCGCCCCGGCCACGACCTCGGCAGCGCTGGCCGTCGAGCCATCCACGAGCACCACAAGCGGGGTGGTGGTGTCGCCCGCGCCGTCGGCATCGAGCCGCTGCGACAGCTCGTCGCGCCGGGTGTAGGTGACCACCGCGCCGCCGTCGAGGAACGCGCTCGCGGTCTCCACGGCCTCGCTCAGCAGGCCACCCGGGTCACCCCGAAGATCCAGGATCAGCCCGGTCGCACCACGAGCCACGAGCGCCCGAGCGGCCTCGCCCACCTGTCGCCCGGCGCCCAGCGCGAAGACGGGCACCACGATGCGCCCGACGTGCGACGCCGTCATCGTCGAGCTCACCCTTGGCGCCTCGACGACCGCGCGGGTCAGGGCCAGGGTGCGCCCTGTCTCACCCCGACGCAGCGTCAGGACCACCGGCGTACCTGCTCTGCCGCGCAGCGACGCGGCGGCAGCTTCGGCGCTCACACCCACGAGCGGTCGCCCGTCGATCGTCACCACCTCGTCACCGACCTGCACGCCGGCCGCTGCAGCGGGGCCGCCTGCGGCGACCTGCGCGACGCGCACCGAGGAGCCGGTACGGCGAAGCCACAGACCGACGCCGGCGTACCCGCCACGCGTCGAAGCGCCGTCCCCCCAGCTCCCCCACTGGTCGTCGGCGGCCTGGAGCATCGCCCGGATGGCGGCAGCGTCGAGCACGGAGCGGTCGACCGGGCGCAGGCCGTCCTGGGCGATCTCCCGCGCAGCTTGATCAAGCAGGCCTGGCACGGAAGGGGCCGTGGGAGCCGTGCTTCCGGCACCCGCCACGACGCCCAAGGTGAAGGCCGATCCCAGCGCCACCACTCCCGCGACCCCCCAGGCCGCCCAGCGCAGCAGGCTGTGCCGGGAGGGGTGCATGCGTTGAGTCTAGGAGCGGAGTCGAGGAGCGGTCAGACCCGCAGGTAGCGCAGCAGCGACAGGTAGGAGGCCACCAGGGAGATGATGACGCCCGTCGCGATCATCACCGGCACTACCGCCACGACATCGCCCCAGCCGATGAAGGTCGTGAACTTGATGTACTCGCGCAGCCGCTGGTCGACGAAGAACCACTTGCTCAGGCACAGGAACCCGCCGGCGAACACCCCACCGACGAGACCCGCGATCGCACCCTCGAGCAGGAACGGCAGCTGGATGTAGAAGTTGCTCGCGCCGACCAGCCGCATGATGCCGATCTCCCGCCGGCGGCTGAAGGTCGAGACGCGGATCATGATCGTGATGAGCAGGATGGCCGCGGACAGCATCACGCCGGCGAAGAACAGGGCGCCGACGGAGACGCCGTCGAGCACCTTGAATACAGGCTCGAGCAGCTTCTTGAGGTCCTGCACCGTGTCCACACCGGGGCGATCGCGGAAGGCACTGGCCACCACGTCGAACTGCTTGGGGTCATGGAGCTTCACCCGATAGGACTCCGGGAGCGCCTCGGGGGTGACGTTGGCGACGAGGTCCGGGCTGTCCTTGAACTGCTCCTTGAACCGCTCGTACGCCTGCTCCTTGGACTCGTAGTAGACCCGCTCGACCTGAGGCGTGGCCCCGAGGTCCTTGCCGATCTGCTCACGCTGGTCCTGGGTGACCTCCTTGCCTGCACAGTTGCCGGCGGAGGAGGTGTCGCCGCACAGGTAGACGGTCACCTCGACCTTGTCGTACCAGTAGCCCTTCATGTGGTCGACCTGCTGTCGGACAAGCAGGCTTCCACCGAGGAAGAGCAAGCTGATGGTCATGACGACGATCAGCGCGACCGTCATGGTCGCGTTGCGGCGGAGACCGATCCAGATCTCGCTCAGGACGAACTGGGCGCGCAAGGGGAAACCTCGGGGGTGTCAGGCGCCGTAGCCGTAGACGCCGCGGGTCTGGTCGCGAACGACCTTCCCCTGCGACAGCTCCACGACGCGGCGGCGCATCGAGTCGACGATCTGGGCATCGTGCGTGGCCATCACGACGGTCGTGCCGGTCCGGTTGATCCGGTCGAGCAACTTCATGATCCCGACGGAGGTGGTCGGGTCGAGGTTTCCCGTCGGCTCGTCGGCGATCAGGAGCATGGGGCGGTTGACGAAGGCACGGGCCACGGCGACACGCTGCTGCTCACCACCGGAGAGCTCATCCGGCATGCGGCCACCCTTGCCCTCCAGCCCGACGAGCTGCAGCACCTCAGGCACGACCTTGCTGATCGTGCTCTGCGGCTTGCCGATCACCTCCAGCGCGAAGGCGACGTTCTGGGTGACGGTCTTGTTCGGCAGCAGCCGGAAGTCCTGGAAGACGCAACCGATCTGGCGTCGCAGCGCCGGCACCTTCCAGTGCGACAGGCGCGACAGGTCCTTGCCCAGGACGTGGACGCTCCCCGCGGACGGAGCCTCCTCCTTCAGGAGCAGCCGGAGGAAGGTGGACTTCCCGGAGCCGGACGAGCCCACCAGGAAGACGAACTCACCCTTCTCGATGTCCACGTCCACGCCGTCGAGCGCCGGGCGGGTGCTCGTCGGGTAGCTCTTGGAGACGTTCTCGAGGCGGATCACCCAGCCATCGTAGGCGCGGAGCGAGTGTCCCTTGTGTCAGGCGGGGTCTTCCTTGGTGCGCCGCCAACGGATGGCCGCCTCGACGAGCTCGTCGATCTCGCCATCGAGCACGGCCTGGGTCTGGGAGGTCTCCACGCCGGTCCGCAGGTCCTTCACCATCTGGTAAGGGTGCAGCACGTAGTTGCGGATCTGCGAGCCGAAGGCGTTGTCGGCCTTGCCTCCGCGGATGGCGTCCATCTCGGCGAGCTCCTGCTCGCGCTTTTTCTCCAGCAGCTTGGTCTGCAGCACGATCATCGCCGCCGCGCGGTTCTGGATCTGTGAGCGCTCGTTCTGGCAAGAGACCACGATGCCGCTGGACAGGTGCGTGATGCGTACGGCGGAGTCCGTGGTGTTGACGCCCTGCCCACCCGGCCCGCTGGAGCGGAACACGTCGACACGGATGTCCTTCTCGTCGACCTCGACCGCGTCGACGGTGTCCACGACGGGGGTCACGTCGATGGCCGCGAAGGAGGTCTGGCGTCGCGCCTGGTTGTCGAAGGGGCTGATGCGGACGAGTCGGTGCACGCCGTGCTCACCGGCCAGGGTTCCGTAGGCGTAGGGCACCTTCACCTGGAAGACGACGCTCTTCACGCCGGCCTCCTCGGCCTCCTGCCACTCCAGGACGTCGAGCGGGTAGTCGTGACGCTCGGCCCACCGGTAGTACATGCGCCAGAGCATCAGCGCCCAGTCCTGGGAGTCGACGCCACCAGCTCCCGGGCTGATCTGCACCAACGCAAAGCGCTCGTCGTACTCGCCCGAGAGCAGTGTGCGGACCTCGAAGCTGCCGATCTCCTTCGTGAGGGCGGCGAGCTCGGCGTCGGCCTCCACCTCGGTGCCCTCGTCGGCCTCCTCGGCCGCCATCTCGTACAGCACCCCGAGGTCCTCCAGACGCTGCCGGTAGGTCTCCAGGCGCAAGATGTCAGCCTGCACGACCGACATCCGGCCGGTGATGCGCTGGGCCTTCTCCTGGTCGTCCCAGAGCCCGGGCATGCCGGCCTGCTCCTCGAGGTCCACCAGCTCCTCGCGCAGCTTGGGGAGGTCGAGCACCTTCTCGATGCTCGTCAGGGTGGCGTCGAGGGCCAACAGGTCAGCGGAACGGTCAGCAGCCACGATGTCTGAGCGTAGTCGGACCCCCTAGCGTCTAGCCCGTGCTCCTCGACGTACGGCTCGACGCCGACCTGCCCGATGTCGCCCGTGCCGTGGCGCAGCTCGAGGAGGCGGGGCTCGGCGGCGTCTTCACGTACGAGGGACCGAACGACCCCTTTCTGCCGCTCGCGGTTGCCGCCGTGTCCTCCCGCACGCTCGCGCTGTACTCCAACCTGGCCGTGGCCCTTCCGCGCAGCCCGATGCACCTGGCCTACCTGGCGCAGGACCTGCAGCGAGCGTCCGACGGTCGCTTCTCCCTGGGCCTCGGCACCCAGGTCCGGGCCCACGTCACACGGCGCTTCGGCAGCACGTGGGACTCACCCGTCGAGCAGATGCAGGAGTGGGTGCGCGCGCTACGGGCCATCTGGCACGCCTGGAGCACCGGCGAGCCGCTGGACTTCGTGGGTCGCTGGACGGAGCACACCTACTGCCCGCCGCTGTTCGTCCCTGCCCCCGCGGCCCCGGTGCCGATCCTGCTTGGCGCGATGGGCCCGCGGATGACGGCGATGGCGGTTGCCGAGGCGGACGGGTTGCTCGTGCACCCCTTCAACACCTCTCGCTCCCTTGAGGTCATGCTGGCCGACGTACCACCGTCCTTCCCCGTGATCGGGCAGGCGATCGTCGCAGTGGCTGACGACGAAAACGAGCTCTCACAGGCACGTACGGCGGTCCGCTCGCTCGTCGGGTTCTACGCCTCCACCCCTGCCTATCGCCGGGTGTTGGAGGCCCACGGTTGGGGCACCTTGCAGGACGAGCTCCGGACACTCACTCACGAGGGTCGCTGGGCGGATCTGCCCGCGGCTGTTCCCGACGAGGTGCTCGACGCGGTGGCCTTGGTGGGGACGCCGGAACAGGTCGCGGTCGGGCTCCGGATGCGATTCGGCCGCTGCGACCGGGTGGCGCTGTCCACGCCGTACCCGCAACGGCCCGAGGTTCTTGCCGAGCTGGCCGCACTGCTGCGCTGACCCGCTCAAACGACACCCTCAAACGACCCGGAAGGCCGCCTGCCGAGGCTCGGGCACCAGCGCCACGTTCCGCTGCGCCATCCAGCGGCCCAGCTCTGCCGCCGGCACCGGACGGCTCAGCAGGTACCCCTGGGCGGTGTCGCACCCCATCCGCTCCAGCATCTGCAGTGACACCTCGTCCTCTACTCCTTCGGCCACCACAGCCAGCCCGAGGCGGTGCACGAGCTGCACGACCGCTCCGACGATGGCCGCGTCGTCGCCCCCCTGGGCGAGGTCCCTGACGAAGGACTTGTCGATCTTGACCTCGTCCACGGGCAGGCTCCGGAGGTTCGACAACGAGGAGTAGCCGGTGCCGAAGTCGTCGACCGAGACCCGCACGCCAACTGCGCGCAGCGTCCGAAGCCGCGCCTCCGCGCCCTCGGGATCCTCCATCATGGCGCTTTCGGTGATCTCCAGCGTCAGCCAGGACGGGTCCACGTCGTGGCGCCGCAGGGCCTCGCGCACGTCGCGCTCGAAGCTCTCCCGGCGAAGCGAGCGGGTGGAGACGTTGATGGCCACGCCGAGCGACAGGCCCTGCGCCCGCCACGCGACGTGCTGACGCAGCCCCTCATCCAGGACCCAGTCGGTGAGCGGGTCGATGAGACCGGTCTGCTCCGCCACGGGGATGAAGTCGTCCGGCTGGACCAGCCCACGCTCGGGGTGTCGCCAGCGCACCAGCGCCTCCACGCACTTGACGACACCCGAGCCGAGCTCGGCCTTCGGCTGGTACCACAGCTCGAGCTGACCGCCGCCGATCGCGTCGCGCAACTCGCTCACCAGCGCCAGGCGCATCGCTGTGTGGTCATCGGCGTCGGGCGCATAGACCTCCACACCAGAGCGCACCCGCTTGGCGCGGTACATCGCGACGTCCGCGTGCCGCAGCAGCTCCTCGGCGCCACTGCCGTGCAGCGGGCCGAAGGCGACCCCGATGCTCGCGTCGATGGTCAACGTGATGCCCTGCATCGCCAGGGGGTGCAGCAACGCCTCTCGGACCTGGGCGGCACAGTGCCGCACCTCGGCCACCCGCGTTCCCGGGAGCAGCAGCGCGAACTCGTCGCCGCCCAAGCGGGCGATCGTCTTGGCCTGCGGGACGGCCGCCATCACACGCTGACCCGCCTCACGGAGCAGCTCGTCTCCCGCGGCGTGGCCGAGCGTGTCGTTGACCTCCTTGAACCTGTCGAGGTCCAGCAGGAGCACACTCACCTGTTCGCCGGAAGCCAGAGCGTCGGCGAGGATGCGGTCGAACAGGACTCGGTTGGGCAGCCCCGTGAGCGCGTCGTGGAGAGCCTGGTGCTCGTTCTCACGCACCTGCTCACGCAGGCGGTCGGCGAGCCGGGCGTTCACCAGGGCCGAGGTGGCGTGGGCCACGAGCCCTCGCAGCATGCGCGCGTCGTCCGCCGAAAAGGCACCGACCTCACCGAGCCGGTTCCGCACGGTCAGGGCGCCGACGACACGGCCCCGGTCCACGAGGTGCTCGGTGAGCACGGACACAGGCCGCGGCGGCCGCAGGCGACGCTCCACGGGCAGCGCGACGCTGGGCAGCACGTCGTCACCGGTCTGCAGGTGGATCACCCGCCCGTCCACGAACCGGAAGACCTGTCCGGTCCCGGAGAACTGCGGCACCAGCACGAGCTCGCACTCGCCGGCCTCCAGCAGCCGTGACGTTGCCGTCAACACCTCTTCAACGACGACCTGTACGTCGAGTCGGCTGGTGAGCCGGGCGCCGAGGGTGTTCAGGCGTTCGAGGGTGTCGTGCCGGCGTTGCAGCTCGACGTGGGCACGTTGTGCGAGCCACAAAAAGCCCGCGGGTACGACGAGGGCCCAGCCACCGCGCCAGTCGACAGTGACGACGTCCAGAGCGACGAGCGCGAAGCAGGCGTTGGCCCCCGCGGTGAGACTGCCCGACCAGATCGCCTCCCACAGCATCGCTAGGTCGACGGCTGTGCCGCGTACGGCGATCACCGTGACGATGACCACCGTCGTCAGGACATCGGCGGCTACGGCGGCCAGGACCGCCAGGACCCAGACCCACACGGAGTACGGCGCGTCGTGGGGAGACGCCAACAGGTGCCAGAACAGCAACGCCACACTGGTGACCAGCCACCACTGCACCAGGTTGAACACCGTCTTCACGGCGCTCTGGCGGCGGTAGAGCACAAGTGCCAGACCTGCCCCCACCAGCCTCGCCAGGATGAGCTCCTGCGGGTCGACCAGGAACAGGCCGAGCACGAGCGGGATGTCGCCGAGGCTGAAGCTCTGAGCCTCACGCCCCCACCGCAAGTGCACCAGGCACAGCTCTGCTGCTCCGAAGCCGAGCGCCAGCACCCACCACGGGACACCGTGGTCAGCGACGACGGTGTCCGGCAGCTGCGCGACCCCCCACTGAAGGGGGACCGCCAGCACAGCCAGACCCAGGACCACGAGCCAGACGGACCGCCTGCGGTCGACGTGCTCGACTGGCGCGGTCACAGCGGGCTCATGCCCACGACGACGCCGACCAGCTGCGGCTGGACCAGCTCCGGCTCGTCCAGCCCGTTCCGCTCCAGCTACGGCTGGACCACTGCTCGTCCGACCAGCTACGGCTGGACCACGAGACGCCTCCCCAGCTGGACTTGCTCCAGGACACGCTTCCCCACGTCTTGCTGGCCCAGGAGCTGCCGCACCAGCACTTGCCGGTCCACACCTGACCGTTGAACGTGCCGCCGCTCCAGGAGGTCCCCGCCGAGCTCTTCGGCGCCCACACGCTGGGCACCCAAGCGGTGCCGAAGATGTCCTTCTCGCCACTGAGGTCGGCCTTGCCGTCGTTGAGCAGCAGCGAGCCGCGAGAAGCCGCCAGGGTCCCGAGACCTGTTGAGCGGGTCCAGCTCTGCGTGCTGAGCAGCGACAACCCTTGGCTTGCCGCGTCGATGTTCAACAGCCCGGAGCCGCTCGCGGCCGAGGAGGTGAGCAGCAGGGGTGAAGCGGTGGACTTCAGCAGCGCCTTCACCTGGTCCGGAGTGAGCGACGGCCGCTGCTGCATCAGCAGCGCCACGGCGCCAGAGACGACGGCCGCCGCCTGCGAGGTGCCGCTGCCCTTGAAGAAGCGGGTCCCCACCACTGCGCCGGGGTACTCAGTGTCGACGTAGGAGCCGGGGTCACGCAGCGAGACAATCGACTGTCCGGGCGCGATCAGGTCCACGCCCCGAGTGCTCGAACCACGGCTCGAGAAGTTCGGCACGGTGTCGTCGACGACGGAGGCGGTGCCGTTGGGGTCATCCGCTCCGACCGCAATGACATACGGGTCGCGCGCTGGGTTGTCGAGCGAGGCCTGGTTGCTCCCCTTGTTGCCGCCTGAGACCACGACCACGATCCCCGCCCGCCAGGCGTTCTCGACGGCGTGGGTCAGCGGGTCCAGGTTGGTCGCCTGCGTGCCGTTGGTACCGAAGGCGAGGTTGAGGACGCGGACGTTGAGGCCGGGGTCGTTGCGGTGCGCGACCACCCAGTCGATTGCCGCGATGACCTGGGTGACGTCGGCGGCGCCACTGGAGGCTCCGACCCTCATGTTGAGCAGCGTGCTGTCCGGGGCGACGCCCTTGAAGCCAGTAGCGGTGCCGTCGTTGCCGGCGATGATGCCCGCGAGGTGGGTGCCGTGGCCGAAGCCGTCCAGGTTCCGCAACTGCGCGCGCTGGCTCTCGAAGGACAGATCCGGCCCATTGACGACGCGGCCTGGAAGATCCAGCCCCTGCACCGGCACGGCGCCCGTGTCGATGAGAGCGACACCCACGCCAGCGCCCGTGTAGCCGCGCGACCAGAGGCGGTCCGCGCCGATGCTGGAGTTCACCAGGGTCATCGGTGTCTCCGCGGCGGAGTACCCCCAGTCCGCGCCGGTCAGCAAGCCATCAGTGGTGTCCAGAGCGGTCGTCACGACCGCGACGATCGGGTCAAGGATCCCCGCGTTCGCGCCGGGTGCCGCCGGCACGGTGACGACCAGACCCGCGAGGAGTGGAACGAGGTACTTCGCGCGCTTCGCCATGTCGGTCCGCTCCCGTATCCACCGATGCGACCCAGGTGGGTGCCATGTCGAGAGTCGGGTGAATTGAGCGGCAAATAAAGGGCTCTGGCCCAAGATGGCCACAAGGGACTAGCCCCCAGGGGTTGTCGACCGTCACCCCCAGGGCAGAAGGTCCCAAGGGCTCTGGGCCAGATGGCCTCAGAGCAACCCGAACCAAGCCCTCAAGCGGGGAGCGAGGTCGGCGTCGCCCAGGACCAGCAGGCGGCCCTGCAGCACAGCGTCCCAGGGCGCCACAGCCCCGTCGCTCCAGCCAGCGAGGGTCTCGCGGTCGGTCACCACGGTGAACCGCTCGGGCCCCTCGCTCCCCAGGCGGACCGCGCACTCCCCGGACGCAAGCACGAGCTGCCGCGGCTGCGCCCCGGCGAGACGGAACCCCACCACCAACGGGGATGCTGGGGCCAGCGTCGCATCGAAGCGCGCCGCCCACTGCTGCAGCAGCTCCTGTGCCTGCTCGTCGTCGCACGGCACGGCCGGCGGCACCGGTTCGGCCAGCAGTTGCACGGTGCGGTCCACCAGCGCCCCGTCGCGCCGCGCGAAGGCCCGCATGAGGTACGACGAGCCCACCCGAGCGCGCGGGTCCTGGTCGTCCAGGAGCCGACCGAGCACCCCGCGTGCGGCGACGGCCCGGTCACGCCACACCGGGGGCCAGGGCGGCTCACGGTCGGTGACGGACCGCAGGGGCGGCAGCGGCTCCAGTCGGTCCACGGCGTACCAGTAGGCAACCGAGGACCAGTCGTCTCCCCTGTCGTTCGCGTGCCCGTGCTCGACGGTGGCGCGCAGCGAGGAGGAGAACGGCACCGGGTCGGCGACGTACCAGCGGTAGAGCGAGCTGAACCCCGCCCAGTCCTCCCGGTCCGCCACCGGCTGGCCGAACCACGGGCTCGAGAAGGCCTCGCTGGGAGACCACGCGGTGCCGAAGCAGTCCTCGGTGCCCGTCCCGTGCACTGTCGGGGGCCACACGTCGCCGTCGACGAAGATCATGTCGTCGCCCTCGCCGTACCAACCCCCGAGGTCGGAGTGGATGAACAGCGACGTGCCCACGAGCTGGCCCTGGCCGGTGGTGTCGACGAACAGGTGGTTGGCGTCGCCGGTGAGGTTGACCCCGTGCGCGTACGTACCCGCCGGGCCCTCCGGCAGCGTGCGCTGCTCACGGTTCCACCAGGCGTGGAAGCGCCCCAAAGTGGGGTCCGGCGCCTCCCACAGCTCGTAGTCGAGGTAGCAGTAGAGCGCGAGCACAGGCAGCGGACCCTCGTTGGTCACCGTGACGCGAAAGCCTGTGGCGAAGGGCATCGGGAACCAGCTGTGCAGGCTCAACCCGTCACTCGGAGCGCATTCGAGCAACGCCGAGGAGTACGGCGCCACCAGCCCGTTGCCGGCTCCGAAGAAGTCTCCGAAAGGGACCTCCACCGACGGAGAGTCCTCGCCGTCCCACCAGGCGCGCAGCACCAGGGACCGCCCCCACCACGGGTCGGGCGCGAGCAGGGTGCACCACAGGTGCGTCACCTGACCGGGCCCGGTGTCGGTGCCGAGCACCACGGTCTCGCCGGGAGCCACGGTCAGGAAGTCATCGTTGCGGCCGGTGCGGTCCCAGGTGGAAGCGCGCCGGCGCCGGACGCCAGGGCGCAGTCTGGCGAGGTGCGTCGTCACAGTTGCCCTTCCCTCATGATTGTGTGAGTCCACTACAAACTCGGGGAGACCGCATGGAAGCCGGCTTCGGACGCTGGGTCCTCACCCCTGCCCTTCCCGTCGTGCTCGCCGGCTTCGGCGGCAAGAAGCAGCCTGTCACCGAGGTGCACGACGACCTCGAGGTGCATGCCCTGCTCGTGCGCGAAGGCGGTACGACGGTCTGCCTGCTGGTGCTGGACCTGCTCATGCTCGGGCCGGACTTCGCCGACCCGGTGCGGGCCGCGGTGGCGGAGGCGCTCGGCATCCCGGTGACGCACGTCCTCACCTCGTGCGTGCACACGCACGCCGGCCCCGCAGCGAACGCCGCGCTCAAGCGGGCGGGTTGGCCGGTGCCGCCGGGCTTCCTCGACCTGGTCGTGGCTGCCTGCACCGCCGCGGCGCGGGAGGCCCAGGCCGCGCTCACCCCGGCGCGGCTGTCCTACGCACGAGAAGCGCTGCCCGATGGCCTCGGGCGCAACCGCCGCGACCTGCCCTACCACCCGAGCTTCGCGGCCCTCGCGCTACACAGCCCCGACGGCACCCTGCTCGGCACCCTCGGCAACGTCGGGATCCACCCAGTGGCGCTGGGCCCGACCTGCCGCGCGATCTCCAGCGACTGGGTCGGCACCTATCGCCGTCGGTTGCAAGAGAGCACCGGCGCGCCCGCCGTACTGCTCATGGGTGCCATGGGGGATGTCGACCCGCACGGTTTCTCGCACGACGATCTGACCGCCGGTGGCGGATGGGACCTCGCCGAGCGGGTCGGCAGCGACGTCGCGCAGGCCGTGGACGACCTGCTGACGCGGGTCGAGGAGCTCCCGGAACAGGTGCAGGTGCTCCCGGTCCGGACGTTGCGCCCACGCGCGAGCCTGACCCTGATGACCGTCCTCGGCGGCCAGGTCGGGAGGCGACTTCCCGTCGAGCTGCACGAGTGGTCCCTGGGCGGGATCCGTCTGGTCTCCGTGCCCGGGGAGCCCTTCGACGCCCTCGGCCGCGGGATCGTCTCAGCCCGAGACGAGCGAGCTCTGGTCGCCTCGATCAGCCCGATCTGGCAGGGGTACCTGCCCGCGCCGTTCCGCTCCGGCTACGAGGAACGCATGAGCGGTGGGCGCCGGTTCGTCGCCGCCCTGACGCAGACCCTCACCACGCGTCCCTGATCAGGTACGGCGGACGAACGCCTCGCGTGCGCTGCGCGCCGTGCCGACATCGTCATCACTGCCACCCGTGAGGACGACCAAGCCGTAGGAGCCGCCGTCCACGAAGACGCATAGCGTCATCAGGCCATCCGTCTGGGTGCCGCAGCGGAAGGTGCCGCCAAGCGCCCCGGCGTCGACCTCGTGCAGCGCCATGCCGTTCTTGCCGACCTCCGCACTCGCCCCTTCGAGGAAGTCTCGGCGCTCAGCGGGGCCCAGTCGGTACCTCGCCGCCCCGACCAGCAGGCGCACCTGCTCCACGCCGTACACGCCCGCGACGTGGTCGCCCGGCCCGGGCAACCCGAGCAGCCGCTCCTGGGCCGCCGCACTCACGGCGTCCGTCAGACGCGGCATACCGAGCACCGAGTCCGGTGCCGACACCGCCGTGATGCGCGACAGGTCGCGGCCGTCGAGGAACTGCGGGATCACCACGGCGGCGAGCATGCCGACCATCACGAGCGCCCCGAACGCGACGAGCAGCCCGATGAGCAGCCGGTTGGGTCCCGCTGGGGGCGGGGGCGCGGGCGCCGGCGGGCTCTGCATGCGCAGGCTCGCTCCGGCGAAGTAGTCGTCCACGCGCGTCCTCTCGGCCGGGCGTGCTGGGTCACCCGAACCCGACAGTCATCGGCGTGTCCGAGATGTCGCTTGAGGTGCGTTCAGCCGTTTCCGAGCCGCACGAGCAGACTGACCAGGAACAAGAACGCGAAGACGCTGACGAGCCCCACGAGCCAGGCGAGGTTGTTCCGCTCGTCCTCGTGGGCCCCTTCTCCTAGCAGTTCGGGCAGCGTGGGCGAGTCGTAGCGGTCCGGGTCCTGCCCGGGGTCGAGGGTCATGCCATGTGCGGGTAGCGGTGGTCGTGCGGGGGCACGAGCGTGGTCTTCAGGACTCGAGGCGAGGTCCACCGGAGCAGGTTGAGCACCGAGCCGGCCTTGTCGTTGGTGCCCGATGCCCTCGCACCACCGAAGGGCTGCTGGCCGACGACCGCGCCCGTGGGCTTGTCGTTGAGGTAGAAGTTGCCGGCGGTGAAGCGCAGCGCCTTCTCCGCCTGGGCCAGCGCGTAGACGTCCTGTGCGAAGACCGCACCCGTCAGCGCGTACGGCGAGGCCGTGTCCACAAGGGGCAGCACCTCGTCCCAGTCGTCGTAGACGAAGACGCCGAGCACCGGCCCGAAGTACTCCGTGGTCATCACGTCGTGGCGTGGGTCCGAGGTCTCGATGACGGTGGGGCGGACGAAGTACCCCTCGCTGTCGTCGGCGGTGCCACCGGCCACCACGGTCAGCGCCGCGTCGGTCCGGGCACGGTCAAGAACACCCGACAGCCGCGAGAAGGCGCGATCGTCGATCACGGCCCCGCCGAAGTTCGACAGGTCCGTCACGTCGCCGTAGGTGAGCGACTCGGTGCGCGCCACCACAGCATCTCGCAGGCCCCCCTCCCACAGCGCCCGCGGCACATAGGCCCTGGAAGCGGCGGAGCACTTCTGGCCCTGGTACTCAAAGGCTCCGCGGACGAGGGCGACCTCCAGGGCGAGCGGGTCGGCGCTGGCGTGCGCGAGCACGAAGTCCTTGCCCCCGGTCTCCCCCACCAGACGCGGGTACGTGCGGTAGCCACCGATGTTGTTGCCGACCGTCTGCCAGATCTGCTGGAAGACGCGGGTGGACCCGGTGAAGTGGACGCCTGCCAGGGCCGGGTGCTCCAGTGCGACGGTCGACGACGTTCCCCACCCGGTGACCATGTTGATGACGCCCGGCGGCATCCCGGCCGCCTCGAGCAGCCGCATGATGAAGTGCGCCGAGAGCTGCTGGGTGTGCGAGGGCTTCCACACCACGGTGTTGCCCATGAGCGCGGGCGCCAGCGGCAGGTTGCCAGCGATGGCCGTGAAGTTGAACGGCGTGATCGCGAGCACGAAGCCCTCGAGCGGCCGGTGGTCCATCCGGTTCCACACACCCGGCGAACTGATGGGCTGCTCGGCCAGCACCTGCCGGCCGAACGCGACGTTGAAGCGCAGGAAGTCGATGAGCTCGCAGGCGCTGTCGATCTCCGCCTGCTGGACGGTCTTGGACTGGCCGAGCATCGTCGCGGCGTTGAGGGTGTCGCGCCACGGGCCGGCGAGCAGCTCGGCGGCGCGGAGCAGCACTGCGGCCCGGTCGTCGTACGACGTCTCGCGCCACGCCCGCGCGGCGGCGAGGGCTGCGTCGACGGCGGACTGCCACTCCGCGGCGTCGGACTCTGCCGTGACTCCCAGGACGGCAGCGTGGCGGTGCGGTTGAAGGACCTGGATCCGCTCGCCGCGGGCCATGGCCTGCACCCCATCGATCGTCGCCGTGAGCTCGTGGGTCTGGGAGCCGAGCTCCTTGAGCCGGGCCTCAAGCGAGGCGCGCTCGGCCGAGGCCGGGGCGTAAGACCGGACAGGCTCGTTCATGGGCAGCGGGACCACGGTGGTGGCGTCAAGCACGGGGGTCTCCCTCACGTCGTTGTGCGGTCAGCCCATTCTCGCACCGCGCTCCGCTGAGAGCGAAATTCCTTTGTTTGCAGGCTTTTCCGCTCCACACCCCCTTGCGCAGACGGGCGCGGGCATCTCGAGTTCTTCTCGAACATCAGATTGATTTGAGGGGGTGAGGAGTGCCGTCGCCGGTCGATGAAGACCTGATGCCTTGGTGGATGCGAGAAGGCATGCCCGACCCGTATGACGGGGTGGTGCTGCCTGAGATCCCCGCTGACCTGCTGGACGCCCCGCCGACCGATCTCGAGCCGGAGCCCTCGTGCCCGTGCTGCACCGACCCGGCGGACGAGCCCGAGCTGGCGTTCAGCTTCTACCGCTCCCCGCAGCGACTGGGGGACCGCTTTGCGCACGCGTGGCAGCTGGCCGAGCGCCACAAGGCTCGGGCATGGAGGGCGCTCGCCGCCATGCACGACGCCGCTGGCGGCTCGAGCGCAGAGTTCGTCGGGGACGATGCAGCGCTCATCATGAACGTGCACCCGCGCAGCGGGGCTCTGCTGACCGTCACGGCCGTGCAGGCGAGCGCGGTGCCTGGCCTGCTTGCGCTGGTCGAGACCGGGCAGCTTGGCACCAAGCACATCGAGGTGCTGCTGGACGAGGTCGGTCGCTGGACCGACAACGCCGAGCAGGCTTCGCAGGTGCTAGCCCTGACGATCGACCGCTGCCGGGACCGCGCCGCACAGCAGGGATGGCCGACGCCGACGCCGGCCCAGCTGCGCAAGCGCCTGCAGACCGCCGCCATCCTGCTGGACCTCACGGCACGGGAGAAGCGCAAGCGCTCCGTCGCGGAGCGACGCAGCGCCGGGATCTGCCAGACCGGCGCCGGGGCAGCGATGCTGACCGTCGAAGGACCCGAGGTCATGGTCGCCCAGATGATGGACACCATCCGCTCGCGTGCTGAGGCGCTCGGCCGAGTGCCCGGCGACGCCCGCACCCTCGACCAGCGCCTGTTCGACGCCACCCACGAGCTGTTGTCCGTCGATGCCGAGGGCGGCGAGTCCAAAGTCCCGAGCATCGATGACCAGGGCAACCCGGTGCCCCTGCGCGTCCGCGGCATCGAGCTGCACGTGCTCGCGCCGTACTCCGTGACGCAGGGCGGTGACCTCGAGCTCGCCGAGATCGTCGGCCTCGGCCCCATCCTGCCCTCGACCGCCCGTGAGCTGTGCGCGCAGGCCGAGAGCATCCGGCGGGTGGCGATCGACGCCGACACCGGCCGGGTCATCGCCGTCGACGACCGCGTCCGCGTCCGCGGCGACGAACCTGAGGACGATCCACCCCAAGGCGGTCCTTCCGATCCCCACCCACCCGACGCCGGTAGCGGTGGCGGCGCAGCCCCAGTCCCCAGATCACCCGACCCGGGCATTGGCGCCTTCGTGCGCCGTCTCGTCCTCGCGCCGGTCGTCACGCGCGACCTGAGCACGTCCGGCTACCGCGTCCCGGGGCGGCTCCGGCGGCTGGTCGAGCTGCGTGACCGCAGGCGGAATCTAGACAGTCACGCAACACCTTGGTTGGCAGCGGACTTGGTCAGTATGTCGTCGAGGAGCTCTGCGGGGGTGCGGAAGCCGTGCCGTTTGCGCGGTCTGGCGTTGA
>JBKJSN010000199.1:0-15144 GCA_046595815.1 Mycobacteriales bacterium
TCAACGCCAGACCGCGCAAACGGCACGGCTTCCGCACCCCCGCAGAGCTCCTCGACGACATACTGACCAAGTCCGCTGCCAACCAAGGTGTTGCGTGACTGTCTAGATTCCGCCTGCCCTCGACCGCCTCGAGGTGACCACCCAGGGGCCCGACGACCCTGCCTCTCGGGCGAGGTCTACGTCCTGGCATGAGGTCGAAGAGACGTCCGCGCTCAGTCCAGCAGGGCTGCCGGGTCCAGGCGTACACGGAAGGGCGCTTCGAGCTCAACCAGTCCTGTGGCGCGGGCCTTCTCGACGTACGCGCCGTTTTCGAGCTCGAGCACCAGCAGGGACGGCTCGTCCGGATCGATGACCCAGTACGACGGGATTGCGCTGTCCTCATAGAGCCCACGCTTGAGCAACAGGTCCTTCGAGCGTGTGGAGGGCGACAGCACCTCGACGGCGAGCAGCAGCCCGGTGGTGATGTTCAGCTCGCCGACGTCCGCCCGCCGTACGACGAGCAGGTCCGGCTGCAGGCTCCGGCGCCGCGTCGGCTGGAAGTCCAGCGGGGCGAGGAAGACCTCGAGGTCGTCGGGCACGAGCTGGCGCATCAGGACATGAAGGTTGCCGAGGACCCGCTGATGCTTGGGCCGGGGTGCGGGGGTCACGAGCAGCACGCCGTCGGCTAGCTCGTACTGCAACCCGTCGTCGGGCAGGTCGACGAGGTCGTCGACGGTCCAGTCACCGGCACGCGGCATCACTGGCATGACCATGATGGTGCTCCTGTTCTGAAGTCATGTCGATGAGCCTCGCGACCGACACCGACAGCAGCGGGCACCCGGGCCGATGCCTGTGGACCAGCGCTCCTGGGCCGGAAAAGCACACGGAGGCAGGCGGACCGTGCGAGCGTAGAGGCTGACGTACTCGATGGAGTCGACGTGAACAGCTCTGACCAAGCCCTCGTGCCGTCCCCGCGCGCGGAGTTCTTTGTGACCCCACAAGACCTGCTTGATGCGCTGCCCGACGCCACCGCGGTCCTCGACGCCACCGGCACCGTCGTCCTGGTCAACCGGGCCTGGCGGGACTTCGCCAGCGACAACGGTGGTGACCCGCGTGCCACGGGCCCTGGGGTGAGCTACGTGCAGGTCTGCGAACGCGCGGCAATGAGCGGCTGCAGCGAAGCGGCCGAGGTCGCCACAGGAATCCTCGCCGTCCTCGAGGGCGGCTCCGTGGAGGCCGTCATGCACTACCCATGCCCCTCACCGACGGTGAAGCGCTGGTTCAACCTGCGGGTCACGGCGTTGCCGAGCGGGCAACAAGGTGTGGTCGTGTCGCACGTCAACATCACCCGGCACAAGCTGGCCGAGCTCGACCTCGAGCGCCGCGCCTCCCACGATGCGCTGACCGGGCTCGCCAACCGGACGCTGTTCACCACCCGGCTGGAGACTGCCCTGAGCCAGCAACGGCGGCTGCACGAGGAGGTCGGGGTCGTCTTCCTCGACCTCGACGACTTCAAGCCGGTGAACGACACCTTCGGCCACCACAGTGGCGACGAGGTGCTGCAGGCCGTAGCCGCCCGGCTCTGCCTCGTCGTACGAGAGCACGACACAGTGGCGCGCCTCGGGGGCGACGAGTTCGCCATCCTCGTCCCCGACGCCACAGCAGAAGGCCTCGCAACGTTGGCATCGAGGATCGAGTCGAGCTTGGCCGAACCACACCAGCTGCACGGTCGCCAAGTGCGGGTCAGCGCCAGTCTCGGATCTTCCCTCGCGACGCGTTCGAGCACGGCCAACGAGCTGGTCCGGGAAGCGGACGCGGCGATGTACCTCAACAAGCAGCTCCGCCAGCCCCTCGACTGAACGCCGAGCCACCTCGCGGGAAGCGGTCTCCGGCGCAGGGTCAGACGCCGACGAGATTCAGCGTCGGGTCAAGCGCGCGCAAGTCGTCCACGTCGCTGGTGAGCACGGCAGGCCCGAGAGCGCGACGACGCAGCTGGAGTGCCGGAGCAGGGGCGAGCCAGGGCTCAGATCAGGGAGCGCAGGGTGAGCCGGGCCAGCGCCCGAGCCCCGGCCGGCGGGGTGCCCAGACGATGCGAACACCCCAACGCTCCCAGCAGTTCTCGGGTGTCCTCGTCCTCCCACAGCAGACCCCACAGGTGAAGCGACCCACCGCCTTTCGGGCTCCAGCCGAGGTCGCCGAGCACCTTCACCAGCAGCCGCCGCGAGTCCTCGGTGTCCACCGAACGCCCCGCTGCGACCAGCAGCAGCACCAGCGTCGTCAGCTCGCGCTGGAACGCCGTCCTACGCAGCCCGCCCGCCTTCTGCGCCACCGTCGAGGCCAGCGTCACCGCATCGCTGAGCGCCGCCGTACCTGCCTTGGTCGGCAGCAGCCGACCCTTGTTCACCCGCAGCAACCCCAACCGCTGCGCGGAACGTCGCAGCCCAGCGACGGGCCGCGTCTGGTCCTCGCGGTTGCCCTTGCCGATCCACTCGGTCTCGAGCCCGAGCTCAGTCATCGCAGCGAGCACCTCGCGCGGCGGCAGGTATCCGGCCTGGGTCAAGGCGATGCCGGCACCGACACGGTCGAGCAGCCAGGCGTACTGCCTGATCCCCTCGGCCGCCTCCTGCTCCGTCAGCGGCGCAGCCAGATCGGCCTGCTCCACGACGTCGTTGATCTGCTCGTACGACGGGGAGTAGCGCAACCGGCGGCGCACCTCCACGACCCGGGCCGGCTGGTGCCACTCGCGGCTGGCCTCACGGACCGCCTCCGTCAGCGACGCGAGGTCGAGCTCGGCGTCGTCGCGGTGCTCGTTCCAGGTGTGGATGCCGCCGACATCCTCCGGCGGCGGGGACCCACTACCGGCCAGGACCACGGGCACGTCCAGCTCCCCCTTGATCACCGCCTCGACGTGGAAGGTCAGCGTCCACTCGTCGCCGAAGTCGTAGACGTAGAGCAGCCGGTCGCCCACCTCCGACAGCACCTCATCGAGCCGGACGGTCGCGGCCGGCACTCCCCCGGTCTCGCCCTCGTCGAGGTCGCCCGGGCACAAGAACAGCTCGGCGTCGTGGCCCCACACCGAGTCACCGAGCGCGAACCGGTGCAGGTGACTGTCCGTCCAGCCGAACAGCGCTTGCGCGAGGTCGTGCACCTGGTCCAGTCGCAGCGTGGAGGGCAGCTCGACCCGCCGCCAGATCGGCGGCTTCGCCCCCGACAGGTCGATGCGCACCGTGAGCCGGTACGGCGAGGACCGCCGCTTGCGACGGCGGCTCGCCTTGACCGGCCTCTGGTTGAAGCCATTGAGGTCGAGCAGGCGCCCGGTCAGCTCGCGCAGGTCGTCCATGCTCAGGTCCTCGAGCGCGGCCGCGAAGGGATCGTGCTGCTTGCCCATGTCACCTCATTGTCACTGGCCGCCGAGCGCCCCAGCATGCCAGCCCAAGGACCAGATGTCGTAGGCCGAGTGACGATCCGCGATATCGTTCGACCATGGGCAGCGCTGCGCAGTTCCTTCGCGAGACCCGGCTGCGGATGGGGATGACGCAAGCCGAGCTCGCTGAGCGCTGCGGGATCACGCAGAGCGTGATCAGTGCCTATGAGTCCGGTCGGCGTGAGCCGAGCGTCCCGGCGCTGCAGCGTCTCGTGGCCGGGACGGGCCTGCGGCTCGAGCTCGATGCGCGCTCACCCCATGAACTGCCGCGCCGCGGTCACGGTGAGCTGCTGCGTCGTAAGCGCAAGGCAGTGAGGGTCGCACTTGCCAAGCACAACGTCAGCGAGGCCCGCGTGTTCGGCAGCGTCGCCCGCGGCGAGCAGACCCCGACGAGCGACATCGACATCGCCGTACGCATGCCCGCCGACACAGACCTCATCGATATCGCCGCCCTCGGGCTGGACCTCGAGTCCATCCTCGGCGTACCCGTCGATGTTGTTCCCTTCAGCTCTCTGCGGCCCGGTGTGGCCGCCGAGGTCGAGCGCGACGGGATCGCCCTGTGAGCCGAAGCAACGTCGACAGGCTCACCGACGTGATCGTCGCGTGCGCCGCGATCGAGGAGTACCTCAGCAGGTACGACGAAGCCGAGCCCTTGGACGGACTGGTCGTCGATGCGCTGCGAATGCGGCTGCTCGAGATCGGGGGGGCGGTCAAGGCGCTCCCACGACACCTGCTGGTCAGCGAACCTGACGTGCCTTGGCAGGAAATCGTGCGCATGCGCGACCTGCTGGCCCACCGCTACTTCGACACCAACCACGCCATCGTCACGGCCACTGCAAGACGGCGGGTGCCCGTCCTGCGTGCAGCCGCCGAACGTCTGCTCGCCGCGACCTGACCGAGCCATGGCGGCGCGCCCGGGCCGTCGCACGCACGTCTGACACTTCCCGCCGCGGCAGCCACATCCCGGGCCTCTCTGAGCCGGGCCGCTAGGTCTGCCGGTCGTGACTACTGCGCAGGGACAGGAGGGTGCTCACTGCCCGGTCGGTTGGCCCGCTGCACCCCGACAGCAGCAGCAGGCAGATCGGGCCGATCGGCTTCCAGGTTGTCGGGTGCACCCGAGGATGATGCTCGACCACAGACCGGCTCGTCCAGGGCGTTGAGCAGCCTGCCGTTCAGGTCAGGGTGGGCAGGATCCCGACGCCGAGGATGACCGGTGCCCCGTCTCGCACGTTCCAGAACACGAACCAACGCGGGTCGCGCTCGTACATCACCACGGTGGCAAACAGCGGCCGACCGGCCGCGTCCCGTAGGGCGGGCGACAGACTCCGCTGCCGTTCCGTGTGGTCAAGGACCGCGTCGAGGGCGTCGACGACGGCATCCCACAACTCGGTATCTGGACCCGCTGCCAGCGCGTCCAGCTGCCGTGCGGCCTCCGGTGAGTAGAGGTCGTCGCTCACGCGTCGTCGGTGACCTTGGCAACCCGGCGCCGGGGTCGCGGCCGCCGTACGAGCTCCTCGGTCTCCAGCGCGTTCGCCTCAGTAAGGGCGAAGAGCAGGTCGGGCGCCGCGAGCAGCCGGGCCTGCACCTCGGTCATCACGACCGCGGGGTGCAGCACCACGGTCCCGTCGGCGAGCTCCTCCGCGAGGTAGCGCCGGTGGTGGCCGATCTTGCTCAGCGTCGTACGGCGGCGGTCATCGAGATCGAGCAGTTGGCTCATGCCAGGAGACTACGCCGATTTCCCCACTTGGGTAATTGGCAAATTGGGGTTACCGCCGAGTTAGAGAGTGAATCCGTGTCGGGCATGGCAGGGTGCGGCCGTGGCCCGCTTCTTCCCTCCCGACTTCCCTGAACGCGACTTCCGGCGCGGTGAGCAGGACGTGTGGGAACTCCTCGACGCCCAGCTGCCTGGCGATGCAGCCGTCTTCTACTCCGTCCGCCTGCCCGACGGCACGCGGGAGCGCGAGATCGACTTCGTTGTCGCCTGGCCCGGTGAGGGCCTGGCCGTGCTCGAGGTCAAGGGCGGGACGATCGGGCGGTACGACGACGGCTCCTGGTACAGCGAGCGGGGCCAGGAGACGAAAAAGCTGCGCCTGAACCCGATGGAGCAGGCCAGCGAGGTGCGCCACCTGCTCACCGAATGGCTCCACACCCAGCGCGCCGAGGCCGCCACCGCCCGCATCCACCACCTCGTCGTGCTCCCCCACACCGACACCGAGGGGTACGACGCGCACGACTTCCGCCGTACCCAGGTCGTCGACCGCACGCAGCGGGGCCAGCTGGCGAGCCGGCTGCTCACCGCCATCCAGCAGGGCGACGGGCACAAGCCGCTCACGGAGAGCGGTTTCGAGGAGCTGACGCGGATCCTCATGCCGGTGTTCACACCGGAGGCGGAGCTCGCCGATGCGGCCGAGGCGGAGGACACCGCCGACCGGATGAGCCGGGACCTCGCCGAGCGCGTCGCGGAGTGGCGGTACTTCCCGCGGCTGAAGGTGCTCGGGGGTGCGGGCACAGGCAAGACCTGGCTCGCGATGGCGCAGGCGCAGCGGCTCGCCACGGAGGGGCAGCGGGTGGCGCTGGTCTGCTACTCGCGAGGCCTGGCGGCCTTCCTGGAGCGGCAGGCGGCGACGTGGCGGAACAAGCCGGCGTACGTCGGCCGGTTCCACGGTCTCGGGGAGTTCTGGGGAGGTGCCGCGCCTGATGACCGGCGCACCGACGCCGACTACTGGGAGGACGAGCTGCCCCGCCAGCTCGCGGACATCTGCTCCTCGCTGCCGGTCCGGAGCAAGCTCGACGCCCTCGTCGTCGACGAGGGCCAGGACTTCGGCGCGCACTGGTGGTCCGCCGTCGAGTGCGGGCTGCGTGCCGGGCCGGACGGTGGTCTGCACGTGTTCCTCGACGACGACCAGCGGGTGTTCCCCCGCGAGGGCGTGGTGCCGATCAGCACGCCGCCGATCGTGCTCGGCCGCAACCTGCGCAACACCCAACGCATCGCGGGCGTGTTCAGCAGCCTCGCCTCGGAGCGCGTCACCGCGAAGGGCCTGAAGGGGCCCAAGGTCCGGTTCGTGTCGTGCAGCACCGAGCAGGCACTGACCCGCGCCGACGACGCCGTCGCGGAGCTGGTGGACAAGTGGGAGCCGGGTCAGATCGCGCTGCTCACCACCAAGAGCCGTCACCCCGAGCACGTCGAGCAGGTCAATCGTCACGGGTGGGACGCCTACTGGGATGCGTTCTTCGCCGCCGAGGACGTGGTCTACGGAACGGTCGGTGGGTTCAAGGGCCTCGAGCGCACCGTCGTCGTCCTGGCCGTCAACGGGTTCTCCCGCGACGCGCGACAGCAGCAGATGCTGTACGTCGGGCTGTCCCGCGCCCGGGCCCAGCTCGTGGTCGTGGGTGATCTCGAGGTCATCGCCGACGCGGGAGGAGAAGGCGTACGCAAGCGCCTCCTCGACGGCCAGCAGTGGAACCCCCCGTGCATGGACTGAGCCGGTCGCGGCAGCCCACTGACCTCACAGGTCGAGAACGAGCCGGAGCGCCTCCTCCACCGCGACGAGCTCGTCCGGCGAGAGCAGCCCACGGCGGCGTCTGAAACGCGACAGCGGCACCGTGTGCAGATCCGTCGAGTTCGCGTAGGACTCGTCGTGACGCGTGACGCCGGCCTCGCGGTCGAGCCGCACGTGCGTCTCGGATGGCCCCGCGGTCCCCGTCACCAGCACGACGGTCACCGCGGACAGCCGAGGGCGCAAGGCGTTCGCGGCGACGACGACTGCGGGGTGGTCGCCCACCGGTGCTGGGAACCTGACGTCCCACACCTCGCCGCGCAGCGGCAGCTGACGAACGGGCGTCACCCCTCGTCCGGGTAGAGCGCTGAGGTCACCTCCGACAGGGGCGCGGGCTCCCCGTCGTAGAACGCGTCGTACGAGCGCCCGAGCTGCACCATCCTGGCCTTGCGGTGCAGCAGGAGCAGTCCTTCACGGACCGCGTCCGACGTGCCTTCGAGCCCGAGGGCCGCGATGTCGCCCGCCAGCCCTTCGGCCAGCTCAGCAGGAACGCGAGCCTGCACCACCACGGATCCTCCCATGTGTCATACACTACGTCATACACCAGGATGCACCAAGCCTCCGACAGCGCGGCCACGTCTCTCCACACGCCTGCAGCGCCCACAGTTGTCTCGGATACGGCTCTCCCGGCCCGACCACCCTCGCGCCATGACCATCGCCACCTTCTGCCGGGACGAGCTCCTGGCCCACGGACCCCTGACCCTCGACGACCTCGTGGCCCGCGCTGTCCAGGCCGGCGTCACCAAGGCCCTCAACCCGCACGCCTCCCTGCTCCCCGTCCTGCGCCAGCACGAGATCCAGCTCGTCGACGACCGCTGGGTGACCGCGCTCTGGTTGCTCGAGGGACGGTGCCTCACGGTGCGCGAGCTGCCCGAGCTCTGGACCTACTACTCCCGCCAGGACGCTGACCTCGGGCTGCTTGTCGACGCGCCCATGCTCCAGCTGGCGCATGAGGCCGGCTCGCTTGGCCCGGGCCAGCTCTACTGCCTCGGCATCAAGGCGGGCACGTTCCAGATCTCCACGATCGAGGCGCCCGACACTGCCACCCTCGAGGTGGCGGCTCTCGCCGAGCGGATCAGCGCCCTCACTCCTGATACGGGCCGGTACGGCGACCTGCGCGCCCCCGGGCTTCGTGCCGTTGCGCAGCTGATGGTGGATGACCCGTCGACGTTCCGCACACCGCTCCCGCCGCTCTCAAGGTGGGTGCCGGCGCTGGTCGAGGACGACCGGCGGCGCGCGGAGAAGGAGCGCCGGATGCTGGAGTGGCACGAGGCGGAAGATCGCCGGCGCCGCAGCCAGGTCGTGCTCGACGAACGCACGGCGATCGAGGTCGAGCTGGCCGCGCAGCGTGCAGGCACGTCCGTCCGCGACTGGGTGCTCGAGGCCATCGACCGCGCCCTCGCCGCCCGGCCGAGGAGCACAGGGACGGAAGGCATCGTCATCGACCTCCGCGAGCGCTGGCTGTGATTGCATCCCAAAGCGGTACCATTTCCTGCGTGAGCACCCAGATCGCGGTCCGACTACCGGACGAGCTGGTCGCCTACGCCGACGAGGCCGTGGCGGCTGGACGTGCGCGAAGTCGTGCAGACCTGGTGGCGCGCCTGCTGGCCCGCGATGCACGCCGGCACCGCGCTGAGGAGGACCTCAAGCGGTTGGCCCGACGGGGAGCCTTGCGAGACCCTGAGGCCGTGGCCATCGCCAAGGCCGCCGCATCCTTCCCGCTCGAGGACTGATGCGTCCGATCTGCTGGGCCACCATCGACAAGCGTCGCCCGGTGCTCGTCCTCACGCGCGGCGTGATGGTGGGCCAGATGTCGAGCGTCACGGTCGCTCCCGTCAGCAGGACGGTCCACGGGATCGCGACGGAGGTGGAGGTCGGGCTCGTGAACGGTCTGGAGCACGCCAGCGCCGTCAAGTGCGACCAGGTGACCACGATCCCGATCGAGCGGCTCCAGGAGCAGTGCGGCTGGCTCCTTGAGGAGCAGGAGCTGGCCCTTCACGAGGCGATCCAGGCCGCGTTCGACCTCATCTAGGAGAGCCGGTCCGGCATCTCGCCCGACAGCTCTGTCAGTGGCCCGCGTTATCGTCTGAATGACGAAAAGGGGCGCCGATGAGGCTCGACAGCAAGCAGATGGACCGGGCGGTCGGGGCGCTTGTCGGCATGGCCGCGGGTGACGCGCTGGGCGTGCACTACGAGACGGGCATCCGCCCTGACGGCGAGCCGCGGATGCTCGGCGGCGGCTTCGGCGGTATCGCGCCGGGGCGGTGGAGCGACGACACCGAGATGGCCCTGTGCATCGCACGGGTCGCGGCGACCGGCGCCGACCTGCGGTCAAGCGACGCGCTGGACCAGGTCGCCGCCGGCTTCGTCGAGTGGTACGCCGCCGGCCCGCCCGACGTCGGCATCCAGACGCAGAAGGTCCTCTCTCGAACGGCCGGGCCCACCGCGCTCGCGCTGCGCACCGAGGCCAGCGCCCTGCACGCGAAGACCGGCCGTACGGCGGGCAACGGCTCGCTGATGCGTACCTCCCCCGTCGCCCTTGCCCACCCCGGCGACCCCGACGCGATCGCGCAGGCGGCCCGCGCCGTCAGCGAGCTGACGCACCCCGACCCCCGCGCCGGCGAGGCGTGCGTGCTGTGGTGCCTGGCGATCGACCACGCCGTACGCACCGGAGAGCTCGACGTGCGCGTCGGTCTCGACCGAGTCGACCGGGCCCACTGGGCCCCATTGCTGGACGAGGCCGAGACGGTGGGGCCGAGCCACTACGCCTCCCAGAACGGTTGGTGCGTCGCCGCTCTGCTCGGTGCGTGGTCCGCGATCAGCAGCACCGACGGCCACGTCGCCGGGCTGCACGCCGCCGTCGCCGGCGGAGGCGACACCGACACGGTCGCCGCGATCGCCGGCCAGCTGCTCGGCGCCGCGTACGGCGGCAGCGCCGTACCCGCCGCCTACCGCCGCATGCTCCACGGCTGGCCCGGCCTGCGGGTCCGCGACCTGTATCGCCTCGCGTTCCTCACGGTGAACGGCGGCCGGCCCGGTCCCGAGGGTTGGCCCGGTTGCAGCACCATCCCGTCGTACGCCGGGTGCTCGACCGAGACCGTGCCCCACCCCGACGACCCGGGCGTGCTGCTTGGCGCCGTGGGTGCCGTGCGCCCCGGCGTCGCGGACGCGGTGGTTTCCTTGTGCCGCATGGGTTCTCAGCTCAACGGGGTCTCACCGCAGGACCACGTCGAGTTCTGGGTGGTCGACGCCGACGACGCGAACAACGACCTCCCTGGTCAGCTGCTCGATGCCGCCCGAACAGTGAAAGCCCTGCGGGACGAGGGCAAGACCGTGCTGCTCCACTGCGTCCACGCCCAGACCCGGACTCCCACGGTCGCCGCGCTCTACGGCTCACTGCTCACCGGCGAGAGCCCGCGCGCCTGTCTGCGGCGGGTCGCCGAGGTCCTGCCCAGCGCGAGCCCAAGGAACGCGTTCGTCGAGGCGCTGGACGAGGCGGGCGCTCGGCTGTGAGCGTCCTGACCAACTACGAACACACCCGACCGACCTATGGAGGACAGGCATGACGCCGAGCACCACCCTTGGCCCCAGGTACGTCGAAGCCGTGGCGCTCGCGGCGGATCTCCATCGCCACCAGGTGCGCAAGGGCAAGGGCATCCCTTACCTCAGCCACGTCCTCACCGTCAGCGCTCTGGTGCTCGAGGACGGTGGCAGTGAGGAGGAGGCGATCGCGGCGCTGCTCCACGACGCCCTCGAAGACGGCGGTCCTGGTGCCCGGGGACGCGTCGAGGAGTTCGGTCCCGCGGTCCTGCAGCTCGTCCAGGCCTGCACCGACGACGAGCCGGGGGACGGCGCGAAGCGGGGATGGCGAGTGCGCAAGAACGCCTACGTCGCCCACCTCGAGCACGCCCCTGGGGGCGCCCTTCGCATCACGGCGGCCGACAAGCTGCACAACCTCCGCACCACCTGCGACGACCTGGCCCTCTCGCTAGCGCGCGAGGGCACGGCCCAGTGGCCACGATCGACCGCCTGCGTGCACCAGAACCTCTGGTACTACGCAGCTGTGGCCGCTCTGCTGCAGCGCAGACTTCCCGGTTCCCGCACGACGTTGCTCCTGCACCAGGTCCTGGAGGAGGTCGTCTCAGCGCTGGTCATGCGGATGCCGGAGCCGTCGCCGCAAGCGCCCACCTGCACGTCGTGCGAGGTCTCAGCCGCCTGAGCAGCCCGCCCCCGACCAGCAGCTCACGTGGAGACCTGCGGCGCTCAGCCGAGCAGCGCCGCCGGGTCGATCCGCACGGGGAACGGCGCCTCGAGATCGACCGGGCCTGTGGCGCGAGCCTTTTCGACGTAGACGCCGTTCTCCAGCTCCAGCACCAGCACGGACGGCCCGTCCGGGTCCACGACCCAGTACGACGGGATGCCGCTGTCCTCGTAGAGCCCGCGCTTGAGCAACAGGTCCTTCGAGCGCGTGGCGGGCGACAGCACCTCGACGGCGAGCAGCAACCCCGTGGTGATGTTCTCCTCGCCGACCTGATCGCGGCGCACGACGAGCACGTCCGGCTGGAGGCTGCGGTGCCGCGTCGGCTGGAAGTCGAGCGGGGCGACGAACACCTCCAGGTCGTCCGGCACGAGCGACTCGAGCAGCACGGCAAGGCGCAGGACCGCACGCTGGTGCTTGGGCCGGGGCGCCGGGGTCACGAGAAGGACCCCGTCGGCCAGCTCGTACTGCAACCCGTCATCGGGCAGGTCGAGGAGGTCGTCGACCGTCCAGTCACCGACACGCGGCATCACTGGCATGACCATGATGGTGCTCCTGTTCTGAAGGCATGTCGACGAGCCTCGCGGCCAGCACCGACACCGGACGGCCTCCGACCACGTGCCTGTGGAGCGCCTCCACACCGCCGCCTCCGACAGTGCCGCTGAGGCCGTCCACAGCTCCCGACCGTCCACACGCGCCGACAGGATCCCTAGCCTTCGCCGCGCAGGCTCGGCAGATGCGACTCGACGACATCACCCCAGACCCCTACGGCGAGCTCCAGCTCGTGATCAGCGTCCATCCGGATTGCCAGGATCGGCTCGAAGCGCTGGCGGCCAGTTCAGGCCGCACAGCCCAGCAGGTGCTCGAGGACTTCATGGCGAGAGTCTTCGGCCCGTACGGCGCCAGGTTCTCCCGGTGATCGCGGTTGCTCGGCGTACCCGGTGGCGCCAGAATGGAGCCATGCCCAGCGTGCAGATCAAGGACGTCCCGCCCGAGACGCATGCAGTGCTCGTACGGCGGGCAGCTGCCGCCCACCAGTCCCTGCAGGAGTACCTGCGCAGCCGGCTCATCGCAGAGGCGGCAGCGCCCACGATGGAGGAAGTTCTCGGTCGGGCGGCCCGACGCAAGGGGATCTCCCTGACCGCGCACGAGGTGAGCACCCTGGTGCGGTCCGAGCGTTCTGGTGGCGGATCTTGTCGCGGACCGGATCAGGGAGAGATCGCATCGCCAGCCATCTGAACCTCCTGGAAAGCTGCGCCACACCCAACCATCTCGGGGCTAATCCGGCGTACACCTCACGATGAGGTCGTCGTCGCGCTCGACGCGCCACCCACGCTGCACGAGCTCGCGGACCAGATCATCGAGATGCTCCTCGTCCATCTGCAACCACCTCCCGCTCGGGTTGCCGTGGTCGACCTCACCGAACCGCGCGGCGAGGTCCTCAGGCACCACGTCATAGGTCCACCCGAGGACCGGCGGCGGCCAGGTGTCGGGGTCGAGGATCGAGTCACTCACCTCGTCGTCGGGGTCGAGCTCCGACTCATCGACGTACGACTCGAAAAAGCCCGGCTCGATCTTCTCCCACGCCTCGCGCAGGGCCCCCATGGTCTTGGAGGCATACAGCGCCTTGTTGATGGCGGCGATGTGCTGTGCCTCCTTGCGCGGCACCACCGCGACGTACAGGTCGTACGCGATCCCCACCACCACGTCGTGCTCTTCAGCGATCTCCACAGGCCCTCCCCGTCAGTTCTCGTCGGCTGCTTCTCGAGCCGCTTCCTGCGTGAGCTCGGCCAGGATCTCCAGGCGGGCCAGCGGCGGCACCTCCCGCAGCCGCCTGCGTACCGAGTTCAACAGCCTGTCGTGCCCGCTCTCCCGCACCCGCGACGCCGAGACGCTGACAGAGCTCGGCGGCATCGAACTCGCCAACGCATCGAGGTCAGACGGCACGCTGCCAGCCACGCCGGCCCAGCTCTCCGGTGCGGCCGAGGCGAGCTCTGACAGCGGCAGGCCGAGCGCCTGCGCAAGCTTGGCCATCGTCTTGATCGACGGCTGCCGGTCCCCCGTCTCGATCTGGGACACATACGGGTACGACACGTCGGCCGCGCGTGAGAGCTCCTGCCGCGACATGCCGAGCTCCCGGCGCCGGTTGAGGACCAGATCTGCCAGCTGAAAACTCATCGTCCCTCTACTCTTGCATTATTCTGCAGAACTGTTACGGTTACTGCAGAAAACACTACCGCCCCGGGGGACACATGACCACCAGCACTCTGCCGCTCGCCCAGCACGCCAACCTGCACTTCGTCACCTCCACCCTCGCCGTCGGGGGTGACATCGACGGGTACGACGAGCGGCTGGCCTCTCGCCAGCTCCACGAGCTCGAGGCTCTCGGCATCACCCACGTGATCGACTGCCGCGGCGAGTGGTCCGACGAGGGCGTGTTCGCCGAGGCGCTGCCCACCGTCGGCTACCTGCACCACGGGATGGACGACGCCGGCCAGGACGTCCCCGCCGCCTGGTTCGACGCCGCCATCGCCTGGCTCGACGGGGCCGGCCTCGACGCCGTGGTCCTCACCCACTGCCACATGGGCATCAACCGCGGCCCGAGCCTTGGCTTCGCCGTACTCCTGCACCAGGGCTGGGACCCCGTCGACGCGATCGCCGCGATCCGCGCCGCCCGCCCCATCGCCAACGTCTGGTACGCCGGGGACGCCCTCGTCTGGCACCACGGCCGCCTCGGCACCGACCCCACCGACGACCTGCGCCGCCTCAAGCAGTGGCGCCAGGACAACCCTCTAGACGTCGTGCGGATCATCCGCGAGCAGCGAGACCTCGGCCGCTGACGTCAAGGCGACACGCCGCAAACTGTCAGACACGTTGCGTACAAAGGAAAGACGACACCAGGGGGGACACGATGGGCACCACGTACCAGCTACCTGCAGAGCTCGCGCCGAGCCTCGTCGAGCGCGCCCTCGCCCTGCTCGCTGAGCTGTCCCCCGCCGTGCACCCGTCCCTGACGCCCGACACGATCTACCACCGCGCGGTCTGCGTCGTGTGCCACCAGGGCGGCAAGCTCGGCGGCCACCACGCCGAGGACGGCAGCGTCCAGTGGATCCACCGCAGCTGCCACCGCAAGCTCCACCGCCGCGGCGGCCGTCCCACCGGCAAGGCCCGCGCCCGCATCGAGGCGCGCCGGGCGCTCTAGCCCCACCCCCAATCTCAAGGCCTCCTCGTACGACGGGGCCTGTAGCCCATCCATCCCTGGAGGCACCCATGAAGCTGTCCACGCAGCTCGACGTCGACCTGATCGCCGTCGAGAACGACGACGAGGTCACCGTCCTCGTCGAGCTCCTCGCACCCACGCCGGCGACCACCGTCACCCGGCAGCCCGCGACCGTGCAGGTTGTCCTCGACCGCAGCGGGTCCATGGCCGGCGACAGCCTCGAGCACGCCAAGCGCGCGCTGCTTGAGCTCGTCGACTGCCTCGAGCCGACCGACAACTTCGGCGTGGTCGCCTTCGACGACAGCGTGCAGATCGTCGTACCCGCAGGGCCTTTGACCGACAAGACGCGCGCCAAGCAGGCCATCGCCGCCGTCGACGCGGGCGGCAGCACGGACCTGTCCGCCGGGTACCTGCGCGGCCTGCAGGAGGTCCAGCGCGTCGCCGGCGCCGCCGGCGCGACGCTGCTGCTGAGCCGCATCTCCGGCCCCGATCGCCTGCTCGCACGTTCTACGGCACCGGCGCCTGCGCCTCACGCGGCCAGCCAACGACGCCCAATTCGTCGGACGGCATCTACGGCAGCGACGGCTCGAAGCTCGTCGTCGCGCTGCAGTCGGACAGCACCGGCGGCTATGACGGCACGTTCGTCGTCGGGCTGTCGGGCCTGCCCAGCGGCACGGACACAGGAACGGGTACGGGTACGGGTACG
>JBKJSN010000106.1:0-2640 GCA_046595815.1 Mycobacteriales bacterium
CTCGGCCTCGGGGAGGTCGAAGGGCGCACGGTTGGTCTCACCCACCATCGCCACGACGTAGATCGCGAAGCTGACGGGCAGCGTCACGATGAACCACCGGGACTCCTGCGCGGCGACGATCTCGCTGGTGCTCAGGCTCCCGGCGTACAGGAACACCGCCACGAACGACAGCCCCATCGCGACCTCGTAGCTGATGACCTGCGCAGCGCTGCGCAGACCACCGAGGAGCGGGTACGTCGAACCGCTGGACCAGCCGGCCAGCACGATGCCGAAGACGCCGATGCTCGAGCAGGCGAGGATGAACAGCACGCCGATCGGCAGGTCGGTGAGCTGCAGCGCGGTCTGGTGGCCGGCGACGCTGATCGTCGGGCCGAAGGGGATGACGGAGAAGGCGAGGAACGCCGGCACGGCGGAGATGATCGGCGCGAGGATGTAGACCGGCTTGTCGGCCAGCGCCGGGATGATCTCCTCCTTCAGCGCCAGCTTCAGGCCGTCCGCGAGGGACTGCAGGTAACCGCGCGGGCCGACCCGGTTGGGCCCGATCCGCTGCTGCATCCACGAGACGACCTTGCGCTCGAAGACGATCGTGAACAGCGTCAGCACGACCAGCAGCACGAAGACGAAGACGGCCTTCGCAACGGTGAGCCAGAACGGCTCGTGCCCGAAGCTGGTCAGGGGGAGCTGGGTGTCGACAGCGGCGCTGCTTGCGAGCCGCGCAGAGGGGACAGCGAGGTGCATCATCGGGCGCCGCCCTTCGCGATCCGGACCGGGGAGCCGTGCTGCGCGACGAGGTCGGTGCGCACGTGGGCCGCGGCGCTGCGCGTCGGCAGCCAGACCACCCCGTCGGGCAGGTCGGCGATCCCCAGGGGGAGGGTGACGCTGCCCCGGTCGGTGGAGACCGTCAGCGCATCTCCCTCGACCGCCTCAAGGCCCGCTGCCGTAGCGGCGTTGACGAGCGCCACAGCGGTTTTCGCCGTACCCGCAAGGTGCGGCTCGCCGTCCTGCAGGGAGCCGTCGTCGAGCAGCAGGTGCCACGTCGACAGCACCACGTCCCCTTGCGTCATCACTTCTTCCCCCTCCACCTCGGCGGGAGGTGAGGACACAAGGGGAAGGGCGGTGGGGGCGGCGCCGAGGGTGGCGATCTCCGCCCGCACGCTCGCCACGTCGGGGGTGCCGATCGGGCGGTCGAGCTCGTCGGCGAGCACGTGCAGGACGCGATGGTCGCTGAGCGCTCCGCTGGTCTGCAGCACTGCCTCGAACGGACGGGCCCGACCCTCCCAGTCGAGGTAGGTCCCGGCCTTCTCCACGGCGGCAGCGACCGGCAGCACGACGTCCGCGCGGTCAGTCACGGGGGTACGGCGGAGCTCCAGGCTGACGACGAACTCGGCCGCCTCGAGGGCATCGAGCGCCAGCGCAGCGTCGGGACAGTCCGCGGGGTCCACGGCGCCGACGAGCAAGCCCTTGAGCTGCTTGGCCTTGACCGCTGTGAGGATCTCGGTGAGGTCGCGGCCGTTCTCGGCCGGCACCTCGCCCCACACCGCGGCGACGGCAGCGCGAGCGGCATCGTCGGCGACGCGACGACCACCGGGGAGCAGAGTCGGCAGCGCACCGACATCGACAGCGCCGCGCTCACCGGCGCGACGGGGCACCCAGGCGAGCTTCGCGCCGGTGGACTCCGCGAGGGCGAGGACCGCGGCGAGAGCGCCAGGCGCGGACGCGAGGCGCTCACCGACGAGGATCACCGAGCCGGGCGCTCGCAGCGCCTCGTCGGACCCGAGCCCCTGCAGGGCAGCGGCCTCCTGGCCGGGGACCGTCTGCACCAGGCGGGCGGAGAGCTTGGTGGCCCCGCGCGACAGGTGCGAGGCGACCGTCAGCACCTGCTGGTGGTTGCGGCGGACCGCCTTGCGCAGGCGCAGGAAGACGATCGGCGACTCCTCCTCCGGCTCGAAGCCGGCGAGCAGCACGGTCGGCGCAGCCTCGAGGTCGGAGTAGGTCGTGTCGAGGTACCGGCCGGCGACGGCGCCGGCGAGGAAGGACAGTTCCTCCTCGGTGCCGGGGCGGACGCGGGCGTCGACGTCGTTGGTGCCCAGGGCAACGCGAGCGAACTTGGCCCAGGCGTAGGCGTCCTCGACGGTGAGGCGACCGCCGGGCAGCACCCCGACACCGCCCTCGTCACGGGCCAGCGCCAGGCCACGGGCGGCGCGGTCGAGCGCCTCCGTCCAGCTCGCGGGGCGAAGCGCACCGGTCTCGTCATCGCGGACCAGCGGCGTGGTGAGGCGGTCGGGCTGCGTGGCGTAGGTGAACGCCCAGCGGCCCTTGTCGCAGTTCCACTCCTCGTTGACCTGCGGGTCGTCGCCGGCGAGGCGCCGGGTGACCTTGCCCCGGCGGTGGTCGGTGCGCAGCGCGCACCCGGAGGCGCAGTGCTCGCAGACCATCGGCGTCGACACCAGGTCGAAGGGGCGGGCCCGGAAGCGGTACGCCGCACCGGTGAGCGCACCGACCGGGCAGATCTGCACGGTGTTGCCCGAGAAGTAGCTCTCGAAGGGCTGGTCGGAGTAGATCGCGACCTGCTGCAGTGCGCCGCGCTCGAACAGCTCGATGAACGGGTCGCCGGCGACCTGCTGGCTGAAGCGGGTGCAG
>JBKJSN010000054.1:0-3497 GCA_046595815.1 Mycobacteriales bacterium
CGTAGACCTTGAAGAGGATCCCGTCCTTCGAGAAGAAGCCCGAGGTGAGCGGGAAGCCGGAGATGGCGAGCGTCGCCGCGGCCATCGAATAGAAGGTCCACGGCATGTACTTGCGCAGGCCACCCATGTTCCGCATGTCCTGCGACTTCACGTCGTCGTGCTGACGAGCGTGCATCGCGTGGATCACGGAGCCGGCGCCGAGGAACAAGCAGGCCTTGAAAAAGGCGTGGGTGAGCACGTGGAAGAAGCCCATGCCGAAGGCGCCAACGCCCACGCCGAGGAACATGAACCCGAGCTGGCTCACGGTGGAGTAGGCCAGGACCTTCTTGATGTCGTCGTAGACCAGGCCGATCAGGGCGCCGATCATGAGGGTGACGGCGCCGATGATCATCACCACGGTCTGCGCGTCGGGCGAGGCGGTGGAGACCGGCGTGGAGCGGGCGATGAGGTAGACCCCCGCGGTGACCATGGTCGCGGCGTGGATGAGGGCCGACACCGGGGTCGGGCCCTCCATCGCGTCCGGCAGCCAGGTCTGGAGCGGGAACTGGCCGGACTTGCCGCAGGCGCCGAGCAGCAGCAGCAGGCCGATGGCGGTCGCCGTGCCCCCGACCAGGCCGGGGTGGTTGAAGACGCCCTCGAAGCTCGTGGTGCCGAGCGAGGCGAACATGACCATGATGGCCAGGGAGAGCCCGACGTCACCGACGCGGTTGGCGATGAAGGCCTTCTTGGCCGCGGTCGCGGCGTCGGGCTTGTGGTACCAGAACGCGATGAGCAGGTACGACGCCAGGCCCACGCCCTCCCACCCGACGTACAAGGCAAGGAAGCTGTTGCCCAGCACGAGCAGCAGCATCGCGGCCACGAACAGGTTGAGGTAGGCGAAGAACGTGCTCTTGCGCTCGTCGTGCTCCATGTACCCGAGGGAGTAGACGTGGATGAGGAACCCCACGCCGGTGATGAGCAGCACGAAGGTCGCCGAGAGCGGATCGAACAGCAGGCCGGCGTCGACCTGGAAGCTGCCGACCGGGACCCAACTGAACAAGTGCAGGCTGACCTGCCGGTGCTCCTCCCCCTTGAGGGCGAAGAAGCTGACGAGTCCCCAGAGGAAGGCCGAGCCCGTCATCGCGCAGGCAAGGAGCGGCCCCCACTTGTGGGCACGCTTGCCGGCGAGCAGCAGGATCGCGGCACCGGCGGCCGGGAGGGCGAGCAGCAGCCAGAGGGCGGCGAAGGTGCCGGAGGCCGGCACGTACTCCACCTTCTCGGCGGCCTTCTCAGCAGCGCTGAGCAGCATCACTGGGGAGCCCCTAGTACTTGAGGAGGTTGGCGTCGTCGACCGAGGCCGACTTGCGGGTGCGGAAGATGCTCATGATGATCGCGAGGCCGACGACCACCTCGGCGGCTGCGACGACCATGACGAAGAAGGCCATGATCTGCCCGTCGAGGGTGCCCTTCTCGCGGCTGAACGTCACGAGGGTGAGGTTCACCGAGTTGAGCATCAGCTCGATGGACATGAAGACCAAGATCGCGTTACGGCGCAGCAGGACGCCCAGCGCGCCGATCGTGAACAGCAGTGCGGCGAGGAACAGGTAGTGGTCGGGACTCACTGGTCGTCCTCCTCGAGCGCGGTCAGCGTCGGTGCCAGGCTCTCCTGCGACACCGAGCCGTCGGGCAGCAACGCGCCACGGGCGATGGAGTCGCCGGCCGCGAACACGCCCGGCCCGGGCAGCGGGAACGGGTGGTCGCTGGAGAAGCGGGCCTTGGCGAGCTCGCGCTGAGTCAGACGCGGCACCACGCGCTCCTTGTGCGCCAGCACCATCGCCCCCAGCGCCGCGGTGATGAGCAGCGCGCTGGTGAGCTCGAAGGCGAAGACGTACTTGGTGAACAGCAGCCGGGCGATGCCCATGACGTTCCCGTCCGCATTCGCCTGCTCGAGCCCGACGTTCTCGTCCGCGACCGCACCGCCGAGGGTGCCGATGAGCAGCCCGACGAAGCCGAGGCCGAGCAACAGTGCGACCACGCGTTGGCCCCGCAGCGTCTCCACCAGCGAGTCGCTGCTGTCGACGCCGACGAGCATCAGGACGAACAGGAACAGCATCAAGATCGCGCCGGTGTAGACGATGACCTGCACCGCTGCGAGGAACGGCGCGTCCTGCAGGGCGTAGAGCCCGGCGAGGCTGAGCATCACGGCGGCGAGGTAGAGCGCGGCGTGCACGGCGTTCTTGGCCAGCACCATGAGGATCGCGGCGATCGCAGCGATCGGCGCCATGATCCAGAAACCGACGGACTCACCAGTGGTCGAGGCGGCCAGCAGGAGGGGACTGCTCATGGCTGCACCCCTCCCACGTAGTAGTCGGTGTCGGTGGTGCCCAGGCGCATCGGGTGCGGCGGCTGCTCCATCCCGGGCAACAGCGGGGAGAGGAGCTGCTCCTTGGTGAAGATGAGCGCCTCACGGCTGTCGTCGGCGAGCTCGTACTCGTTCGTCATCGTCAGCGAACGCGTCGGGCAGGCCTCGATGCACAGCCCGCAGAAGATGCAGCGCAGGTAGTTGATCTGGTAGACGGAGGCATAGCGCTCACCCGGGGAGAAGCGCGCCTCCTCGGTGTTGTCCGCGCCCTCGACGTAGATCGCGTCGGCAGGGCAGGCCCAGGCGCACAGCTCGCAGCCGATGCACTTCTCCAGGCCGTCGGCATGCCTGTTGAGCACGTGCCGGCCGTGGAAGCGCGGCGGGACGGGGCGGACGTACTCGGGGTACTCCTCCGTCGTCGCCTTCTTGAACATCGTCGAGAAGGTGACCCCGAAGCCCTTCACAGGGTCCAGGAAGCTAGCCACGTGGTGCCTCTTCCGTTCGGGCCGCCTCGAGCGACCGGGGGGTCGCCGGGACGACGAGGTCGAGCGGCGGGACGGGGAACCCACCCTGCTCGACGGGGATGATCTCGTCCTCGATGCGCACTGGCTCCTCCGGCTCCTTGGCCGGCCAGAGCGTGAAGGCCAGCATGAGTACGGCGAAGCCGATGCCGAGGTAGGTGAAGCGCGTGCGGGTGTCCGGCACCTCGGCGTACAGGGTCCGGATGGCCGCGACGACCAGGATCCAGACCAGGCTGACCGGGATGAGGATCTTCCAGCCCAGCTTCATGAACTGGTCGTAGCGCAGTCGCGGCAGCGTGCCGCGGAGCCAGATGAACAGGAACAGGAACCCGATCACCTTCAGCAGGAACCACACCATCGGCATCCAGCCGGTGCTGGCCCACTCGAACTGGCTGAGGGGGTAGATCGGGCGCCACCCGCCGAGGAACATCGTGGTCGCGAGCGCCGACACGGTGATGACGTTGATGTACTCCGCCAGGAAGAACATCGCGAACTTCAGCGAGGTGTACTCAGTGTGGAAGCCGCCGACGAGCTCGGACTCGGCCTCGGGGAGGTCGAAGGGCGCACGGTTGGTCTCGCCGACCATCGAGATGAGGTAGATGACGAAGGACGGCATCAGGATCAGGCCGAACCAC
>JBKJSN010000141.1:0-12051 GCA_046595815.1 Mycobacteriales bacterium
AGCCAACTCCTCGATCGTGGACGTCGTCTCACTCACCGCACTCGACTGCTGCGACGCCGACGCCGCATGCTCCTCCGCCGTCGCCAACAACTCCCCAGCAGAAGCCGCGATCTGCTCACCACCACCACGGACCTGCCCTACGAGCGTGCGTAGGTTCGCGAGCGTCGCGTTGAAGGCCGACCCGACCTGGGACAACGGGCCCGCGTCCTCAAGATGGGTCTGGACGGCGAGGTCCCCGCCGGCCGCCCGCTCGAGCGCCTCAGACAGTGACGCGACGCGCGCCTCCAAGGCCTTGCGCTCGGTGCGCGCCTTGGCCCTTAGCTCCCAGACGGCGGCCGCCAGCGTCGAGTTGAACCACGACACCAGCGGGAACGTCACGCCGACGAGCACCAGGACCGCCACGGAGGCTCGATCGATGGTGTGGGACAGCACCGAAGCCACGATCAGCCCACCCGTGGCCGCGAGGCCGAACAGGGCTGCCTGAACTGCCTTCATCGACACAGCTGCGAACAGCACGACGCCGAGATAGCAGATCCAGAACGGCCCCCTCACACCACCGGTGAGGGTGACGTTCGCGGTGACCCAGACGGTGTCGCTGATGAGCAGGAAGGCCCGGAAGGCCGTGATGTTGCGCAGCACCGCGTCCGAGCGCATCGCGAGCGCGGGCAAGAAGGTGAGCAGGGCCGCGACCGCAGCGCCGAAGACGGTCCACAGGTAGATCGCCGTCAGGTGCAGCTCGACGCCGGGCTGAACCCCGAGGCGGTCCATGAGCGTGGCGGCCACGAGCCCGATCAGCAGGCTGACCCAGGTCATGATGGCGGCCGCGCGTGCCAGCCGGATTGAGAAGTCCATGGTTCCCCCTACCCCGCCCGCCGCGCACGAGGCAGCGATTCGGACAGCCTGTAGACAGCGTCGAGGTCAACGACGCCGCACGGTCCTTGGTCATCGGTCACCTGGCCGAGCAGCAGTTCTGCCGCCGTACCAGGCAGGTGTGCAAGCGAGGACTCGATGCGTTCCGGATCGAGCATCATGGTGCCCTCGACGCCCTCGGTGAGCAGGCCGACGGGTACCCCACCGCGGTTGAGCACGACCAGCCGAGCCCGCTTGTCGAGCTCGCCCCCGGCCTCAAGCAGCGGGCGGACGTCGATCACTGCGAGCACGCGGCCGCGCCAGTTGGCGACGCCTGCGAGCCAGCTGGGCAGGCCGGGGACGCGCGTCAGACCGGGTGGGCGGCCCACCTCCGCGACCGCCTCCATGGGCAGCGCGTAGCGGGAGCCGCCGAGCCTGACGACGACGACCTCCTCGGGGACGGCGACTCCGGACTGATCAGGTTCCACGCGGGGGTCATCGGCGCATTTACGCCCCAGGTGTAGCCCTGTTCTTCACCGCTCCCGTGACCCCCACCACGCCGACTGCGGCAGCGGCCCCCGCGATGAGGAAGCTGATGCCGCGCCAGGAGTTCGTCACAACGCTGTCACCACCCGGTCCGCGCGCTCCGAACAGCAGCGCGACGCCCAGCCAGAGCAGGCCTGGTACGGCGGCCCCGACCTGGCTCCGGAGCACGCTGGCTCCCACGATCCCGAGCGCGACGTTGCCCACCACGGCCAACACCGCCGACAGGGGCAGGGCGACGCCGAAGGGTCGCGCTGCCACCAGGAAGCACTCGAGTACGGCGAGCTCGACCGCGACGACCAGGAGCAAGGCAAACCGCAGGCGCACCCCGGCAGCCTGGCACGGCTCAGGCGGAGGCGGCCTTTCTGGGGGCTCGGCGGCGTGCCGGGCGCGCCGCCGCTGCTCGCTCCAGCACGTCGGTGATCTCGGTCCCGATGAGCTCCTCGTGCTCGAGCAACGCGTCCCGCAGCGCCTCGACGAGGTGCCGGTTGGCGGAGAGCAGCGCCGACGCGGTGGCCTTCTGCCGCTCCAGCAACGCTTGGACGGCCTCACGTCCCCGCGCGTCGGCCAGCACCCGCCCCACGATGTTGGTGTCGCTGAACGCGCCGTTCTGGATCGCAGCGAAGGACAACAGGTAGGTGTCCATGCCGTGGGCGCCGACCATCTCCGCCGCCGTGTTGGTGGCGAAGAGCAGATCCCCCCCGGGTCCGGTGGACACGTCGCCGAAGAAAAGCTCCTCCGCGCATTGGCCGCCGAAGGCGATCTGGATCAGCGCCTCCATCTCCGCACGCGATCTCGTGTAGACGTCCTCCCGGTCGCCGTGGGCCAGCATCCCGAGAGCGCTCTTGCGCTTGATGATGGTGAGGATCTCGAGACGGCGGTGCGGAGCGGTCAGCCAGGCGAGGGTGGCGTGGCCGGCCTCGTGCGTGGAGATCAGGACCCGCTCGTGCTCGGTGTACTCCACCGGTTGCCCGATGCCGACCTCGATGGTGAGCCGGGCCCGCTCGAGGTCCTGCCAGGCCATCTCCGAGTCGCCTCGGCGCAAGGCACAGACGAGGGCCTCGTCGCAGAGGTTCTCGATCATGACCGGGCTGTAGCCCAAGGTCACCGCAGCGAGCGCGTCGCGCCGGGTGTCCTCATCGAGCTCAGCGGCGTGGGCCTTGCGGGCCAGGAAGTGGTCGATGAGCTGCCGCCGACCCGACTTCGCAGGCAGGTCGAAGGAGAGCCTGCGGTCGAAGCGGCCGGGGCGCAGCAGTGCCGGGTCGAGCGAGGAGGCGCGGTTGGTGGCTGCGATGACCAAGATGTTCACGGGCTTGACGGCGGGCCGCGGCAGTTGACGGTCCAGCGGGAGCAGGAGGTTCACCTTGTCCACGCCCCAGCCGGCCAGGCGCTGCCACCCGGTGGGCTGGTCGAAGGACTGCATCTGCACCAGCAGCTCGTTGATCATGCTGGAGGTGTCCCCGCCTGCGGAGAACTCCTGCCTGACCATCGCTGCCGAAGTCGCCGCCGAAGTCGCCGGGAGACAGGTCGCAGGCAGGCACGTCGTGCCGGAGCAGCCGGCCACTGCCAGGGGCGTTGCGCCGGTGGTGACCCCGCCGCGCGCCGTGGCGATGACGTCGATCTCCTCGATGAACCCGATGGCACCGCCCTCCTTGCGGGCGGCCTTGCGCAGGGCCTTGAAGTAGCTGCGGATCTTCTTCGCGCTCTGCCCCTGCCAGACCGTCTGGAACGACGTGCCGCTGGCGAACAGGAACGGGACCCCTGCCTCTGCTGCCATCGCCCTCGCCAGGTGCGTCTTGCCGGTGCCTGGGGGGCCTTCGAAGAGCAGGCCCCGCCTGGGCGTGCCGCCCATCCCCTGCTCGAAGGCCGTGTGGTCCAGGAACAGGTTCAGCGAGCGGACGACCTCCTCCTTGACCGGATCGATCCCGACCACGTCGACCATCCGCGTCGTGAGCTGCTCCGGCCGGTAGAGCACGTGCGGAGAGCGCCCGGTGGCGAAGCTCTGCCCGATCATGATCAGGATCAGCAGGCCGAAGAAGGCGATGACGGTCAGGGTGATCGGATCCACCGTCGGCAACGGCAGGAACGGCACGTCGCCCTTGGTCGCGGCACGCAGGGCCACCAGCCAGACCACGGCGGCCACGCCGAGCAACAGCCGCTTGACCCTGGTACGGCGAAGCCGCTCGCGGGAGCGCCCCACGTCGGCGCCACGGATGTCCAGGACATGTTCGCCGGTGGACTCCAACAGCCCTTGCAGGCTCGGGTGACTCAGATCAGGCACGGTGCGGCTCCCCTCGCACCGACTGTCTCCCCTGGTTACGCTGCGTGAACAGCGAAGGGGTCACAGATCACCTGATCGGCCTATTCAGGCCTTACGCGATACCGTCGAAAAGGTCTTTTTCGCGCTCGGGTTCGGGGCCGCGCCCAAGACCTTGGTCGCCGCGGGCGAGCAGGTAGTACTCCACCCCCCACGCCTGTTGACCCAGGTTGTTGGACAGCGCGAAGAAGGGCCCGTCCACCGAGATCTGCGTCGCGTGGGCTCGCATCGCCCGCAGTTTGTGCTCCAGGTAGGCCGTGGCGTCGATCTCCGTCGTCACGATGGCGTCGGGCGTGCCGAAGGGCAGGTCCTCCGCCGAGTCGACGCCGAAGAAGCTCTCGTGCCCGGACTCCTTGAGCCGGTCGATGCCTTCCTGCAGGACGCTCTTGGGGAAGGCGGTGTAGTACAGCTTCGACGGCGCCCACGGCTCCCCCGTCCCGAACGCCGGGTCGCCCGCCCGCTCGAAGGCCGCAAGCGTCACGCGGTGGGCCTGGATGTGGTCGGGGTGCCCGTAGCCGCCGTTCTCGTCGTACGTGATCAGGACCTGGGGGCGCACCTCGCGCACGATCTCGACCAGCGCCCCGACCGCCTCGTCGAACGGTGCCCGCCAGAAGCAGTCCGGTCGCTCGTTCGCGGCGGTGTCCATCATCCCGGAGTCCCGCCAGCGGCCGGCCCCACCGAGAAACCGGTGGTCGGAGACGCCCAGCGCCCGGCAGGCATCGGCGAGCTCGCCGATGCGGTGCTCGCCCAACCGGTCCTGCTGATCGCTGGCGAGGTGGCTCAAGCCGGGGACGAGGATCTCGCCCTCCTCACCGAGCGTGCAGGTGACGAGCGTGACCTGGGCACCGGTTGCGGCGTACTTCGCCATGGTGGCGCCGGAGCCGATCGTCTCGTCGTCCGGGTGGGCGTGGACCAGCAGCAGCCGACGGTCAAGTGAGCTCATGACGGTCAGCCTAGGCAGGGTCGTCAGTTCAAGCCGGGATCGGAGGGGTAGCTCGCGACCAACGCGAGCGGCATCCCCTGCCGACGCAGAACGTCCCGCCACAGGTGCTTGGGGTCCTGGGAGAAGCAGTCACCCGGCAGGGCGTCACACACCCACCACGCGCCCTCCTCGATCTCCTCCTCGAGCTGGCCGGACGACCACCCGGCGTACCCGGCGAAGACGCGGACCTCCTCGACCGGATCGGCCGCCTCGAGGTCCAGGTCGATCGTCCCGAGCCAAGGCGCGCCAGGCACCACGACGTACGACGGATCCTCGGGTGGCGCGGCGGCGGGGACGTGCTGCAGCCGGCCGAGGCAGATCGCGGCCGAGGGTTGGACCGGGCCACCGAGGAACACCGTGACGGGCTCGGGCGCCATCAGCGCCCAGCCCGGCAGGATCTCGCTCAGCGGGGTGTGCGTCGGCCGGTTGACGACGACTCCCAGGGCGCCGTCCTCGGCGTCGTGCTGCAGCAGTTGCACGACCGTGCGGCTGAACGTCTCCTCCGTGAGCAGCGGGGTCGCGACCAGCAGGCGCCCCGACCAGCTCCCCACCGTGGTCATCGGCCGGTCACGCCCCCTGGGTGGCCTTGGCGCGCTGGCCGCGGTTCTTGGACCGGTCGTTCGCCGACAGCTGCACCTTGCGGATGCGCACCGTGGCGGGCGTGACCTCGACGCACTCGTCCTCGCGGCAGAACTCCAGCGCCTGCTCGAGCGACAGCGCCTTGTGCGGGATGAGCGGGACGAGGACGTCGGAGGAGCTCTGCCGCATGTTGGTGAGCTTCTTCTCCTTGGTGGCGTTGACGTCCATGTCGTCGGAGCGGGAGTTCTCCCCGACGACCATGCCTTCGTACACCTCCGTGCCCGGCGGGACGAACATCGTCCCTCGTTCCTGGAGGTTCGCCAAGGCGAACGAGGTGGTGGGGCCGGTGCGGTCGGCGACGAGCGCCCCGGTCGGACGGGTGCGGATCTCGCCGTGCCAGGGCTCGTAGCGCTCGTGGACGTGGTGGAGCAGACCGGTGCCGCGGGTCTCGGTGAGGAACTCGGTGCGGAAGCCGATGAGCCCACGCGCCGGCACGAGGTACTCCATGCGGATCCAGCCGGTGCCGTGGTCGACCATCTGCTCGAGCCGGCCCTTGCGCAGCGCCATGAGCTGGATGAGCACGCCCTGGTAGTCGGCGGGCGCGTCGATAGTGAGGCGCTCGACGGGCTCGTGCACCTTGCCGTCGATGAGGCGGGTCACGACCTGGGGCTTGCCCACCGTCAGCTCGAACTCCTCACGACGCATCACCTCGACGAGGATCGCGAGCGCGAGCTCCCCGCGGCCCTGCACCTCCCAGGTGTCCGGCCGCTCGGTCGGCAGGACGCGGATCGACACGTTGCCGACCAGCTCCTTGTCGAGGCGGTCCTTGACCATGCGCGCGGTGAGCCTCTTGCCGCTGCGACCGGCGAGCGGGCTGGTGTTGATGCCGATCGTCATCGAGATGTTCGGCTCGTCGATCGTGATGAGCGGCAGCGGACGCGGGTCCTCCGGGTCGGCCAGCGTCTCGCCGATCATGATCTCCGGGATGCCCGCGACGGCGATGATGTCACCGGGGCCGGCCTCCTCGATCGGCACGCGGGTCAGCGCTTCGGTGCCGAGCAGCTCGGTGAGCTTCACCCGCTCGACCGTGCCGTCGTGCTTGCACCAGGCGACCTGCTGGCCCTTCTTGATCCAACCGTTGTGGATGCGCAGCAGGGCTAGGCGGCCGAGGTACGGCGAGGCGTCGAGGTTCGTGACGTGCGCCTGCAGAGGGACGCCCTCGTCGTACTCGGGGGCGGGGATCGTGGATTTGATGACGTCGAAGAGCACCTCGAGGTCAGGCCGGTCCGGGGACTCGCCGTCAGCCGGGCGGTTCAGCGACGCCTGGCCGCTCTTGGCCTGGCAGTACACGATCGGGAACTCGATCTGGTGCTCGGTCGCATCAAGGTCCATGAACAGCTCGTAGACCTCGTCGACGACCTCAGCGATGCGAGCGTCGGGACGGTCGACCTTGTTGATGATCAAGATGACGGGCTTGTTCTGCGACAGCGCCTTGCGCAACACGAAGCGCGTCTGCGGCAGCGGCCCCTCGGACGCGTCGACGAGCAGCGCGACCCCGTCGACCATCGACAGCCCGCGCTCGACCTCGCCGCCGAAGTCGGCGTGGCCCGGCGTGTCGATGATGTTGATCAACAGGCCTTTGCGCCGTACCGCGGTGTTCTTCGCGAGGATCGTGATGCCCTTCTCGCGCTCGAGGTCCATCGAGTCCATCACGCGGTCCTTGACCGAGCCTTCGTCCACCTGGTGCTCGGAGTAGGCCCCGGACTGGAGCAGCATCGCGTCGACCAGCGTCGTCTTGCCGTGATCGACGTGGGCGATGATCGCGACGTTGCGGATGTCGTCACGAGTGGGCATGGAAGGGCTCCGAACAGTTAGGACGCGCCAGGGGAAGAGAGCGGTCCATCAAGGTTACCGGGGTCAGGCTCGGGCTCTGAGCTCGCTGGCGAGGACCGGCAACAGGGGTGCATCCGCTGGGATCCACGGCACGTCCTGCAGCTCGTCGGCGGACAACCAGCGGAGCGCGTCGTGCTCAACGGCCGTCGGCTCGCCCTCCAGGATCGTGGCGAGGTACACCCGCATCACCGCCCGCTCACCCAGCACCAGCTCCGGCCCAATCCGGGCTCCGACCGCGATCCGCACCGCGAGCTCCTCGTGCAGCTCGCGTACCAGCGCCTGCTCGTCGCTCTCACCGGGCTCCACCTTGCCGCCCGGAAACTCCCACAGCCCGGCCAGGTGCGCAGGGGCGGTACGGCGGGCAGCCAGCACGCAGTCCCCCCTGACCACTGCGGCACCCACCACCTCGACCTGCATGACGTTCATCCTGCCTGGTGCGGGGTAGGTCATGAACTGACGAGAGGAGCAGTCCCATGCCCACCCTCATCGAGTCCGCGCTCATCGAGCAGACTCTCCAGGCCCTGCCCGGCTGGACGGGCGATCAGGAGCGCATCTGGCGTGACATCCAGTTGCCTGAGCACCTGGACGCAGAACTGCGCCGACAGGTCGACGTCGACGCCGCCGCGATGGGCCATTACCCCGAGGTGGAACGCGTGCCCGAGGGGACTCGCTTCGCGCTCCGCACTCCTGAGGTGGGCGGCGTGAGTGAGCTCGACTTCGCGCTGGCCGCCCACATCAGCGACCTAGCCCACCGGCTCACCGAGCAGGCGCCCGAGACGGCAGTGCTGCCCGGGGTCGAGGCCGTCCGTCACGATGACGTCGAGTCCGAGTCGAGCGGAACGGATGACCCGCACGAGCTGCGCATGCAGCCCGAGCGGGTCCGAGCTCCAGTGCGCTATTAGCGACTGACCCCTCGCCTATGGGGCCCTCGCCTATGGGGAGGGCCCACCCGGTCAGTACCGGGTGGGCCTTCCCCACTTCTCAGTGCGGGTCGCTCAGCGCGGGCTTGAGGGCGGAGCCACGATCGGCTTCCCGCCCCGGCACCACGGGTTCGCCGGGACACCGGCGCAGGGGTTCGCCATGGTGAGCTGCGCCTCGGGGCGACGACCCGGGCCGGTGTAGGCGCGCGGCTCGGTGACACCCGCCGCGTTGAGCAGCGTCATGACGCTGATGACGGGGTTGCCCGGCGTGTAGACGCCACGGCCCAGGTTGGTACGGCCGGGGTTCTCGGCGCCACAGTTGGACAGACCGACCGGGTTGGGCGGGTCCATCGTCGCCGGCGAGTTCTTGCCGCCGACCCTGCGGACGTTGCCCTGCGCGCAGTTCTGGATACCCGTGCCGTCGATGGCGATGTCCGCGTCGCCGATCGAGCCGCTCGTCGCGTTGTTCACGAACGTGTTGTAGAGGATCTGGTTGTTGAACGGCGGCGTCATCAGCCAGTGCAGCAGCACCCCATTGTGCTTGTGGTTGGCGATCAGGTTGCCGCGGATGATGTTGCTCCACCCGCCGGCGACGTCGACGCCGGTCCCGAGCGGCGCGATGCCCGTGAGGGTCTTGCTCGGGACGTCCTTGTCGTTGTTGTCGTGGATGTAGTTCCCGACGATGTAGGCGCCCTCCTGCGGAAGGTCAGGCTCGCTCTGCAGGGAGTTCGGCACCAGGCCAGCGGCGTTGTGGTCCCACTCGCTGTTGATGAGGTAGAGCTCCCCACCGGCGTTGGTGCCGGAGTAACCGATGGCGTTCTTGTAGGCCCGGCTGTTGGTCACCACGGTGTTGCAGTCGCGGCAGCCACCGACGTAGATGCCGGAGTCGGCGTTCCAGGAGCCGTAGACGTACGCGAACGCCGACGGCGTCTTGCCGCTGGAGGTCGAGTCGTAGGCGTAGACGCCGTAGTCGCCGTTGTCGTAGGCCGTCAGGTGCGTGCCCCAGAAGCCGTCGACGCCGGTCCAGTAGAAGCCGTTGGAGGAGCCTGCCTTGTAGTGCTCCGCGGACATGTTCTGGATCCAGGTGTTGTTCACGCCCTTCACGTGGATGCCGGAGCCGGACAGGCCGGTGCCGTCGAGCACCACGCCGCTGCGGTTGAGACCTCGGATGTGCAGGCCGTTGTTGAGCTTCGCCGTCGGCTCGAGGACGAGGGACTCCTTGTACTTCCCCGGCCAGACGAGCACCCAGTCACCGTTGCCGGCGTGGCTCAGGCCAGCCCCCAGCGTCTTGTAGACAGTGGTCCCCTTCGGCACCGGCGGGCAGCCCGCCGTACCACTGCAGACCAGGATGACTTGGCTCTTCGAAGCCGCTTCTGCCTGCAGGCTCAGGGCGCTCACGCCCGCGAGCAACGCGGTGACAGCAGCAAGGACACGACGGGACTTCACAGTTTCTCCTCCCGGCGGCACAGTGCCGCTTCGGTGATCTCGGACAGCGTGGCCCCGCTGCGGGGGGTGGCGGCCCGAAGGGCCGACCGGCGTGGGGACGGGCTGGCTACCGGATGCCCGGGGTGGGCGTTCCCGGCAAGCAACGACCCGGGCTTGACCACCTCGAAGGTGGCCATCATTCCGTGGTCTTCGTGGTCGAGCATGTGGCAGTGCAGCAGGAAGGGCCCGAGGAAGTCGGTGATCTTGGCCGCCACCTCGACCGTGTCGCCCGGGTCGAGCCGCCAGGTGTCCTGCAAGCCCGCCTCCCAGGCAGGGGGCGGCAAGCCGTTGCGGGTCAGGGTCCGCCAGGACTCCTCGTGCACGTGGATGTAGTGCGTCAGGGTGCTGGCGTTGGTGAGGGTCCAGCGCTGCACCGACCCGAGCTCGATCCGGGCGTCGACGCGCATGTGGTCGAACGGTTGGCCGTTGATGGTCCAGGCCGTTTTGCCTGCAGCGTCCGCGCCGAGCGCGAAGACCCACTCCTTGGTCGGCGTGGACGGCACGGCGAGCTTGGGAAGTGGCACCAGCGACACGGGCACGCGGCTGAGGTCCGCGACGCGCTTGCCGACTCGGAACTGCATGACGGGCGTCGTCGGCGTGCCGATGGCTCCCGGCCGCGTGTCCGTGCGCGCCACGCTCTCCAAGATCAGGTTCTTGCCGAGGTCCTTGCCGAAGTCGACGACGACGTCTGCGCGTTCTGCCGGACCGAGCAGCAGGTCGTAGCGGGTTACAGGCTTGGTGAGCACGTTGCCGTTGCCCACCTGCACCATCGGCCGGCCGTCGTTGAACCGGAAGTCATAAGACGTGAAGGGCGAGGCGTTGACGATGCGCAGGCGGTAGCGGTGCGTGGCGACCGCGGCGTACGGGCGGAACTGGCCGTTGACGAGGGTGAAGGCACCGGTGGTCGCGTCCCCGGGCGGCGCGTAGGGCCCGTTGATGCCGCTTGTCGCCCCCTTGGGGTCGGTCGACTTGGGGAAGGGGTTGGTCAGCTGCGCGGAGGAGTCGAAGGACCGGTCCGCCACCAGCAGCGGCAGGTCGTAGGCGCCGGTCGGCAGCCCGAGCTTGCGCTCTGCCGGGTCGTCGGTGATGACCATTCCCTGCAGGCCGTACCAGTTGTTCCGGCCGGTCAGGTCCATGCGGTGGTCGTGATAGAAGCTGAACATCGCCCGCGTCGGAGCGCCCTCTTCACGGAACGGGTAGACGTACTTCTTGCTCCGGCCGGGCTCGACGAGGTGGTCAGCAGGTCGGCCGTCGTGCTCGGATGCCTGGTGCCCGCCGTGCAGATGCAGCGACGTCGCGCCGGTCGCTGAGGGCAGGTGGTTGACGACGGTCACGTTCGTGCTCTGGCCCACGGTCCGGCGCAGCGTCGGTCCTGGCCAGGTTCCGCCGTACGTCAGCATGCTCGTGGCGGGCTTGCCGGCCAGGATCTGTACGTCGGACTGCTTGGCCTCCAGCACGATGTTCGCGCCCTTGACCTCCCGCGGGATCCGGAGCCGCTGGGTGAAGCGCGGTGACGAGCCGGCCACGCCACCGCTGCCGCCCTGCACCTGCAAAGTGCCCGTCATCTGCGGGTGGAAGGAGCAGAAGAACCGGTAGGCACCGGCGCGCAACCGCTCGGCGCCCTTGACCGTCGCGGTGCCACCGCCACCTGCGCTCACGTCGAACAGCGGCAGGCCCTCCGCGTCACGATCGACGGAGGTCACGGTGTGGCTGAGCTGGTCGCCGTTGTAGAAGGTCACCGGCGTGCCCTGGGGCTCCACGGCGACGCTCGTGGCGTACCCGGCAGTCACTGCCCCCGGACCCGCCACGATCGTCCCGCCGACGTCACCGGGGGCCGCCTGCGCAGGGTGCACCACCGCAGCGATCCCCAGGATCAGGACGGCAACGAGACGCAGGCGCATGAGGAGGGGTTCGACGCGGCGGCTCACGTCCCTGCAACGTGTTCCAGGTGACCTACCTCGCGTCGACCGCCACGTAGTCGCGCTGCCCGGGGCCTGTGTAGACCTGACGCGGGCGTCCGATCTTGGTCTGCGGGTCATTGATCATCTCGCGCCACTGTGCGATCCATCCCGGCAGTCTTCCCAGCGCGAACAGCACCGTGAACATCTCGGTCGGGAAACCGAGAGCCTTGTAGATGACGCCGGTGTAGAAGTCGACGTTGGGGTAGAGCTTGCGCTCCACGAAGTACTCCTCGGCCAGGGCGGCCTCCTCGACCTGCATCGCGAGGTCCAGCAGCGGGTCCACCACGTCGAGCGAGGCGAGCACGTCCCTGGCGACCTTCTTCACGATGGCGGCGCGCGGGTCCCAGTTCTTGTACACGCGGTGCCCGAAGCCCATGAGCTTGACGCCGGGCTCCTTGTCCTTCACCCGCTGCACGAAGCGAGCGACGTCGCCCCCGTCGGCCGCGATGCCCTCGAGCATCTCCAGGACGGCCTGGTTGGCGCCCCCGTGCAGCGGGCCGAACAGCGCCGCCACGCCTGCCG
>JBKJSN010000169.1:0-3915 GCA_046595815.1 Mycobacteriales bacterium
GCAGGTCGTCGCGGCCGACGTGATGGTGATGCCGCGCTCCTGCTCCTGCTCCATCCAGTCCATCGTGGCCGCGCCGTCGTGCACCTCACCGATCTTGTACGCCTTGCCGGTGTAGTACAGGACGCGCTCGGTCGTCGTGGTCTTGCCCGCGTCGATGTGCGCCATGATCCCGATGTTTCGGGTCTTGGCGAGGATCGCGTTGCTAGCCACTGCTTCGTCTCTTCTTCCGGTTCGGTGACGCTGGGGGGAACGGGGCTGGTTGCGGGCGCCGGGGGGGCCGGGTGCCTACCAGCGGTAGTGCGCGAAGGCCTTGTTCGACTCGGCCATCTTGTGCGTGTCCTCGCGGCGCTTGACGCTCGCCCCGAGGCCGTTGCTGGCGTCGAGCAGCTCGTTCATGAGGCGCTCGGTCATCGTCTTCTCGCGGCGGGCGCGGGAGTACTGGATGAGCCAGCGCATCGCGAGCGTGGTGGCCCGACCGGGCTTGACCTCGATCGGCACCTGGTAGGTGGCACCACCGACGCGGCGGCTCTTCACCTCGAGCGTCGGGCGGACGTTGTCCAGCGCGCGCTTGAGCGTGATGACCGGGTCGTTGCCGGACTTGTCGCGGCAGCCCTCGAGGGCGCCGTAGACGATCTTCTCGGCGACGGAGCGCTTGCCCGAGAGCAGCACCTTGTTGATGAGGCTGGTGACGAGCGGCGAGCCGTACACCGGGTCAGTGACGACCGGGTGCTTCGGAGCGGGTCCCTTGCGGGGCATTACGCCTTCTCCTTCTTCGCGCCGTACTTGCTGCGAGCCTGCTTGCGGTTGCGGACGCCCTGGGTGTCGAGCGACCCACGGATGATCTTGTATCGGACACCGGGGAGGTCCTTCACGCGGCCACCACGCACGAGCACGATGGAGTGCTCCTGCAGGTTGTGGCCGACGCCGGGGATGTAGGCCGTGACCTCGATGCCGCTGGTGAGCCGGACACGCGCAACCTTGCGAAGCGCGGAGTTCGGCTTCTTCGGGGTGGTCGTGTAGACGCGCGTGCAGACACCGCGACGCTGCGGGCTCCCCTTGAGGGCCGGCGTCTTGGTCTTCTCGACCTTGTCCTGCCGGCCCTTACGGACCAGCTGCTGGATCGTAGGCAACGCGTCTCCTGCTCGTGTGAACGTTCTTCGGTGCTGCTCTGGGGTGCTGCTCTGGGGTGCTGCTCTGGGTGCGCTGTGGTGTTGGCCTGTCGGCCTCTCGGCCGCCCCACGCGGTCGGGCGTGTCGCCCTGATGCGTTTCCCTGCGCGTCAGACGCGCGGGATGGGGGTCCTCCGGCCCCACGATGCACAGCGTGCGATCGTCGGGCGTGCGGGACAGCCTAGGTCGCCCCAGGCACAAGGGGAAACCTTACCCGTGCTGGGCCCGAGGGTCAAAAGCGAGTCGCGTCACATCCCGAATCCAGGGGCTGCGGAGCGTGAGGGCAGCCTGCCAGCCCCTCCCTCCGCAGCCCCCACGACACGCCGGTACGGCGAAAGCCGCCCCCTATGCAGGGAGCGGCCTTCGTCGTGTGGAGCGTGGAGCGGGTAGTGCCTAGCGGTAGGAGTCGCGACCGTAGTCGAAGTCATCCAGCGGCACAGCCTGGCCCAGACCGCGTCCGAACGTGAACTCGGGGTCGTCGTACCCGGTGAGGGAGTACGCCGCCGCACGGGCCTCCTCGGTGGGCTCCACCCGGATGTTGCGGTAGCGGCTGATGCCGGTACCCGCCGGGATGAGCTTGCCGATGATGACGTTCTCCTTCAGGCCGAGCAACGAGTCGCTCTTGGCCTGGATCGCCGCGTCGGTGAGGACGCGGGTCGTCTCCTGGAAGGAGGCCGCGGACAGCCACGACTCCGTCGCGAGCGACGCCTTCGTGATGCCCATGAGGACCGGGCGGCCGGAGGCCGGCTCCCCGCCCTCAGCGACGACCCGACGGTTCTCGCTCTCGAAGATCGCCCGCTCGACGAGCGAGCCCGGGAGGAAGTCGGTGGCACCGGACTCCAGGACGTTCACCCGCTTGAGCATCTGGCGGATGATGACCTCGATGTGCTTGTCGTGGATCGACACGCCCTGCGAGCGGTACACGCCCTGGACCTCGGCCACGAGGTGCAGCTGCACCGCGCGGGGCCCGAGGATGCGCAGCACCTCGTGCGGGTTGACCGCACCTTCCCAGAGCTGGTCGCCGACCTCGACGTGGTCACCCTCGGCGACCCGCAGGCGGGAGCGCTTGGAGACCGGGTAGGCGATCTCCTCGGTGCCGTCGTCGGGGACGATGACGAGCTTGCGGGTCTTGTCCGTGTCGTCGATGCGTACGCGACCGATGGCCTCGCTGATCTGGGCGACACCCTTGGGGGTGCGAGCCTCGAACAGCTCCACGACACGAGGAAGGCCCTGCGTGATGTCGTCACCGGCCACACCACCGGTGTGGAAGGTGCGCATCGTGAGCTGGGTGCCCGGCTCGCCGATGGACTGCGCGGCGATGATGCCGACAGCCTCTCCGACGTCGACCTCCTTGCCGGTGGCCAGCGATCGGCCGTAGCAGGCCGCACAGGTCCCGACCTTGGAGTCGCAGGTCAGCACGCAGCGGACCTTGATCTCCTCGACGCCGGCCTCGATGAGCCGCGCGATGTTCACATCGCCCAGGTCGGCACCGGCATCCAGGACGACAGCGCCGTCCTTCTCCACCGCACCGGCGAGGGTTCGCGCGTACACGCTCGTCTCGACGTTCGGGTCCTTGACGAGCACGCCCTCCGCGTTGCGGTTCGCGATCGTCATGAGGACGCCGCGCTCGGTGCCGCAGTCCTCCTCACGGATGATCACGTCCTGCGAGACGTCGACCAGACGACGCGTCAGGTAGCCGGAGTCCGCCGTACGCAGTGCGGTGTCGGCCAGACCCTTTCGGGCACCGTGGGTGGAGATGAAGTACTCGAGGACGGTGAGGCCCTCACGGAAGTTCGTCTTGATCGGACGCGGGATGATCTCGCCCTTGGGGTTGGCGACGAGCCCACGCATACCGGCGATCTGACGGACCTGCATCATGTTTCCGCGGGCGCCGGAGTGGACCATGACCCACACGGGGTTGTCCTTGGGGAAGTTCGCCTCCATCTCCTTGGCGACCTCGTTCGTGGCCTTCGTCCAGATCTCGATGAGCTCCTGACGGCGCTCCTCGACCGTGATGACGCCACGGGCGTACTGCTTCTCGACCTTCTCGGCGTCACCCTCGTAACGCTCGAGGATCTCGGCCTTGCCGGGCGGGGTGACGACGTCCTCGATGGAGATCGTCACGCCGGACCGGGTGGCCCAGCGGAAACCGGTCTCCTTGAGCGCGTCGAGCGTCGCAGCGACCTGGACCTTGGGGTAGCGCTCGGCCAGCTCGTTGACGATCGCACCGAGCTCGCGCTTGGTCACCGTGGCGTCGACGAAGGGGTAGTCCTCCGGCAGCGTCTCGTTGAACAGTGCGCGCCCCAGGGTCGTCTCGAAGCGGACGATCGCGTCCTCGCCGCCCTCCACGACGCGGCCCACCGGCGGCACGACGTCGCGCAGGCGCAGCGTCACCTTCGCCTGCAGGTCGAGCGCACGGGTGTCGTACGCCATGATCGCCTCGGCCAGCGAGGAGAACGTGCGGCCCTCACCGATGGCGCCGGGGCGCTCCGTCGTGAGGTGGTAGATCCCCAGGACCATGTCCTGCGTCGGCGAGGTGATCGGACGACCGTTGGCCGGCGACAGGATGTTGTTCGAGGACAGCATCAGAATGCGGGCCTCGGCCTGCGCCTCCGCGGACAGCGGCAGGTGCAGGCCGAGGCCCGCATCCTCATGCTGTCCAGCAACAACATCCTGAGCCCGGCGAACGGCCGTCCGGTCACGAGCCCGACGCAGGACATGGTGCTGGGCATCTACTACCTGACGAT
>JBKJSN010000083.1:0-23147 GCA_046595815.1 Mycobacteriales bacterium
ACCAATCCCAGCGCCAGTAACCCGAGGAAAGCCAGCACGGGGTGCTTCACCAACCTCATCGCAGCACCTCCGAACGGATGGCCAGGGCGAGCTCGGTGGCGGTGGCCGGAGCGGTCCGCCCGTCGTAGGTGATGGTCCCCGGTGCCATCCCTTTGCGGGCTGCCGCGAGGATCCCCAGCACGCCCTCGACGCCGATCCCGCTCGCCACCACGGCGGCGTCCTCGTCGTACGGCGGGACGACCGTGGCGAGGGCGCGGGTCAGGGCGCGGACCCAGGCCAGATCGCCGCGGGGGTCGCGCTCCGGGAGCTCGGCCAGGATGGTGCGGGGCAGTCCCAGCGCGGCCAGCCCCTTGCGGCTCCAGCCCGAACCTTCGGGGGTACGTCGAGGAGCGGGCGGAGCGGCGGGTCGGGCAGCAACAGGGCGCCGCGGCGGAGGGGTTGAAACGATCGGCTTCGCAACGGGCGGTTTCGCAGCGATCGGGGCTAGCAGGGTCTGGTCGAACAGTTCGGACTCGGCCCGCGGCCGCGGCACCGCTTCGAGGATCACGGGGACGGCGTCGGCGTGCGCGGGGCGGGCGGTCCGCCGTACCGGGACGGGGTCGATCTCCTCGGCCCGCTCGGCCTGGTGCAGCAGGGCCTCGAAGGCACTGCCTACCGCATCGCTGCCGGCCGCGCGGGGTGCGGGGACGGCGAGCACCTCGTAGCGCTCCTTGCCGCGTAACCCCTGCACCCCCTTACGGACGCGCCGGGCGCGGCGGACGGACAGGTCAGGTCCGAGTGCGGCGACGGCGTAGGCCATCGCCTCCTCGAGGGTGTCGCCGGTGAAGACCTCGACGACCTCGTCAGGCTGCGGTGCGGTCTGCAAGGTGGATCACCCCCACGGGCTCGACGCTGACGCTGCGGGACAGTTCGGTGTAGGACAGGACCGGAAGGTCAGGGCGCCCGCCGACGAGCAGCCGGCGGATCGCCGGACGGAGCTGGGCCGAGCACACGACGGCCGGTCGGTGGCCGGCGTTCTCGGCCGCTCGGACGGCATCGCCGACGCCGGCGACGAGGGACTCCATCCGCACAGGGTCCAGCGCCAGCCACGTTCCCGCATCACCCGACCGGCAGGCTTCCAGCAGCGACTGCTCGAGCAGGGGATCAAGGGTCAGGGCGGAGAGGCGATTGGCAACGGAGGCGCCCGCCGAGATCGTGGGCCCGAGCACGGAACGCGCCGACTCGACCAGGTGCTCGGGAGCGCGCGACTCGCGGGCCGCAGCCGTGACCGCCTCGAGGATGCGCGTCAGGTCGCGCACGGGGACCCCCTCTGAGAGCAGCGAACGCATGACCCGCTGCACCTCCGCCAGGGAGAGGGTGTCCGTGCCGACCTCGCTGGCGACGACGGGGGAGACGGTCTTCACCGCGTCCACCAGGATCTGCACATCCTGTCGCGTGAGCAGATCAGGGGCGGCGGACCGGACGACTTCCGACAGGTGGGTCACGATCACCGAGGCCCGATCGATGACCGTGGCGCCCTCGGAGGCCAGCAGCTCGGCGAGCTCGCTCTGCACCCACATTGCGGGCAGTCCGAAGACGGGGTCGGTGGTTGGCCGGCCCGGCAGGTGGCGCGCATCGTCGCCGAGGACCATCACGTGTCCGGGCGGAGCCTCGCCACGGGCCGCCTCCACACCGTGCAGCTTCACGACGTACGTCGAGGGGGGAAGTGCAGCGCTGTCGTGGGTGCGGACGGGAGGTACGACCAGACCGAGGTCTGCGGCGATGCGCTTGCGCAGCGCGCGCACCCGCTCCATGAGCGAGCCGCCGCGGGCGGGGTCCAGCAGGTCGAGCAGGTCGGGGGCCAGTTCCAGCTCGAGCGGTTCGACGCGGACCTGCTCGAGCATGACCTCGGTGGGCTGTTCGCCGGTGTCCTCCACGACGTCCTCCACCACATCGACGTCGGGCTTTGCTGCGCGGGAGGACATCAGGAACAGCAGCGCCGCAAGGCCGAAGAACGGCAGCTTGGGCAGACCGGGCATCAGGCCGAGGAACGCGACGGCGACCGTCGCGACGCGCAGCGCCTGGTAGGACCGGGTGAGCTGGTGCACCAGATCAGCGCCGAGGCCGCCCTCCTGGTCGCTCTGCACGCGGGTGACCACGATGCCGCTGGCGACGGAGATGAGCAGCGCCGGTACCTGAGACACCAGGCCGTCGCCGACGGAGAGCAGGCTGTAGCGGGAGATCGCCTCGCTCAGCGACAGGTGGTGCTGCAGCACCCCGATCGTGAAGCCGCCCACGAGGTTGATGGCCACGATGACGACGGCGGCGATGGCGTCGCCTTTGACGAACTTGCTCGCCCCGTCCATCGAGCCGTAGAAGTCGGCCTCGCGGGCGACGTCGAGCCGGCGGGTGCGAGCCTGTTCGTCGGTGATGAGGCCGCTGTTGAGGTCGGCGTCGATCGCCATCTGCTTGCCGGGCATGGCGTCGAGGGTGAAGCGCGCGGCGACCTCGGCCACCCGGCCGGCACCGGCCGTGATCACGACGAACTGGATGATCACCAGGATCAGGAACACCACGAGCCCGACGACGAGGTTGCCACCGACGACGACGGAGCCGAACGCGTGGATGACCTTGCCCGCCTCGCCGTGCAGCAGGATCAGCCGCGTCGAGGAGATGTTGAGGGCCAGTCGCATCAGGGTCGTCACCAGCAGCAGGGCGGGGAAGACGCTGAAGTCGAGGGCCCGCTCTGCCGTGATGGCGGTGAGCAGCACGACGACCGCTACGGCCAGGTTCGCAGCGAGCAGGATGTCCAGCAGCATGGTCGGCAGCGGCATGATCATCATGACGACGATGCCGACGAGCAGCAGTGGCACTCCGAACTGAGCGAAGCGCCCACCAGCCTGGGGGTTGCTCATACCGTGACCATCCGGGGCCTCCAGGTCGGGCGGGCACCGCGACGCTTCGCGGCGTAGACGACGGCGAGCACTTCTGCGACGGCCCGGAACAGCTCAAGCGGGATGCCGTCACCGATCTCGGTGCCCTTGTAGAGAGCGCGGGCGAGCGGCTTGTCGACCAGGACGGGTACGCCGTGCTCGGCCGCCACGTCCTTGATGCGTTGGGCGACGGCGCCCGCTCCCTTGGCCACGACGATCGGAGCGGCTGACCCGGGCTCATACGCCAGCGCGACGACCAGGTGCGTGGGGTTGGCGAGCACCACGTCGGCCTTCGGGACGGCCTGGATCATCCTGGATCGGGATGCTGCCTGCATGCGGGCGCGGATCTGCCCCTTCAGGTGCGGGTCGCCCTCCGCCTGCTTGTGCTCGTCGGTGACGTCCTGGTGGCTCATGCGCGCCTGCTTGTTGAACGACCGGCGCTGCCAGGCGGCGTCGGCGAAGCCGACCAGCAGGGCGAGGGCCGCGACGCGCCAGAGCATGGAACGCACCGATCCGCCCACCGCTGACTGCAACGCCTCGAAGGAGCCGCCGCTGGAGACCAGTTCACGGGCACCGGCCTGCCAGGCACCCCAGGTCAGCACCGCCAGCGCCGCGAGCTTGGTCACGTCCTTCACGAGCGCGACCACGCTGTGGACGCTGAGCATCCGCTTGATCGCCTTGCCCGGGTTGAGGCGCTCGAAGCGCGGCCGGAGCATCGCCGGGTTGGGGCGGGAGCGGGTGACGACCGAGCCGGCCAGCAGGGCAGCGACGCCCACCACGGCGATGGCCGGGGCGACGGCTCGGACCGAGTCCATGAAGACCTTGCCCGCCAGGACCCGGGCCTGCTCCAGATCGCGCACGTCCGCGTTGCCCAGTGCCAGGGTGAGGTCGGTTCGCAGCGCAGCCATCAGCCGGGTGACCATGCCCGGCAGCACCAGGACGAGCACCAGCAGCGAAACGCCCTGCGGCAGCTCGAAAGACCGCGCCGCGGCGCCCTTCTTCCGCAGGTCCTTGAGCTTCTTGGGGGTCGCCTTCTCGGTCTTCTCCCCGCTCATGTGGCCGCCCTCATCGAAGCACCTCGAAGGGGAGCTGCATCGCCGGGTCGAGCAGGCGGGCAGCGTGGGCCGGCAGCAAGGCCAGCGTCGCCCCCGCGGCTGTCAGCGCCACGAGGGTCTTGACCGGCATGGCCAGCGCCATGGCGTTCGCCTGCGGGACGAAGCGGGCCGCCAGCCCCAGCGCGACGTCGGTCAGGAACAGCACGCCGAGCAGCGGAGCGGCGATCTCCAGGGCCGACAGCATGACGCGCGTGGCCGCATGCCCCAGCACCCCCGCCGTACCGGCTGAAAGGGACGGCAGGTGGTCCAGGGGCAGTCCCTTGAAGGAGTCGATGAAGCCGCCGAGCACGACCTGGTAGGCGTCGGTCACGAAGAACAGAGCGCTGAAGCAGACGGTGAACAGCCGCGAGAAGGCCGCGGCGGGCTGCCCCGAGAGCGGGTCCACGATCTGCGCGTAGGAGAAGCCGCCGGACAGGTCGGCCAGCGAGCCGGCGACCTCGAAGGCTGCGAACAGAAGGTTCGTCAGGAGTCCGAGGACCAGGCCGATGGCCACCTGAGCCAGGACCGCCGTCAGGAAGGCGGGGAGTTGTTGCGGGACGGCCGAGTCCACCATGAGCGGGGTCACGAACAGCGCGAGGGCGACGGCGGCGGCCAGCCTCCCGATCGGTGACATGCCGCGCGCCGAGATCACGGGAGCGGTCATCACCCACGCGCCGGTGCGCGCGAGGACCAGGAGGAAAACGCTGATCGTCGCGGCTGACACGGGCAACTGGGACATCGGTCAGCCCACCAGCCGGGGGATCTGCTCGAACAGGTGCTGGGTGAACTCGACCGTGATCCGTAGCATCCAGCCCCCGCTGAGCGCGAGCACGAGGCCGCCGATGGCGAGCTTCGGGACCATCGACAGTGTCTGGTCCTGCACCTGGAACACCGCCTGGACCAGGCTCACCACGACGCCGACGATCAGCGCGACAAGCAGCAGCGGGCCGGCCAGCTTCGCCGCGAGGATCAGCGCCTGACCGGCGATGTTCATGACGTCGGACTCGAGCACGAAGGTCCCTTAGTGGAAGGAGCGGACGAGGGAGGAGACGACGAGGTACCAGCCGTCCACGGCGACGAAAAGCAGCAGTTTGAAGGGCAGCGAGATGAGCGAGGGCGGCAGCATGGCCATGCCCATGGCCGACAGCGCGGCGCTGACCACGAGGTCGATGACGATGAAGGGGATGAAGATGACGAAGCCGATGAGGAACGCCGCCCGCAGCTCGGAGATGACGTAGGCCGGTACCAACGTGGTGGTGGGGACGTCCTTCGGCTCCTTCGGCGCCGGCTTGCCGGACAGGTCGACAAACAGCTGCAAGTCCTTCTCCCGGACCTGCTTGAGCATGAAGCCGCGGAAGGGCTCGATGCCCCGGTCGAAGGCCTGCTCCTGGGTGATGGTCCCCTTCAGCAGCGGCTGTACGGCGTCGCGGTTGGCCTGGCTGAACACCGGCCCCATAACGAAGAAGGTCAGGAACAACGCCAGGCCGATCACGACCTGGTTCGGCGGGATCGCCTGTGTTCCAAGGGCGGATCGGGTGAAACCGAGCACGATGACGATGCGCGTGAACGCCGTGACCATGATGAGCAGGCCGGGCAGCACGCTGAGTGAGCCGAGCAGTAGCACCAGGGAGACCGGCTGGTTGAGCCCTGTGGTGGCGTTCTGCAGGCCGGGGGTCGGCACCGGCGATGGCGTGGGGGCTGCGAGGGCAGGGACGGCGGAGAGCAGGACGAACGCGCCCAGCAACGCGAGGAGCGTCAGGCCACGGCGGGGTCCGCGCACGGCTGCTCCTCAGCAGTCCGGGCGTCCATGCGGCTCGGTACGACGGTTCCGTCCGTCGCGTGCAGGGAGATCTCGCCGCGCAGGGCGGCCAAGGCGGCGTTCACGGCTGCCGGTGGGACGCTGGTCCCACCACGGGTCAAGGCCTTTGGCAGGACTGCTCGCCGTACCGGCTGGTCCTTCTCGACGGCAGCGTCACTGCTGGTGAGGAGGGTGACGCTGTGGTCGGTGACGCCCAGGAGCAGGTCGCGGCCATCGACGCGTACGGCGGTCAGGGTCGCGCCCTTCCCGAGGCGGGTGGAGCCGCGGACCTCGAGCAGGCCGCCGCGCTGCCGGCCGCCAAGGCCGTCAGTCTTCTTGAGAACGAACAGGACTCCGGCCAGCAGGCCGAAGACCATGCCCGTCTTGACGAGCACGAGAAGGGTGCCCACCTCAGCGCTCAGCCGCCCGCTCGACGACGGCAGTGATGCGTACCCCGAACTCGCCGTCGATGACGACGACCTCGCCGCGCGCCACCAGGCAGCCGTTCACCAGCACATCGACCGGGGCGTCAGCGGCCCGGTCCAGTTCCAGGACGGCGCCGGGGGCGAGCGAGAGAAGGTCCCGAAGCGGCAGCTTGACCCGGCCGATCTCGACGGCGAGCTCCACCTGCACATCGGCCAGCAGCCGCAGGTCGCGGGCCTGTCCGCCGGCTGTGCCGACGCCGAGCTCAGGCAGGTCGGGCGCCGGGAGAGGGGGAAGGTCGGTCGCGACGGCTCCCATCGACCGCTCCGCCCGCGGCTGGGGGATGGTGCTGTCCGGCAACGACATCTACAGACCTCCGTAGGGGGAGCCGACACGAACGGCGCGACGCCGGCCCTGGCGACCGAGCGACGCGGTGAGGACGGGGACGTCCTCGTGTTGACCGGTCAGGACCCCGACCAGCGCGTCCAGTGCCTCGGGGTCCAGGCGGATGACGTCACCGGGGTGAAGGTCCTCGACCTCGCCGGCGCTGACGGTCGTGGCGGGCAGCCGGAGCGCGACCTCGACCTGCACGTCGGCAAGCGCGCGCTGGGTCGCGGCCGACGGCTGGGCAGGTGCCGGCTCGGCGTCGGCGGGCAACAGCGACTTTGCTGAAAGACAGACGTTGAGCGTCACCGTCGTCCCGGCAGGCATGCTCAGCTCGAGAGCGATCGCGACGACCTCACCACTGCCCACTGGGAGCGGCTTGTCGCTCGCGGTCCCGGCCAACAGTCCCGTGACCCCGTGCTCGCGCAGGGCGTCGGAGAGCGGACGTAGCGCGGGGACAAGGTGCTGGACCATGAGCTGCTGCTCAAGGGCGGTCGCGGCGCGCTCCATCGCGGAGCCGACCCCGCCGAGGGCGAGATCGGCCAGTGCGACCGTCGTCGCGGCGGGCACGAGCAGCAGGCCCGGATCCGGGAGACCACACGACAGCGGAGCCCACACATCCCCGGCGGTGGCGACCTCCATCAAGGCCATCCGGCGTACGCCGATGGCTGTGACTGCCAGCGGCCGACCGCAGCTCAGACCCAGGAGCAGGCCGACGCGAGGAGCGGCGTCCTCGACCGAGGCGACCAGGCTGGCGGCCCCGACGGGCATCGGCAGCGGCTCACGGAAGTCGAAGACGCGGGCGGGGGGCACACCAGTCCATCGTCGAGACCAACGTCGCGGCGCATAGCGAGGAAGGGCCATCTGTCGGACCAGATGTCACCGGCCCACTCGGGCCATGCGTGGGTGGTTTGCCTGCGCCGCTCGGCCTAGTGCCCTGAGCTTTCAGGCTCGGAAGCGGTCTCGGGCGGCGGAGCAGGGTCCGGTACGGCGGGAGCCGTGGCCTTGTTCGGTTCTGCCAGCACAACGATGTCCACGCGCCGATTGCGCGCCATGCCCTCTTCGGTCTTGTTCGAGGCGCGGGGCCGGGTATCGGCGTATCCCGCGGCGGACAGCCGGGTGTCTCGGATGCCGTCGGCGAGCAGGTCGCGCACGACCGCCGTCGCACGGGAGGTGGAGAGCTCCCAGTTGGACGGGAAGACGGTGCTCTTGATGGGTCTTGGGTCGGTGTGCCCCTCGACGACAAGCTTGTTCCCGAAGCTGTCGAAGACCGGCTCGAGGCTCTTCAGCAGGGCTTTGCCCTGGGTGGTCAGGGTGGCCGAGGAGCTGTCGAACAGCACCCCGCTCACGACGTTCATGACCAGGCCTCGTGACTCCAGGTCGAGCTGCACCTCATCCTGCAGCCCGGCCTGGCGCAGTAGCTTCTCCAGCTTCGTCTTGAGTGCCTTCAGCTCTTGTTGGTCCAGGCTCTTCTTCTCGCTCTGCTCGGGCGCGGGCGTGGTGATGGGCAGCGGGGTCTCCGGCGCGATGTCGTTCGCCTTGGTCTTGTGCCCGCCGAGCCCCTGGGTGAAGGCCTCCTGGAAAGCCTGGTATTTGCGCAGGTCCAGCACGCTCATCGCGTACAGCATCATGAACAGCGCGAGCAGCAGCGTGATGAGGTCGGCGTAGGTCAGCAGCCAGCGCTCGTGGTTCTCGTGCTCCTCCTCATGGTGGGCGGGATGCCGGCGGCGCACGTCAGGCCGCCTTGTCCTTCGCGCCGTCCTTGGCGCCGTCCTTGCTGCTGTCCTTGGTGCCCACGTTCTCCCGGACCCTGGGTGCCAGGTGGCTCTTGAGCCGCTCGCCGACCGCGCGCGGAGAGACACCCGCCTGGATCGCCAGGATCCCCTGGGCGATGAGCTCCCGATGGGCGATCTCCACGGCGCTCATCCGCTTGAGCTTGTTCGACAGCGGCAGCCACATCAGGTTGGCGCTCATGACGCCCCAGAGCGTGGCGATGAAGGCGGAGCTGATGGCGTGACCCAGCTTCGCGGGCTCCGACAGGCCCTCGAGGGCGTGGACGAGACCGAGCACCGTGCCGATGATCCCGAGCGTCGGTGCGAAACCGCCTGCGTCGGCGAACCACTTCGCCGCCACCTTGTGGCGGTCTCGAACGGCGGCGATCTCCTGCTCCAGACCCTCTGCGACCTCTTCGGAGTCCGTGCCGTCGATGACCAGCTCCAGTCCCCGCTTGAGGAACGGGTCGGTGACCTCCTTCGCCTTCTCCTCCAGGGCCAGCAGGCCATCGCGGCGGGCGATCTCGGCGTACCCCATCAGCTCGCTGACCGTCGCGGCGGTGTCGACCTTCTTGCCCGGCAGGACCGCCCGGAGGAAGGCCTTGAAGATGCCGCCCAGGTCCGCCATCCGGTTGCTGGCCATGCAGATGCCGAGGGTTCCGAGGAAGACCAGGATCAGCGAGGGCGGTGCGAGCATCGCGGCCGGGTTGCCGCCCTCCATCACGAAGCTGCCGAGTACGGCGGCGAACGCGATGACGATCCCGAGCGGGGTGGCGATCTCCATGGTCAGCCCCTCCGCTCGTGCACGGAGTGCAGGTGCAGGACCTGCCCCGGACCCTCCTCCGGCGGCAGCTCGGCCAGCTCGACCTCGACTGCGGCCAGCACGTGGGCGCGGTAGTTCGTGATGCGTTCCACGACCTGCTCGGCCGTCTCCAGCACGACGTAGGTCTTGCCGTCCACGAGCGTGACGACCGTGTCGTGGTGGGACTCCACTGTTGCGACGAGATCGGCGTTGAGGAACACCTCGCTGCCGTTGAGGCGCGTCAGCCTGATCACGGGTGTGCCCCTCTTCCGTAAGGGTCTGCCGGTGAGCCGGCGAGTGCCGGCGTCCTGCCCGCACGGGTGCCCATCGGTCACGATGGGCCACCCGTGAGCCACCCCTACGGGTGATCTGGCCTACCGCTTGAGGTTGACCAGTTCCTGGAGCATGTCGTCGCTCGAGCTGATGATCTTGGAGTTCGCCTGGAAGGCGCGTTGGGCGATCATCATGTTGGTGAACTCCAAGGCGAGGTCCACGTTGCTCATCTCCAGGCTGCCGGCGGCCAGTGGGCCGGAACCGCCCTGACCGGCGACCTGGTACTGAGCCGGACCCGAGGCCGGCCCCGCGGCGAAGTGGCCGTCACCGCGCGCTGTCAGGCCAGCGGGGTTGCTCCACGTGGCGACGGCGACCTGGCCGACGCACAGCGCCGTTCCGTTGGAGTACACCGCGTTGAGCTTCCCGTCCGACCCGATCGCGAACGAGCGCAGCTGGGCGGTCGGGTCGTTGGGGTCGGTCGCTGGGACCGTCAGGGTGGCGATGTCGGCCGCTGCCGTCGAGGGGATGGCCCCGGTGGCGTCTGCAGGCCAGCCCTGCAACATCGCGCCCGTGGGGTCCACGAGCTTGTTGCTGGCGTCCAAGGAGAAGGACCCGGCGCGGGAGTAGACCGTCTCTGCCCCGGTTACCAGCACGAATGAACCCGCGCCCTGGATGGCGAGGTCCGTCGCGCGCCCGGTGTTCTGGATGGCGCCCTGCGTCTGGACCGTGTCGACGGCCGTGACGTGCACGCCGAGGCCGACCTGGGCCGGGTTGGTCGAGCCCACGGTGGAGCCGTTGCCGGCGCTGCCGTCTCTGAGCAGCTGCGAGAGCGTGTCCTGGAAGACGACGCGGCTGGCCTTGTACCCCGCGGTGTTGACGTTGGCGATGTTGTCGCCGACTACGTCCATCAACAGTTGGTTGGAGCGCATGCCGGAGACGCCGGAGAACATGGATCGCATCATGGGGAGGTTCCTTCACCGAGTGGTGCGGAGCCGTCCTGGCAAAGGCGGCGGGACCGTCCTGGTCCCGCCGTACGGCATCTAGCGGGCCAGCTCCACACGGGAGACGGTGTCGACGGCCACGGTGCTGCCGTCCTCGAGCGTGAGCGAGGGGCCGTCGTCCCCGAACAGGACGGCGGTGACGACCCCGGTGTGCGTGCTGGTGTCCGCTCCGGTGCCGGTCACCTTCAACCCGACCATGGCCTCGGCGGCGAGCCGCTCCTGCCATGCCTGGGACTTCTGTTGGGACTCCACGAGCTGGCCGAGCTTCTCCACCTGGGTGAAGACCGCCATCTGGCTCATGTACTGGTTGCCGTCGGTGGGGGACATGGGGTTCTGGTACTTCAGCTGCGCGACGAGCAGCTTCATGAACATGTCCTTGCCGCCGGTCGGGTCTGCGGCCGGGTTCGCCGCGAGGGGAGTCGGCGTCGGGGTGACGGCGGAGATGGGTGTGGTCACGGGTCGTCCTCTACAGCCAGGTGCCGGAAGGCTCGGGTGCGGGGCCGTCGTCCGTGACGGGGGAGTGCGTGGGGTGCCCATCGGCAGGCCGGTGACGTTCGCGAGTACCCCGATCGGGGGCGTCGCCGCGACTGTCGGACAGCACGCCACCTTGCTGGACGTCGAAGGAGCGCAGGTCGAAGCCCTGCTCGCGCAACACCTGCTCGACGTTGTAGGACTGCGCCTGCAGGTCGGTGCGTGCAGCCAGGTCCGGCGTACGCAGCTGCACGTCCACCCGGCCGTCCTGCACCGTCAGCTTGACCAGCACGGCGCCGAGCTCGGGCGGGTCCAGCCGCACGACCAGGCTGGTGCGACCGCCGCCCTCGTGTCGCAGCCCGTGCGCGGCCGCCACCAGCTCGGGGGTGACCTGACGGGTCGGAGTGAGCGGCTCAGCGGTCGGCGGGCTCGGCGGGGCCGTGCTCGGCGCGGCCGTCGGCGTGAGTGGGAGGGCCCCCTGCACGAGGTCCGGCGTCGGCGTCGGAGCCGGCGTGGCTGCGACCTCAGGGACAGCCTGCTGCACCTCCGGTACGGCGGGAGCCAGGGCTGCGGGCCGTGGGGCGTGCAGGGCGGCCGGTGTCGTCTCGCGTACGGCGGCTCCGTGGGGCATCGTCGAAGGACCCTCCACGTGTCTGGGTGCAGCGAGCGCCCTGTCCGGCTGTGTCTTGTCGGGCTGTGTCTTGTCCGGCTGCGTCGTGTCCGGCAGAGCGACCCGCTGGGTCACCGCAGTCCACACGACGGGGGACGGCTGCGCCGGCACGTCCGGGGCAGTCACGGGAGTCGCTGGGCCTGGACACGGGCTGCTGACCTGTTCGGGCTTGCCGTGCACGATGGTCGCGCCGTGCACGACGGGCGCCGGAAGCCCCATCGCCGTCGACAGGGCTGCGAGCAGCGAGGCGAAGACGTCATCGATGGCGGGGTCAGGTACGGGACCCACCTCAAGACCGGGGAGGGGGAGCATTACCGGGAGCGAGACGGGGGTGGTCATGTCGTGCCTCCGAGCTGTCGGTAGCGGTCAAGGACGCGGGTGACGTAGGCCTGCGTCTCCGGGTACGGCGGGATGCCCCCGTGGCGGCGCACGGCGGTGGGGCCGGCGTTGTAGGCGGCCAGGGCCAGCTCGGCGCGGTTGTCGAAGCGGTCCAGCTGGGCGCGCAGGTAGCGCGCACCACCGACGAGGGCCTGGGACGGGTCGAGGGGGTCGACCCCGAGCCCTGCGGCGGTGGCGGGCATCAGCTGCATCAAGCCCAGGGCCCCGGCGCCGGAGCGGGCATCGGGCCGGAACCCCGACTCGGTCCAGGCCACGGACGACAGCAGTGCCGGATCCACGCCCTCTGCCGCGGCCGCTCGGGCGATGGCGGAGGCGTAGGGGCGAGCCGCAGCCGGAAGAGCAGCCGCCCAGCCAGCGGCGCCGGACGGCACGGAGGGAGCAGCACCCCCGGTGACTCGGCGGATGCTCGTCGCTTCGTTGAGGTCCACCTTCTCGACGCGCACCTGGGCCCCCGTGTGCGGGGCGACCACCCACGTCCCGTCGCCTGCGTAGATGCCGATGTGGTCGACCTGTCCCGGGCGATCGAAGTAGACGAGGTCGCCGGCTTGTGCCTGCTCGGGCGAGACCGCCGTACCCGTCTTGCCCTGCTGCCAGGACACGCGCGGGAGCTCGACGCCGAGCTGACGATAGGTCCATTGGATGAGTCCGGAGCAGTCGAAGCCCCCGGGGGCCTCGCCGCCGAAGACGTAGGGCGTGCCGAGCTGCTCCTTCGCGAGCGCCACTGCAGCCGCGCCGGTGGCCGCAGCCGGTTGGGGTGCGAGGGCCGGCGGCGCCGTGGCTGCGGGCGCCGCCGCTGCCCTCAGCGCAGAGGTGAAAAGAGCAGCAGTTGCAGGCGGTGTTGGGGACGCCAGTGACTGCAGGCGAGCGGTGATCGCGGCCGTGCGCGCCTGCACCTCAGCGAGACTCATGGGCGAGCCCTGCGGGACGCAGCGAGTTCGTCGGCGAGCTGCTGCTCGCGGCGGTCGCGCTCGGCGCGGACCCCTTCGCGCTGACGCTCTGCCAGCTCTGAGAGCAGCCGGTGACGCATCCGTGCCTGCGTCCAACCCGCTACTGCCGCGCGTTGAGCGTCGGCCGCCTCGTCGCTCGCCTGCTCGGTCTGCGTGGTCGCGGCGGCGAGCGCGAGCTGGGTCGCGGAGCTGCGGAGCACGGCCTCGCGCCGGCCGCCTTCGAGCCGTCGGGCGCGCAGGACCGCGAGTTGGGTCGCATGGGCCTGCTCCGCTGCGCGACTGGCGACCAAGGCACGACCCGCCTGCCCTCGAGCCACTGCCTCCTGCAGCTCAGCCACGCGCACGAGGGTCGCGATCCGGTTGGCTCGGCCGCTCATGACAGCACCTGCGACAGGTGCTCCCAGGAGCGCTCGGAGTCGGCGACTTCGTCCACCGGCTGGCGCAGGAACGACGACACCAGCTCCTTGCGCGCCAGCGACTCGTCCACGTCGGGGTCGCTGCCGGGCTGGTAGGCACCGATCTCGACGAGATCCTTCGCCTCCTCGCCGGCGGCGAGGAGGCGCCGCAACCGGGCCGCCATTGCGAGCCGCGGGGCGGGGGTCACCTTGGAAGCGAGGCGCGAGACGGACTGCAGCACGTCGATGGTGGGGAAGTGGCCGGCCGTCGCGAGGCGTCGCGAGAGCACGACGTGCCCGTCGAGGATCGACCGGGCGTGGTCGGCGACCGGGTCCTGCAGGTCGTCCCCCTCGACGAGCACGGTGTAGAGCGCGGTGATGGTGCCTTTCTCGCCGGGGCCGGCTCGCTCGAGAAGCCGTGGGAGCTCAGCGAAGACCGACGGCGGGTAGCCGCGGGTCGCTGGAGGCTCGCCGGCAGCGAGGCCGATCTCCCGACGGGCCATGGCAAACCTCGTGAGCGAGTCGACGAGCAGGAGCACGTCCAGGCCCTCGTCACGGAAGTGCTCGGCGATCCGCGTGGCGGTGTACGCAGCCCGAAGTCGCATCAGCGGCGGCTCGTCGCTGGTTGCGACGACGCACACGACCTTCTCCCTGCCGGTGGCTCCGAGGTCGTCCTCGAGGAACTCGCGCACCTCCCGGCCGCGCTCGCCGACGAGACCCACCACGATGACGTCAGCCTTCGTGCCGCGGGCCATCATGCCGAGCAGCGTCGACTTGCCCACGCCGGAGCCGGCGAAGATGCCGACCCGCTGGCCGCGCCCGCACGGCGTCATGGTGTCGAGGGCGCGTACGCCGAGTGGCAAAGGCTCGCGGATGCGCTGGCGCTTCAGGGGATGAGGCACCGGACCGTCCAATGCAGTGAGGGCACCGGTGAGGGGCGGGCCGTCGTCGATGGGCCGGCCGAGCGCGTCGAGCACCCGACCGCGGAGGTCTTCACCCACCCGCATCAGCAGGCCGCGGCTGCTGGGTTCCACGGCAGCGCCGGGAGCGACGCCGTCGAGGTCGCCGAAGGGCGCGAGCAGGAGCGCGTCCTCGTGAACCGCCACGATCTGAGCAGGCACCCGGCGCTCGCCGACGGTGATGGTGACGATGTCTCCGAGGGCGCCGCGGAGCCCTCGGCACTCGGCCTCCAGCCCGACGACCCGCGTGAGGCGGCCCGTCGCGCGCACCGGTGAGAGCGGACGCAGCAGGTCGGCGACCGCGCTCATCCGCGACTCCGCGAGGGGTCGACGCCCAGGGCCTCGGCGGCGATGCGCAGGGCCGCTGACACGGTCACCTCCGCCGTACCCGCCCCGTTGTCGAAGCGGGCGTCACCGGCGGCGAGCGAGTCGTCCACGACGACATCGATGTCGTGGCGTGAGGCCCAACCCTGGACGGCTGCCTCGTCGTGCGGCGAGACAGTGACCTTGCTACGGCTGCTTGGCAGCAGCGCGCTGGCCGCTTCGTCCAACCGCTGTAGCAGGCTGCGGGTGTCTTCCGCCAGCTCGTGACGCAACACCCACTGCGCGATGTCGATGGCCGCCGCGAGCACCGCGCGGCTGGTCGCATCGACCGTCGCCAGCCGGGTCTGAGTGGCGATCGCGACGAGGTGCTCGAGGGCGACCGCGGCACGCGGCGCCGCCTCCGCACCCTCGCGCTGAGCTGCGGCTCTGCCATCGTCGAAGCCTCGGGCGTAGGCCTCCGCGACCGCATCCTGGCGCACCTGCGCCGCGGCGAGCTCCTCGACGACCCGCTCGTGAGCCCGCTGGTGCACGCCGTGCACGGCCTCGGCCTTCATTACGCGGGTCACGGCTCGTCCTCACCGGCCAGCACGACAGTGCCCTCGTCCTCGAGCTGACGGGCCGCGGCGACAGCGGCGGCGCGCGCCGCCAACACGTCCTGCTGACGGGCGTTGCCAAGCAGGTCCATCTCTTCGAGAAGAGATTCGCGCGCCCGTTCGGACAGGTTTCCCAGCACGTTCGCTGTGGTCTCCTCGGGCAGGTTGTGCAGCGCCAGTGCGAGGTCCTTGGCCTCCACTGCGCGCAGCACCACCTGCAGGGTGCGGGCCTCGAGAGCGCACAGGTCGTCGAAGGTGAACAGCCGGTCCCGGGTGGCGGCCGCGAGCTCGGGATCCACGGCGGCGACCGCCTGCAGGAGCTCCTTGCTGGTCTCGCCAGAGGTCTTCGCGAGCAAGCCGGCGAGCAGCTCGGGGCCGTCCACGCGGCGGACCTCGGTCTGAAGCAGCTCGGCGACGCGGCCACGCAGCGCCTCGTCGACGTGCCGGACTGTCTCGGGGTGCACGGCTCCCAAGCCCGCGATCCGCGTCGCGACCTGGCCTTGGAGCTCGGTGGGGAGGCAGGTGAGCAGACGTGCCGCCGTACGCGGCGACAGGTGCGCGAGGGCGAGGGCAACGGCGCCCGGAGCCTCGGACGCCAGCGCACGTCCTGCCGCCTGCGGATCGGCGTGCTCCAGCCAGCCGAAGGGCGTGGGGAGGTCGAGCTCGTCGCCCAATGCGTTGCCCAGGTCTGACCCGAGCGCCCGCACCAGCAGGTCCTTGGCCAGCCGCTTGCCGGGGGCCGGAAGCATGCTGGGCGACCGCAGTCCGCGCACCACCTCGGCCAGTCGGGTGCGCACCTCGGCCGGGTCGACCGGGCCGAGGGCCGCCACCTCGGCGGCGAGCAGCCGTGCCTGATCCTCACCGAGACCACGCAGGATCGCAGCCGCCCGCTCAGGACCCAGCGCGACGAGGACGACTGCCGCTTCCCGGGGGCCGGGAATGGCGTGTGCGGGAAGGCTCATCGGGCCGAGCCGGTGTTCTCGAGCCAGCCACGTAGCAGCCCGGTCACCTCGTCAGGTCGCTCATCGATGACCCCGAGCAGGTCCTCGGAGGAGGTGCGTTGCGTCGGAAGGGCTCCGCTGCCCCGCCCGGCCGGCAGCGCACCACGTCGGCTCGCCTCCACCGCTGCGGTGAGCTGCGCGCCGGACACTTCGCTGGAGGTCCCGTTCTTCACGGTCCGCAGGAAGCCGACCCCCACGAGCAGCAGCAGCAGGGCGCCAAGCGCCTTGGGGCCGTAGTCGGTCACCATCCCGACGGGCCCGCCACCCGTCGTACCCGCCGGCTTGTCAGCCTTCGCCTCGGTCATCAAGAACGCGGGGGTGGTCACCGCGATGGTGTCGCCGCGCGAGGGGTCCAGGCCCACGGAGTTGGCCACCATCGAAGAGATGTCCGCTGTGGGCGGCGCGTTCTTGGCGTTCTTGTCCACGGCGACGGCGACGGTGAGCCGCTTCACGCCACCAGGGGAGAGCACCTTGTGCGAGGTCGTCACGGACACGCCGTTCGTGGTCGAGACGTCGCTCTTGGCGTAGCCGTCGGTCTTCGTGGTCGTGGTCGTCGCGACCTGGCCGGCGGCGTTTGTGGTCGTCAGCGGTCCGGCCGTAGGGGTTCCTGAGGCCGTCGGGCCGTAGGTCTCCGTCGAGGAGGTCTGGCTCAAGACCACGGAGGACTTCGGGTCATAGGTCTGGCTGTCGATCGTCGTGTTGGAGGTGTCCATCTCGGCGTTGACCCGCACGACCGCGTGCCCCGGGCCGAGGAGCGTGTCGAACATCGACGTCACCTGGGCAGCGAGGGCGTCCTCGTAGGTACGGCGGGCGCTGTCGGACTTGCCGACCGAGGTGGCGTCGCCGGTGAGCAGCGTGCCGCTGCCGTCGGTGATGCTCACGTCTTTGGCGGCCAGGGAGGGGACGGCGCTGGCGACCAGGTGGGTCATCGACTCGACCGCGTCCTGGTTCAGCGTGCCGCTCGTCTGCACGAGCACGGAGGCTCGAGCGGTGCTCTGCTCGGCGCTGAAGAGCCGCCGCTCCGGAAGGGCGAGGTGCACCTGCGCGCTGCGGACTCCTTCGATCCCCTGGAGCGACTCGGCGAGCGTTGCCTCCAGCGCCCGCTGGTAGGCCACCTGCTGCTGGAAGGACGAGGAGGTCAGGCCCTGCTTGTCGAAGGCCGCCCAGCCGTCCTGCGTGGTCCCGGCCGGCAGCCCCGCTGCGGCAACGGAGATGCGCTCCTTGTCGAGCACCGACTGCGGTACGAGCACGGTGGTGCCGCCGCCGTCGAGCTTGTAGGTCACACCGTCTGCGGTGAGCTTCGCCGTGACGGCTGCTGCGTCCTTGGCGTCTAGCCCCGCAAGCAGCACGCCGTACGTCGGGGCGCTGACCCACTTGAGGAAGAACACGGCACCGGTCAGGCCCAGCACAGCCAGCAGCCCGGCGATGACCAGCTGCGAGGGGGAGAAGGCGCGAGCCACTCCGAGGGCTCGAGCCTTGAGCGCATCCGCGTTCACACCTGCATCCTCATGATCTCCTGGTAGGCCTCGACTGCGCGGTTGCGTACGGCGACGGTGAGCTCGACGCCGAGCTGTGCCTTGGCGGCGGCAGCGGTGAACTGGTGGAGGTCGGTGAGCTGTCCGGTGGCAACCCCCTCGGCCAGGTTGTCGGCGGCCCCGGTGAGGTCGCCGACCTTCTTCAGGCTCTCGGCGAAGGCCGACGGCTGGGTGCCCTGGGCGGGTGCAGCCGCGGGCGAGGTGGAGATGGTGGGCGGGATGAAGGGGGTCGCGCCGATGCCGCTCACGCTCATGCGGTGGACCCGATCCGCAACGCCTGCGCGTAGCTGTCCCTGGCCTGCTGCATGACGGAGAGGTTCGCCTGGTAGAGCCGGCTCGCCATGAGCATGTTGGTCATCTCCTCGGTGAGGTCGACCTTGGGCCGGGTGACGTAGCCCTGGCCGTCGGCGAGGGGGTTCTCGGGGTCGTAGACCACGTCGGCCGGTCCGGCTGCCTGGACCATCCCGGAGACGGCGACACCCGCCGTACCCGGCTGGGCCTGGGCGACGACGAGGCTGGCCCGGAAGGGCTCCTCGCCCGCGGGGCGCACCGTGTCGGCGTTCGCGACGTTGTCCGCGATGACGTCCATCCACGTGCGGCCCAGGGTGACACCGGAGCTCGCGGCGCTCATGGCGCCGAACATGTCGGCCATGTCAGCGCAGCGCCGTCTTCAGCACGCTGAACCGGTAGTTGGCGGCCTGCACGAGGGCCTCGTACTGCAGCCCGGTGCGCATCAGGGTCGCGTTCTCGCCCACGATGTCGACGTTGTTGCCGCGGGCGTCGCTGGGGGTGTTCGTCGCGGTGACCTCAAGGCCGGTCCGCGAGGGGTCGTCGCCGGAGTTCAGCGCGTTCGCGAGGCTGTCCTCGAAAGACACCTGGGAGGCCTTGTACCCAGGCGTCATGACGTTCGCGATGTTCTGGGCGGCGACGCGCTGGCGCAGCATCACGCCGTCCATCGCACGTTCCAGCGCGCTCTGCACGCCATCGGTGAACAGGGTCATCGGGACTCCACTCGAGCTTCGGTGGGGTCATCCGTGAGGTGGTGCCTTCATCCGTGTAATGGCTCCATCGGCGGCTGCGGCGTGGTGCTGACGCAGGAAGGCGGGGGGTTGCGCGAACCACCCGACCGGGTGGTGCCGCCTAGTCCTCGTCAGCGGTTCGTGCGGCTTCAGGCTGCTCCGTACGCCTGCTCACGAGCGAGCTGCTCGCGCCGATGCAGCACTTCGACCTGCAGGTCCTGCATGGTCGCCATGAGCAGTTGCGCCCGCAGCTGCAGGTCGACAGGCAGCGGGTGGGCGGGCAGAACAGGAGCGGGTGGGGGTGGCTCGGTTGCGAGCAGCCCCTCGGCGGTACGGCGCACCCAGGCATCCAGCGCGTCGAGCGCCGGCTCCCAGGGGTTCGCGTCGGCGCTCATGCGGCCGAGGACAAGAAGGTCTGACGCCACGCCAGCTGCAGGGGCTCCACGACCTCGAGGGCGGAGCGGGCGGCGGCGGTGTCTCGCCGTACCCCTGCTTGGAACAGCTGGGACCAGGCGTAGGTGTAGAGCGCGTCGAGGCGGGAGGCGAGGTCGCCGGCCTCGTGGTTGAGCGTGCTCCGCAGCTCCAGCACGATGTCCTGGGCCTTGGTCAGCTTCGGCAGGGCGGCAGCGTGCTCGCCGGCCTCGTGGAGGCGGATGGCGAGCTTGATGGATCCCACGCACGCGTCGAACAGCATCGCCGTCAGCTCAGCGGGGCTCGCGGTCAGCACCCGTTGAGCGAGGTAGTGATCGGCGGCGGCGCTCGCAGAGGTGCCGGGGTGGGCGAAGGCAGCGGTGCTCATCGAGGGTCCTTCCTCGGGTGGTGTGCGGGCCGGTCCGTGGCCGCGCAACTGTCTATCGGCCGCGAGGCGCGGTCCGTGAGCCTCATCGTCAGGTCAGCCGAGGGAGGCTGTTGATCGCGCTCGAGAGCGCGGACTGCTGCTGCTTGAGGGAGCCCAGCGCGGCGTCGAGCGCGGCAAAGCGGGCGCGGTAGGCGACCTCCTTCGCCGCCATCCGTACCTCGAACGCATCGATCTGGTCCTGCCGCCGCCGGGCCTCACTGCCCGCGGACTTGCCCGAGGTCGTCACCAGGCCGCTGCTGGAGGTGGACTGCTTGGCGTAGTCGCCGACCGCTTTGGCGAAGCCGGACAGCAGTGAGGCGACGCCGTCCGGGTCCTTCTGCATGGCCGCGGCGAAGGTCGTGGTGTTGAAGGTCAACGTGCCGCTGCGCGTGGTCTCGATGCCCAGCTGGGACAGCACTTTTGTCTGACCGCTCCCCGCGGCGGCGAAGACGTTCTGGAGCAGCGAGGTGGCGATGCCGCGGGCCAGCGTCTCTCCTGACAGCGGCCCGCCCTTCTTCGCCGCGGCGTTGTAGGCGGTCTGGGTGGTGACGCTGCTGAGGACCCCGTTGAACGCGTCCACCAGTGACTGCGCCTTGGCGCTCGTGCCCGCAGGGTCGGTGCCGACGGTGATGGTCGCGGTGCCAGCCTTGACCAGGGACAGCGTGACTCCGGGCAGCAGGTCATTGACCGTGTTGCTGCTTCGGGTGACCGTTGCACCGCCGACGCTGAGCTGGGCCCCCGCCGCGGCCGTCACGGTCGAGAGCTGTCCGGGCGCCAACACGTTGATCCCGGACGTGTCGACGGCCAGTGCGCCCTGCGTGCCGGTCCCTCGTGCCGAGAGCACCAGCCTGTACGGCGCGCCGCTGCCGTCGCCGGTGTTCAGCAGGGAGGCGCTGACCGGGCTGCCAGAGGCGTTCAGCGCGGCAGTGAGGTCGGCGAGGGTCGTCGTCGCGTCAGTGCGCACCAGGTCCAACGACGCGGTGCCTGTGGCGAGGTGCGTGCCGGTGGTGAAGCTGACCCCGTCCGCGAGGGTGACGGTGGTGCCGGTGTCGACGTGGGTCAAGGTGACTGGAGCGGCGCCGTCCAGGGAGACGAGGGCGTCTGTGCCAGCGGTCGTTCCTGCGGCAAGCCCGAGACCCGTCAGCGCGCCGCCACTAAGGGTCAGGGTCGCTGCCGAACCCTCGTCACGGCTGCTGATTTGGAGCTGTCCGGCGACCAGGCGCACCGTGGCGGTGCCCGCGAGCTGGGTGTTGAGGTCGGTCACGAGGGCGGCGGTGTCGGCGTACGTGCCGAGGGCGAGCGAGTGCGGGATGCCGTCGGCGAGCGTCACGGTGAGGTCGTCGCTGCCCGGCGCGAAGCTCAGCGCCGGCGCAGAGGTGCCGGACGCGCGCGCCGCGACAGAGGCCTGGGTGACCGCGATGGTGTGCGCTCCGGCCGGGGTGGCACCCGTCACGGTCAAGCCGCTGCCGCCAAGGGCGCCGAGCCCTGCGCTGACGACTGCCTGCCCCGCGCCGACGAGGAACGACGGGCCGGTGAGTGCTCCGGTCGTGAGCTGTTGAGCGGTGGCAAGCCGCACCACGGTGATCGAGGTGCCCCCGGGCACGGCCCCGGGCGCGGCGGACGCGGTGAGAGTCGTGGTGTCGCTGGAGGTCGCGCCGGCACCCTGCGCGCCGGCGAGGGAATCGAGCGCTTTGGTGGCCGTCTGAAGCGCGGAGAGCTTCGCGCCGATGTCGCTCCAGGCCGACTGGGCGCTGAGGGCGGCCAGTCGCAGGGAGTTCATCTTGGCCTCGGGCGCGCGCTCGGCGCCCATGAGCTGGCTGACGATCGACTGCAGGTCGATGCCTGCGCCGAGCCCGCTGATGATCGAGCCGGACACGTCGACCTCCTGTCTGAAGTGAGTACGCCGGTGGGCGCCACCCATTTGTTCAGCGGCGCCCACCGGACGGGCCGGCAACGAGCTGCCCCGGCCGTCGCCAGACCCGTCCGACGGCGACTAGCCCTTGAGCAGGGACAACACACCCTGCGAGGACTGGTTCGCCTGGGCCAGCATTGCGGTGCCGGCCTGGTTCATGATCTGGTTACGGCTGAAGGCGGTCATCTCCTGCGCCATGTCGGTGTCGCGGATGCGCGACTCCGACGCGGACAGGTTCTCCACGGCCACCCCGAGGTTGGCGACGGTGTGCTCCAAGCGGTTCTGGAACGCACCGAGGTCTCCTCGGGAGGCGGACACGCTGGCGATCTGCGCGTCCACGCTGGCGATCGACGTCGCCGTCGTGCCGAGCGCGGTCGAGACTGCCCCGAGGTCCAGTGCGGAGAGGTCCAGCGTCACGGTGTCCGTGGCGTTGGCCCCGACCTGGAAGGTGCCCACGGCGGCGGTGTAGCTGCCGTCGAGGAGCTTGTTGCCGTTGAACTCCGTGCTGGTGCCGATGCGACCGACCTCGGACGCCAAAGCGGCGTACTCGGAGTCGATGGCGGTGTTCGCGGTGGCGCTGTTGCCACCGGCGTTGGCTCGCTGCACGGACAGGTCGCGCATGCGCTGCAGGATCGAGTGGACCTCATTGAGCGCACCTTCTGCCGTCTGGGCGACGCTGATGCCGTCCTGGGCGTTGCGGCTGGCGACCTTCAGACCGCCGATCTGGCTGCGCAGGGACTCGCTGTTCACGAGCCCTGCCGCGTCGTCGGCGGCCCTGTTGATGCGAAAGCCGCTGGAGAGCTTCTCCAGGGACTTGCCCATCTGGCCTTCCGTGACCGTGAGGTTCCGGTAGGCGTTCATCGCTGCGATGTTGGTGTTGACGCGAAGCGACATGGTGGTGCTCCATCCGTGAGGAGTTGAGAGGAGCCCGCGCATCCGTGCGGGGCACCTCCCTCATCGGAGGAGTCACGTGGTCCTCAGCAACCCGATTGGGTGAACCGCCAGGAGCCGACGCCCTTCTCGGGCGCCGGCTCCCGGCGGATGCTGCGGACGGAGCGGGTCGAACTAGCCGCGGAGCAGGCTCAGCACTCCCTGGGAGGACTGGTTCGCCTGAGCCAGCATCGCCGTACCGGCCTGGTTGAGGATCTGGTTACGGCTGAAGGAGGTCATCTCCTGCGCCATGTCGGTGTCGCGGATGCGCGACTCCGACGCGGACAGGTTCTCCACGGCCACCCCGAGGTTGGCGACGGTGTGCTCCAGGCGGTTCTGGAAGGCACCGAGGTCACCACGGCCGGAGGAGACAGTGCCGATGGCGGTGTCCACGGCGGCGATGGAGGTCGCCGTCGTGCCCAGTGCGGTGGCGACGGCGGTGAGGTCCACGGTCGACAGGTTCAGCGCGACGGTGTCACCGGCGTTCGCGCCGACCTGGAAGCTCGAGTTGTAGGTGCCGTCGAGGAGCTTGTTGCCGTTGAACTCCGTGCTGGTGCCGATCCGGTCGACCTCGGACGCGAGCGCGGAGTACTCCGAGTCGATGGCGGTGTTGGCGGAGGTGGAGTTACCGCCCGCGTTGGCTCGCTGCACGGACAGGTCGCGCATGCGCTGAAGGATCGAGTGGACCTCGTTGA
>JBKJSN010000214.1:0-2744 GCA_046595815.1 Mycobacteriales bacterium
CGTCATTCGCCGGCTCCAAGGTGACGCCTAGCCCGTTTTACCGGCGGCTATGCCCGCACGAACGTGCAGATTCTCCCGGCTTCCCGTAAGGTCCTAGTGAATCATGCATGATCATGCATGTGAGGAGCGGTACGCGGAGCGAGAGGGCCTCCATATGCACGATCCTGCAGCCTTTTCCGGCGCGATGGCGGAGGTCGTTCGTCAGCGCCGCAAGCAGCTGGGCCTCACCCAGGCGGAGGTCGCCGAACTCGCGGGCTTGGCGGTGCGGACCGTGCATGCCGTCGAGGCCGGCAAGAGCACCCTTCGGCTGGACGCCCTGCTTGCAGTCGTCGACGTGGTCGGGCTGCAACTGCAGTTGACCCGCCGTACCGGTGAGTCCGGTCGATGACGACGGACGTTCGCGACGTGCAACAAGGCCAGGTCTGGAAGGGCGGCCGCCTTGCCGCGACGTTGACGCGCACCCCTGCTGGCGTGGAGTTCGCCTATTTCGCCGACTATGACGGGCCGCCCGTCGCCAGCACCCTGCCGCTCAGTGACGTGCCGGTCCGGGTCGGCGGGGGTGCGGTCCCGTCCTTCTTCGCGGGACTGTTCCCGGAAGGTCATCGGCTCGGGGCGCTCCGCCGCCAGGTCAAGACCTCCGCCGACGACGAGCTGTCGCTGCTGCTGCTCGTCGGCGCCGACACGATCGGGGATGTGCAGGTCCTGCCGCCTGGGGTTTCGCCGTACGCGCTGGCACCGCGGTTGGTCATCGACCCGGACGCCCCCATCCGGTACGCCGATCTGCTGCGCGATCTGGACATCAACCCTGACCGGACCGCGCTGCCCGGGGTGCAGGACAAGGCGAGCGCTGCGGTCATCAACCTGCCGGTGAGTCGGGCGGGGGAGCGCTACCTGCTCAAGCTCGATCCGCCCGAGTACCCAGGCCTGGTCGCCAACGAGGAGTTCTTCCTGCGCGCCGCGACGGCCTGTGGGCTTCAGGCCGCCCAGGCCCAGCTCGTCCCCGACCGCGACGAGGTCCTCGGCCTGCTCGTGCTGCGCTTCGACCGGATCACCACTGACGGCCAGCCGCTTTCGCTCGCCGTCGAGGATGGCTGCCAGGTGCTGAACCGCCCGCCCGCAGACAAGTACCTCGTCGGTTATGCCGCGGCGTTCCGTGCCCTCTCGGACCTGTGTGACGCCCGGCTGCTCGCGGCCCGAACGCTGCTCGGCCAGCTCGCTTTCGCTTACCTCACCGGCAACGGCGACGCGCACGCCAAGAACTTCAGCGTCCTGCAGCAGCCCGATGGTGAGTGGCGTGTCAGCCCCGCCTACGACGTGCCCAGCTCCCAGCCGTACGGCGACACCACGACCGCGATGCCCGTGAACGCACGCCGCGCTGACGTGGGCGTCAAGGACTTCCTCGCCCTCGGCGCCGATCTGGGGATCCCCCCGCGCGCGGTCATCCGCGTCCTTCGGGACCTCACCGATCGGATCGACCTGTGGCTGCCCAACCTCGGGGAATTGCCCTATGACAGGGACCGCATCACCAAGCTCCGGCGCGTGGTTGAGCAGCGTCGCCGCCGGCTGAGTCCTCCCGCGGGCTGAGAGCGACACAGTTCCAACACAGCCACCGACTTCAGGTGGCTGGGAGCGTGCCTACGGATCAAGAGGTTAGGGGTTCGAATCCCTTCGGGCGCGCTTCCCAAACCTGCAGGCCAAAGAACCTCTCCGCACTCCGGACATGCGTTGACGATCACGGCAGCGCGATGGGGAGTTCCCGTCGCGCGCGTGCCGGTTAGTTCCTGGTCGGCGTGTGCGACCCTTGGCCTGCCGACCGGCTGAGGGGGACGCGCGATGCAGGAGGCCGCAGGCGATGACCCGGCCGCGATGGTGCGGCCGCGGCTGCACCGGTGGGGGGCGGCGGGCGGCATTGCGTTCAGCCTGCTGGCTTTCGCGTGGGCCTTCCTGGTCCAGATCGGCGATGTGCTCGACGCGCCCAATCACATCCTGGACGTGTACGCCGGCTCCGGTGCACGAGCGCAAGCGTTCGCCGGCACCCTGGTGCTCGTCGTGGCCACGCTGTGTTTCATCGGCTTCCTCGCCGACCTAGTCGATCTGCTGAGGCGGGCCGATGAGGATGGGCCGCTCCCGACGGTTGCGCTCGCCGGGGGCGTTGGCTTCCTCGTGCTCACGATCGTCGCGGGCGCAATGTTCGTCGTCCTGCCCAACCTGATCGCCTTCGACGAGGTGTCCGTCGAGGTGGACCCCGACCTGGCTGCGGTGATCGTGCAGCTCGGCCAGATCCTGCTGTTCGTCTATGCCACCGCTGCCGCGGGTGCTCTTGTGCTGGCGACGTCCCGGGTCGGCGTGCGCACCCACCTGCTACCGCGATGGTTCGGACGTGCTGGCTACGTGCTCTCGGGCCTACTCCTCGTGGGTTTCTCCGGGCCGCCGTTTTTCCTGCTCCTGCTGTGGATCTTCGGGCTGAGCGTCGCATTGCGCCCCGAGGCTGACCGCGATGACGTGGCGCATGCCTCGACTCCGTGATGCGCCGGTTCTCGGGGAGTCCACTAGGGGTCCGAATCCCTTCGGGCGAACTCAACGAAACCGCGGTGCTGACCCACCGCTAACGGTTCGCCGACCACAGCACCTGCTGGCGCTCGGCGTCGAGCAGCATGTCGCGCGGATCGGAGGACAGGAGCAAGAACCTGTTGGGTCCGCTCAACCCGGCCAGCGCGATCCAGCTCTGCGGCACAAGGTCTGCG
>JBKJSN010000215.1:0-9147 GCA_046595815.1 Mycobacteriales bacterium
TGCACGGACCCCCCGCCAGAACTGGCGCTCATACTCACGCGGCAGATCGGGCCTGCTGATCCTCTTCACAACAACTCCTTCGATCTGGAGGTGTTGCGTGACTACCTAGAACCCGCCGCACGTGTGCGTTCCCCGGTTGCACCGTGCCCGGGCGCCGCTGCGACGTGGATCACCGGGAGCCATGGCCCCATGGTCCGACCAGCGAGGCCAACTGCCATTGCTTGTGCCGACGGCATCACCGCGCCAAGCAGGCCTACTTCGCCGTCACCTTCGACGAGCGCACTCACGAGACGATCTGGACCTGCCCGGACGGCCGCGCCTACCGAAGACCGCTCCCCAGCTACTGATGCAATTTCTGCCTCGGACGGTCCCAACGCGACGGCTGATGTGTGAGGACGATGAGCACGGTAGCGATGGGTCCAAAAATCAGCGAGGCCAGGAACCAGGGAAGCCCCCGGCGGCCCTTTCCCTGGGCGAGGCCAGCATTCATGACGGCGAGCAGCACTCAGCCTCCCCAGCTGAAAGTGATCTGCGTGGAGTCGGTATCGCCAAGCGAGGAATAGTTCACCGCGCGAGGCTAGGGCGTGCCGAAACGTTTTGGCGGGTGCCACGCGACCGACCAACCCGGTGACGAGGCGTTCCCCGATGCCATCGCCAGTAGCGTGGCAACCGTGGTGGTCCTCGGAGCGGCGGTGCTCCTCGGAGCTTCGCTCGTGGCGGCCGCGGCAGGTCTAGCCTGGTGGGCGACGGGTGGCGGCCTCTGGGGAGTTGCGGCTGCACTCCTGCTCACGCCGTTGACGCTTCTGTTGGCGCAGCAGGTCTGGGACTTTGCGTTCTTGGTTCTGTGGGGCGGCGCGTCCATCCGACAGGCCAAGCGACGCTTGCAGTCGGCCGAGCAGGAAGGTCGAACTCTGGCTGCCCGGAGGGCCCGGCTTGAGATCGCGCTACTGCGCCGCCGGCGTCGTCAATGAGTTGACATCACGCGTTGGGTAGGGTCGTCTTCCACCTCCCCTGTCCGACACCCTGAAGTCACCCCCGCTGCCTGACTCAGCCGAGCTCGAGGAGCGGGCCGATCTCCTGGGTCGCGTACCACGCGAGCTCGTGCCCCTCGGCCTGCTCCACCCGGAAGGCCGCCTCCTCCGACCCGAGGTCGGCCTCCACGACCGCATCCGCCGCGATCGTGACGTCCGGGATCGCTGAGCTGTCGTCCACGTGCACGGCCTGGACGTCCCGCAGGGGTACGGCGGCACTCACCTTGACGGCGGCGCGATCCACATGCGGCACCAGCTGGACAGCGGAGTCGGGCACCTCGACGACCACGACCACCCGTCGCCGTACCGCGTCGGGGTCGGCATCGAGCAACCGCACCGACGCGCGAGCGGCGAGGGTCAGGGCCGAGTACTCGAGCTCTTCGAGGTCGCCCTCGGCGTACCACTCACGCAGGTCGCCGGTGACGGCGTAGCCCGGCAGCGGCGGGTCGCCCACCTCGCCGTTGTCGAGCAAGGCACGCAGCCCGGAGAAGGTCGACGGCAGGTAGACGCGCATCAGGCGGCCGGGACCCGACCGGTCGCGAGCGCGGCGGCCGAGGTGCGCAGCGAGGTCTCGAGCACCCTGGCGCGGCGAGAGGGATCCATGAGGTTGACGCCGATGACCGCGAGGTCCTCCGCGGTGGGACCCAGGAAGTGGACGACGGTGCCCCGGGCTGCGACCCGCTTGACCTCAGCCAGAGTGCGCTTGGTCATCAGTCGCCGGAAGCGCCGCTCGATCCGGCCCGCCACCGACGTCGGCTGGTCGTAGGTCATGGAGGTCATGGGCGAGAGCACCACGACCTCGTCGAGCTCAAGGTGGCGAACGAGGTCCACCGACGTGGGCGAGCAGACGCCACCGTCGACGTACTTCCTGCCCTGGATGCTCATGGGGGCGTACCAGCCGGGGATGGCGCAACTGGCCATCACCGCCTCACGCAGGTCACACGCGGGCGCTCCCGACTGCCCGAAGGCGACCCGGCGGCCGGTGTTGTACTCCGCCGCCACCACCCACGTCGCCGGGTGCGGCGCCCAGCCACCCCCCGGGTGCACCCCGTCGACGAGCTTCCCCAGCGCTTCCAGGGATCCGCGGCCGCGTGGTAGCACCGAGGCGAGCGCGCCCATCGGCGTCTTGGAGAACGGGTGCAGCGTGGTGTGCAGCACGCCGCGAGCACTACCCACGACGGGCAGCGGCAGTGGCGGCAGCGCGCCCCCCGCGTCGCGGTCCGGGTCGTAGTCGATCCGCCGGTCGACGGCCTGGCCGCGCTGGTGCGCGAGCAGCTCCTCGACGGTCACACCGCAGGCCAGGGCGGAGGCGAGGACGGAGCCCGCGGAGGTCCCGATGAGCACGTCCGCGGTGGTGGGGTCCCATCCAAGGGCGTCCTGTACGGCGGCCAACGCGCCGATCGTCCACGATGCGCCGAGCACCCCGCCGGCACCCAGGACGAGCCCGCGCCTCATGTCGTGGCCACGAGCTCGGCGAGCGACTCCTCGAGGCAGTTGGCGAGCACGTCGACGTCCGGCATCGCATCGCGGTCGGCGTTCAGGCCGTAGAACACGCCGCCGTCGTAGGAGGTCAGGCCGATCGTGACGGCCTGGCTCTTGGCCAGCGGGACCACGGGGTACATCGCCAGCATCCGCGCACCCGCTGCGTACAACGGGAACTGCGGCCCCGGCACGTTGGTCACCACGAGGTTGAACAGCCGCCGGGTGAAACCCGACATGGTGCGGGCGGCCAGGGCATGGATGGTGGGCGGCGCGAAGCCGGACAGCTGCACGAGAGCGTCGGCGCCCACCGCCGAGCCGCTCTCCTTGTGCGCCTTCATGGCATAGGACACCTGGTGCAGCCGGACGACGGGGTTCTGCTCCCCCACCGGAAGGTCCACGAAGTAGGACGAGACCCGGTTGCCCAGCTCGCCTTTCTGAGTGTCGGATCGAACGCTGACCGGGACCATGACGCGGATCGAGGTCGTGGGGTTGACCGACTCGCCACGGGTCAGCATCCACGTGCGCAGCGCACCGGCTACGGTCGCGAGCACGACGTCGTTGATCGTGCCTCCGTGCGCCTTGCGGACCCGCTTGTAGTCATCGAGTGAGGTGGCGGCCATGCCGAAGCGGCGCTGCTCACCGATCGGCACGTTGAGCGGGCTGGACGGCGCCTGCTTGGCCATCGTGCGCACCTGGGCGAGCATCCCGCCCGCCACCGTTGCGAACCGGCCTGCCGTCTGCCGCATGTCCCCGGCGGCGGCACGGGCGGTGTCGATCGCCCCTGTGGGCTTGGCGAGGAAGTCCGTCACGGCACCGGCCATGAGCCCGAGTCCGCTCGGCTCACGTGCGGGCCGCCAGTCGTCGTCGGGCACCTCGCGCGGGGTCGGCTCGAGGTCCAAGATGACCGTGCCGATGTCGACCGCGGAGACGCCGTCGACCATGGCGTGGTGGGTCTTGGTGATGATGGCGACTCGGCCGTTCTCGAGCCCCTCGACCAGGTAGATCTCCCACAGCGGACGGTTCCGGTCGAGCTGACGGCTCTGCAGCCGGCCGGCCAGGTCCCGCAGCTGGGCGTCGGTGCCGGGCTTGGGCAGCGCAGATCGCCGTACGTGGTAGGCCACGTCGAAGTCCGGGTCGTCCACCCACACGGGGTTCGCGAGCCGACCGGGCACCCAGCGCACCTTCTGCCGGTAGCGCGGCACCAGCCCGATGCGCTGGCTGATGAGCTGCACCAGGCGGTCGTAGTCGAACCCGTCCGCCGGCGGCTCGAAGATCGCGACGCCACCGACGTGCATGGCAGTCGTCGGCGTCTCCATGTACAGGAAGGAGACGTCCAGGGCACTCAACCGGTCGGTCACTCGATCACCTCTCGCGCATTGCAACACACCCGGACGGGACAAGCGGAGCCCTACCTGTCGCACGACGTCGGTGTCGATGCGGGTACGGCGGACGGGCGGGCCGAGGCGGTCACCACAGCGGCCACCTCGGCGGGCGTGGCGAGGCGCTGGAAGTCCGCCCCGAGGACCAACCGCAGCGAGCCGGATGGCGCCGTGGGGGCCGACAACACGCGGGCCCCGGGGACCTCACGGGCCAGCACCGTGGCTGCGGCTTCGGCACCTGGTCCGTAGGTGATGACCGACGGCCCCGCCTGCGCACTGGGCGCGTTGTCCTGAGTGGGCACGACATAGCCACGGGCGACCAGCAGGGCACCCACCTGCCGGGCCAGGCCGTTGCGGCCGGTGCCATTGAGCAGCGCAAGGCGCACCTGGCTCGCGGTCGGAAGGGTCGCAACCGCGGAGGCGCTGGGGGCGGGCGTCGTGACGCAGTTCGCCGCCTTCGACACCGGGCGATCGTCACGCTTGAGGAACCACGCAGCACCTGCTGCCAGCAGCAGGACAGCCACGACCAGGGCCAGCCGGCGCAGCGGCCGCCGACGCCTGCCATAGCCACCTCTGTACGGGCGGCGCCGGGCCGGGACCAGGTCGCCGTCGGGAATCCTCATTGGTCTCAGGGTAGGGGGCGGCTCCAGCGGGCCTGCCTGCGCGTGGGAGGGTGCAACGCATCCGACCCCGCGCCGAGAGGGTGCTCATGGACTTCGAACTGTCCGCCAAGGCCAAGGACCACCTGGCCAGGCTGCAGGCCTTCATGGACGAGAAGGTCTTCCCCGCCGAGGCGGTCTACGAGGCCTACCGCAACGAGCGCGGGTACGGCGACCACACGCTCCCGCCCGTGGTGGAGGAGCTCAAGGCCGAGGCACGCTCCCGGGGGTTGTGGAACTTGTTCCTCCCCGATGTCTCCGGGCTGTCGAACCTCGACTACGCCTCGCTCGCCGAGCTCACCGGATGGTCGGTGCACATCGCGCCGGAGGCCCTCAACTGTGCCGCGCCCGACACCGGCAACATGGAGGTGCTGCACATGTTCGGCACCGCCGAGCAGAAGGCGCAGTGGCTCACCCCCTTGCTCGAGGGCCAGATCCGGTCGGCCTTCGCGATGACCGAGCCCGACGTTGCCTCCTCCGACGCGACCAACATCTCCACGTCGATCGTGAGGGACGGGGACGACTACGTCATCAACGGTCGCAAGTGGTGGACCACCGGCATCAACGATCCCCGCTGCAAGATCATGATCTTGATGGGCAAGACCGACCCGTCGGAGTCGCCTCACCGGCAGCAGTCGATGATCCTGGTGCCCGTCGACACCCCCGGCGTCGAGATCGTCCGCGCCCTGCCGGTCTTCGGCTACCAGGACCAGCACGGCCACGGCGAGGTGCGCTTCACCGACGTGCGGGTGCCGGCGAGCAACCTGATCGCGAACGAGGGCGACGGCTTCATGGTCGCCCAGGCCCGGCTCGGACCCGGTCGCATCCACCACTGCATGCGCTCGCTCGGGATCGCTGAGCGCGCCTTGAAGCTGATGTGCGAGCGGGCCGTGTCGCGGGTGGCCTTCGGCAAGGAGCTGGCCCGTCAGGGCGTCGTGCAGGCCGCTATCGCCGAGTCGCGCATGGAGATCGAGCAGGCCCGCCTGCTGACCCTCAAGGCCGCCTGGATGATCGACAACGTCGGTGCCCGTGGCGCGCGCACCGAGATCGCCGCCATCAAGGTCATCGCTCCGCGCGTGGCCCTCAACGTCCTCGACCGCGCCATCCAGGTGCACGGCGGGGCCGGCGTCTCCGACGACTTCCCGCTCGCCGCGATGTGGGCCGGGATGCGCACCCTGCGCCTTGCCGACGGCCCCGATGAGGTCCACACGATGACGGTCGCCCGCCAGGAGCTCGGCAAGTACCTCGTCCGTTAGCGCGGGGCGGCCCAACTAGCGACGGCTGCCCACCAGCACGTCCGCGAGCTCGACGAGGGCGCGGCGCACCGGCGCGTGCGGCGCCACCTGGGCAAGCGGGCGTCCGCGACCAAGCGCCAGGTCCAGCGCGGCACCGTCCCACGGCAGCGCGGCGACCGCCTCCTGACCGGTCAGTCGGCGCAGGTCGGCCCGGGCCTGCCCCACCGAACTTGGTACGGCGCCCTCGCGGACCCGGTTCAGGACCACCGCTGCCTTAGCCTCGGGCACGGACTCGCCGAGCTCGCCCAGCGCCCGGGCCAGCCGCGGCAGGCCGAGCCGGTCGGCGCTGCCCACGACCAGCACGAGGTCGGCGTCCTCGAGCACGGCCAGCGTCGCCCCGTTGCGGCGCGGTGCGAGCGTGTCGTAGGACAGCTCCTCGTCCTGCTCCAGGGAGAACCCGCAGTCCACGAGGGTGACCGCGGCACGGGCCCTGGCCAGTTCGAGGACAACCTCCACCGCCGCCGGGCGCAGCTCCGGCCAGCGCTCGGCCCGGTCAATGCCGGTGAGCGCATGCAGCTGCGGCGCGATCTCGACGACCAGACCGTCGAGCACGCGCGTGTCGAGAGTGCCGAGGTTGGCGGCCCGACACGCCGTGGCCAGGCCGGCGGCCTCGTCGGGGAGACCGAAGGACGGCGCAACGCTCCCGCCGTACACATCCGCGTCCACGACCAACGTGGGCCAGCCCTGTAGCGCGAGCTCGCCGGCGAGTCCGGTCGCGACCGTCGTCCTGCCCGGCGCGCCGGTCGGGCCCCAGACAGCGACCACCCGTCCCCTCCCCGAGGTGGCGCGCCTGGGCGCCTGCACCGCCGGGCTCGAGGCGTGCGCGAACCCGGCGACCTGCGAGCGGGCTCTGGTGAGGGCGCTACTGACCGCACGCTCCAGCGCGCTCACGTCGGGAGTTCCCGCCACGACGTCGTCGACGCCGAGCTGGCGCAGCCGCCGTTCCCCCGGCTCGTCCTTCGCGAGCCCCACCGCCGCGACCCCGAGCGCCTCCAGACGCGCCAGCGCCTCCCGGTCCAGTCGAGCCAGGTACGGCGAGACCAGCGCCGCCTCCGCGACCCCCGTGGCGGCCGTGACCAGCAAGTCCTCAAGATCCGGGCAGCGCCGCACGACATCCAGCGGTCCGCGGGCGAGGGCGCGCTCCAGCGCTGCCTCCGCCTCTGCGTCAGCCAGCGCCATGAGCACCCGCAGCGCGGCCATCCACAGACTCCTTCGCCCCTATTGCCAGATTGCTGTCACTGTTTCAGCCATTGTGTCCTGGCTCCGCGTCGTGCCATCCGGCCGAACGGAGCAGTTATCCGCAGGCGAACAGTGGCAAACTGGCGCAACCGAGCATGAGAGGCGTCCAGCCGTGGCACAACCCAGGTTCCTCACGCTGACCGACGTCGGCGAGGTCCTCAACATCTCCTCGGCGCAGACGTACGCCCTGGTGCGCAGCGGCGCGCTACGGGCCATCAAGGTCGGCGGCCGCGGCCAGTGGCGGGTGGAGTCCACCGAGCTCGAGGCCTACATCACCCGGTGCTACGAGGAGACGGCCTCCATGGTCGCGACCTCCTCGCTCGACGCTGTCCTCGAAGACTAAGGCTGGACTAAGGCAGCACCCGCACCAGCGCCAGCGCGCTGAGCGGGATAAGCAGCACCTGACGCACGGCCCGGGCACGGCGGGCCTCGTCGGGCGCGTGTTGGGCGAGGTCGACGTGATCGGCCCCGACGCGGTCGAGGGTGCCCGCGACCGTCGTACCGTCACCCAGCACGACCTCAACCGCCGCACGGTCCCGGACCAGCCGGCGCAGGGCGTAGCGCAAGTCCAGCCGCTGCTCCACCTCCCCTTCGGCGCCGGGCAGCTCGCTGCGGTCACCGAGCCCTGACAGCGCGAGCACCTCCCGCAGCGGCACCAGCGCACCCCGGCCGTCCGGCTCGCCTATCAGCACCCAGTCGGCTCCCACATCGGCCACCGTCCCGGTCAGCACGCCCGCACCGCGCAGCCGAACCACGATCACCGCCTCCGGCGCGGCCCTCAGGCGGTCCACCAGGCGAAGTCGGCCCACCTCCCGACGGGTCCGCTCAGCGACCTCCGCGGCGAGCTCGGCGGCCAGCGCAGCATCGGCCTGGCTCTCCAGGTCAGCGAACAGCTCTTCCCAGCGCACGGCGCCACCTTGCCCGAACCGGGCACTCTCCGCAATCACCTCTTGACGCCATGTAACGAACTCGATAGAACTCAAACACACGCAAACAACATCAAACACATGAAAGGCCCGCCATGAGCGTCGCCCTCGACCTGCCGCCCGTTCCGGTCCCCTCGCTGCGCGTCGTACCGGCGCCGCCGTGTGCGCCGCCCTTCGACGACGAGGGCGGCCTGCCGCTGCTGCGTCTGGTCCCCATGCCGGAGGAGCCCTTCGTCCTCGACGAGAGCCCCTGGTTCACCGAGGACCGCACGCCCACCGCGGAGCTGCCGGACCCGGTCGCGTTCACCGGCCGGCTCCTGCAGGCCCTGGTCGAGGTGCTCGCCGGCGCTCGCTCGCTCACCCAGCTCCGACTGCAGCTCGACGTTCACCTGTACGCCGAGCTGGCCGAGCGGTTGCAGGCGTGCCGGGTCCCCGGCCGTACCCGTCCCGAGCCGCGCTGCATCGGCCGAGTGCACGTCCAGGCCCGCCCCGAGGGCGTCGTGGAGGCGTGCGCCGTTGTCCGCAAGGCCGGGCGACTGGGCGCGGTGGCCTTGCGGCTGGAGGGGCACTGCGGCCGCTGGGTCTGCACGGACCTCGAAGGCCTGTAGCTAGCGGCCTACCCGTTCAGCCGTGCACGCCGTGAGGGCTATCCCGCGTGGCGGGGGTCGCCGTGGCAGCGCTTGTACTTGCGGCCGGACCCGCACGGGCAGGGCCCGTTGCGAGAGGGCCCACCACTGCTGACCTGGCCCGTGAGCGGGTCGACCGTGCCGCTGGTGGTGACACCGCCCTCGGCGTTGGGCGCGGAGTAGTTCAGCTGCGCCGGGCGATCCGGGCGGCCGAAGTTCTCCGGGAGCACGGCACTGCGCGGCGCTTCCGCCGGAGCGGCCGGAGCGGCGGGAGCGGCCGGGGCCGTCGGCTCGGCAGACTCGGCCGGCACGAGGGGCGCCGGGGCGTCCACGACCGCAGCCGCCTCAGGCAGCGGAGCGGGCGTCGCCTCCACGACCGGCGAAGCAGCCGGGACGGAGGGGGTAGCTGGCACCTCGTGCTCGGGCGTCGGCTCTGCGCCGGGGAGCAGGTGCTCCTCGATCACCTCGCCGGCGACCTCGCCGGGACCCGTGGCCACGAGGTCGACCTGC
>JBKJSN010000026.1:0-25300 GCA_046595815.1 Mycobacteriales bacterium
AACCAGTCCGTCAGCAGTCGCAGCTGCTCCCGGCCGGCTCCGAGCGAGGCGTCATTGACGGCGCCGCCGAGCACGGGTCCGGCCTCGCGCAGGAGCACCTGGTGGCCGCGCAAGGCCGCGACCCGGGCGCACTCCAGCCCGGCGGGCCCGCCTCCGACGACGAGGACCTCTCGCACCCCGGACGGGAGGGCGGGGGAGGGGGGGCTGGTCTCGTGGCCGGAGTGCGGCTCCCCGATGCAGGACACGAGCGGGTTGCGGGGGTCGCGCACGCGGCAGGCCTGGTTGCAAAGCACGCAGGGGCGCGGTTCGGTGCCGGCCCGCAGGTGAGCCACGAGCGCAGGGTCGGCGATCTGCGCGCGCGTCATCTCCACCAGGTCCGCAACCCCGTCGGCCAGAGTGGCCTCGGCGAAAGACCCGGTCACCACCGACCCCTGCAACACCACAGGTACGTCGACGACCGCCTTCACGGCCGAGCACAGGTCTCGGTTGAACCCCTCGGGTGCGTGTGCGTCGGGGCGGTACGCCGACCCCGCGAACGGTCCTGCCCGGACGACGACGAGCAGGTCCACGAGTGGCGCGACCCTGGCCAGCACCGGCTCGACGTTCGCTGGCGTGATCCCGGCCCAGGGAGCCAACTCGTCGCAGGACAGGCGCAGCGACAGCAGCGCGTCGGGCGCGGCTGCTCGGACGGCCTCGAGGACCTCGACGAGGAGCAGCGCGCGGTCAGTCCCGTAGGCATCGGAGCGCTGGTTCGTCACGCCCGACAGGAACTGGCGGAGCAGCGACCGGTCACCGGCCTCGATCTCCACGCCTGCACAGCCGGCCGCGATGGCGAGGGCCGCGGAGGTGGCGAAACCCTCGACGACAGAGGCGATCTCGTCGGCCTCCATCACCTGGGGCTGCTCGCGGTTCACGGCGTCGGCAACCGCCGACGCCCCCCACAGCGGAGCCTGCGAGTACGCCGAGGAGCCCTGGTTTCCGGTGTGGCCGAGTGAGGCGAGGACGAGCGCTGGACCGCATGCCTCGACGACAGCGCCCCAGCCCTCACTGCACGAGGCGGCGAGCGGCGCGCGCTCGTAGGGCCAGTCCGAGGGGTGCACCGACGCTGTCTCGGTGACGATGACGCCGGCCCCACCGGCCGCCCGGGACGCGTAGTAGGCCACGTGCCGCGGCGACAGCGCGCGGTCACGGCCAAGGTTCGTCTCGTGCGGTCCGAAGACCACCCGCGACGGCGCCGTCAGCCCGCGCAAGGTCACGGGCGAGGTGAGCTGCATCAGACAGGTGACTCCTGGCACGGCCGTCCGGCGAGGGCGAGCGGCACGGCCTCGCCGCGGGCCGAGATCGTCACCGGGACGGGTCCGCCACGGACACCCCCGCGGTGCGAGTGGTCGCCGCTGGGCTTGGGGGCCGAGCTCACCCCTGCCAGGGCGAGCTCGCCGTACCCCTGCACGCACTCCGGGTCCGGACCATCGAGCGGCAGACCGGTGAAGAACTTCGCGGCCATGCAGCCGCCCTGGCAGGTGTCGTAGAACGAGCAGGAGGCGCAGGCGCCGCCCGACTGCGGCTCCCGCAAGGTCGCGAACAGTTCCGAGGAGCGCCAGACCGTGGTGAAGCCCCCGGGCGAACGCACGTTGCCCGCCAGGAACTCTTCGTGGATGGCGAACGGGCAGGCGTAGACGTCGCCGACCGGGTCGATGAGACAGACGACCCGTCCCGCGCCGCAGAGGTTGAGCCCAGGAAGGGCGGACCCGAATGCCGACAGGTGGAAGAAGGAGTCGCCCGTGAGCACGTCCTCGCCGTGGGCGACGAGCCAGTCGTAGAGCTCCCTCTGCTGCTCCGGCAACGGGTGCAGGTCGTCCCACACGTCGGCCCCGCGTCCGCTGGGGCGCAGCCGGGTGAGCCGCAGGGTCGCCCCGAAGGAGTCGGCCAACGCCTTGAACTCATCGAGCTGGCTGATGTTGTGACGTGTGCAGACCACCGAGATCTTCGCGTCCTTGAAGCCCGCGTCCCGCAGGTTGCCGAGGGCTGCGATCGCCATGTCGTAGGAACCGACACCCCGGACCGCGTCATTGACCTCCGCGGTCGCGCCGTCGAGGGAGATCTGCACGTCTACGTAGTCGCTGGAGGCCAGCCGGGCCGCGGCCGCCGCATCCAGCCGCACGCCGTTGGTGGAGAACTTCACCCCCACCTGGTGCGCCGTCGCGTAGTCGACGAGCTCCCAGAAGTCCGAACGCACCGTGGGCTCGCCGCCGCCGATGTTGACGTAGAACACCTGCATCCGCTGCAGCTCGTCGATGACCGCCTTGCACTCCTGCGTCGAGAGCTCCCGCGGGTCGCGGCGCCCTGACGACGACAGGCAGTGCAGGCACGCGAGGTTGCAGGCGTAGGTGAGCTCCCACGTCAGGCAGATGGGCGCGTCGAGCCCGGTCTTGAAGTGCTCGACCAGCTTCATAGGAGCATCCCTGTCTTCTCCAGCGTTTCCAGGGCTTTCTTGAATGCTGGACGCTCCCCCTCAGGTACGGCGGACAACGCGTCGTCGACCGACGTGCTGCCGTCGAGGCGCTGCACCACGTCGAGGAGCCGACGGTCCTTGAGGAAGGACAGCCGGCGCGTGCCGAAGTGGTAGAGCAGCGCGCCGAACGGCTCGGGCCGCACGGACACCTGCGGGTGCAAGGTGAGCATCGGGGTTAGTAGACGCCGCACATGCCGTCGATCGACACGTCCTCCACCAGGAGGTCTTCCTCGACCAGTTCGGCCTCGATGACCGCTTCCTCGACGACTGCTGTGGTGTCGCTCATGACAGATCTCCCTTCCGTGACCTGGATCACACGATGTGTGGCACGATAAACGGCACTCGGTGCAACAAACAAGTGCGGGGGGTCTCGGAGGGTGGGACAGGGACGACCGGAGGTGACGAGCCGGGGCGAGCTGGAGCAACTCGCCCTCGACCTGTTCGCTGAGCGTGGCTTCGAGCAGACCACGGTGGACGACCTCGCCGAAGCGGCCGGGATCGGCCGTCGCACGTTCTTCCGGTATTTCCCCAGCAAGAACGACGTGGTCTACGGCGACTTCGACGCAGCGCTCGAGGGTCTGCGCCAGCGGCTCGCTGCGACGCCGGCGGACGTGCCCCTCGTGGAGGGCATCCGCGAGGCGGTCCTGGCCTTCAACGCGCTGCCGCCCGGCGCCGAGGCCCAGCACCGCGTCCGCATGTCCCTCGTGCTGCACACCCCCGCACTGCAGGCACACTCAACCCTCCGGTACGCCGGGTGGCGCGCCGTGATCGCCGAGCACGCCGCGAGGCGACTTGGTCTGAAAACGAAGGACTTCGTCCCTCAACTCATGGCGCACCAGGCCCTCGCGTCGGCCGTGGCGGCGTACGAGCAGTGGCTCTCCCACCCTGGCAGCGACTTGGAGTCCCTCCTCGATCAGGCCTTCCGATCGCTGACCCCAGGCACGCCTGAGAGGGTGACGCCATGACCACCGCTCACCCCGCTGTCTCGGCGACCGACCTCCGCAAGTCCTACGGCAAGGGCGAGACGGCCGTCCTCGCCCTCGCCGGTGTCTCCCTGGACGTTCCACGGGGCCAGATGTGCGCCGTCATGGGACCGTCGGGCTCGGGCAAGTCGACCCTCATGCACTGCCTCGCCGGCCTCGACACGATCGACTCCGGCGCCATCACGATCGGCGACACCCCGCTCGCCGGCATGGGCGACAAGGGCCTCACGCAGTTGCGCCGCGACCGGCTCGGCTTCGTGTTCCAGCAGTTCAACCTCCTGCCGACCCTGACGGCCGAGGAGAACATCACGCTCCCCCTGGACATCGCCGGGCGCAAGCCCGACGCAGCCTGGATGAAATCAGTCGTCGACGCCCTCAGCCTCGGTGACCGTCTCAAGCACCGGCCGAGCGAGCTGTCCGGCGGGCAGCAGCAACGGGTGGCATGCGCCCGCGCCCTCATCACCCGACCCGACGTGGTGTTCGCCGATGAACCCACCGGCAACCTCGACTCCCGGTCTGGCGCAGAAGTGCTGGGATTCCTGCAGAAAAGCGCTCGGGAGCTGGGCCAGACCGTGGTGATGGTGACCCACGACCCCAACGCTGCGTCGTACGCCGACCGCGTGGTCTTCCTCAACGACGGGCTGCTGGTCGCCGACCTCCTCGAACCGACGGCGGCGAAGGTGCTCGACCGCATGAAGCAGCTCGACCGAGCCAGCTGATGCTCCGACTCACCCTCCGCAGCCTGCTCGCGCGCAAGGTCAGGCTCCTGCTCTCGGGCATCGCCGTCATCCTCGGCGTCGCCTTCGTGTCCGGGACCTTCGTGCTCACCGACACCATGAAGCGCTTCTTCGACGACCTGTTCACCGCCACCAGTCAGGGCACGGCGGTGAACGTCGTCGGCACCTCCGCCCTCGGCGGGGGGAGCGCCGACCGCGAGCCAGTGCCGCAGGCCGTGCTCGACGCCGTCGGCAAGGTCCCCGGCGTCGCCGAGGTGCTCGGCCTCGCCTCTGGCTACGCCCAGGTCGTCGACGCCAAGGGCAAGGCGCTACAGACCGGCGGCGCGCCCACCATCGGCACGAGCATCTACAGCGGGAGCCCGCAGGAGTCCTTGAAGGTCCGCAGCGGTCGCGCCCCGAAGGCAGCTGACGAGGTCGTGGTCGACACCTCGACGGCGAAGCGGGCGCACCTCACGATTGGCCAACGCATCAAGGTGCTCCTGCGCGGACCGGCTCGCCAGGTCACGGTCGTGGGGATCGTGACCCTCGGGGAGTCCAGCAGCCTCGGGGGGGCCAGCCTCGTCGCGTTCGAGCCCAAGACCGCCCAGCAGGCGCTCGGCGAACCGGGCACGTGGTCAGCACTGGCCGTTGCCGCGCAGCCAGGCGTGGATGAGAAGACCCTTCGCGACCGCGTCGCCCAGGTCCTGCCCAAGGGCTTCGAGGCGCTCACCCGCACGCAGGCGGTGGCGGACCAGTCCAAGGACCTGAAGAAGGGGCTCAACGTCTTCAACAACGTGCTGCTCGCCTTCGGCGGCATCGCACTGTTCGTCGGCGCCTTCCTCATCTTCAACACGTTCTCGATGCTGGTCGCCCAACGCGTGCGGGAGCTCGCCCTCCTGCGAGCCCTCGGCGCCCGGCGCGGCCAGGTAACCCGGTCGGTGCTGGCCGAAGCGTTGCTCGTCGGACTGGCCAGCTCCCTGATCGGGTTCGTGCTCGGGATCGGTCTTGCCCGGGCCATCCGGGCACTGCTGGCCTCCTTCGACGTCGACCTGCCTGCGGGGCAGACCGTGGTGCTCCCGCGCACCTTCTTCGCCTGCCTGCTCGTCGGTGTCGGCGTGACCGCGACGGCTGCTCTCATCCCGGCCCGCCGCGCAGCGCGGGTCGCTCCGGTGCAGGCCATGCGCGAGTCGGGCCCGGCCGAGGACCGGTCGCTCAGTCGACGCACCGCCCTGGGACTGCTGCTGACCGCTGCCGGCGTCGCCGCCCTCGGCAAGGGGTTGTTCGCCGACGGCGGCCTACAGCTCGTCGGGCTCGGCGCCGCGCTGTCGTTCCTGGCCGTCGCCACCCTCAGCCCACTGTTCGCCCGCCCGGTGATCGCCGTACTCGGCTTGCCGTTCCTGAGGCTTGGCGCCACCGGCGCCCTCGGCCGTGGCAACGCGATGCGCAGTCCCCGCCGTACCTCAGCCACCGCAGCCGCCCTCATGGTCGGGCTGGCCTTGGTCGCGATGGTGAGCACCTTCGGCGCGAGCGTGAAGCAGAGCCTGGCCGACTACGTGCACCGCTCCCTGGGCGCGGAGTTCGTGCTGCACACCGAGAACTTCGAGGGCTTCTCGCCTGTCGTTGCCCAGCGGCTGCAGGCGCGTCCGGAGTTCGACCAGGTCGCGGCCTTCCGCTTCGGCAGGGCGCGCATCAACGGCAGCGTGGTCGAAGTGCAGGGGGTGGAGGCCGAACCGCTTGAGAAGACCCTCACCGTGCAGACCCTGAGCGGTGACCTGAGCAGCATCGACCGCGGACGGCTCGCCGTGTCGCAGAGCGTTGCCACCAGCCGCAAGCTCACGGTGGGCCAGAAGGTGGAGGTCGTCTGGTCGCGCACGGGACGCAAGCAGATGACGGTCGGCGCGATCTACGCGCAGAACCTGTTCGCCGGCAACTACCTCGTCGGCGGGAGCGAATTGGACCGCAACGTCACCGAGCGTCTGGTGGGCGTTGTGGCCGTGACCGTGAAGGAGGGGGTCAGCGCCGAGGCGGCCCGGATGGCGGTCGACGCGGTCGGCAAGGACTTCCCCAACCTCGAGGTGCAGGACCAGTCGCAGCTCATCGAGGCGCAGCGCTCGCAGATCGACCAGCTCCTGACGGTGGTCACCGGGATGCTGGTCTTCTCGGTCCTCATCGCAGTCCTCGGGATCATCAACACCCTTGCGCTGTCGGTCGTCGAACGCACCCGCGAGCTCGGCCTGCTGCGTGCGGTCGGCCTTCAAAGGCGACAGCTACGGGCGATGATCCGCGTCGAGAGCGTGCTCATCGCCGTCTTCGGTGCGGTCCTCGGCGTCGCGATCGGGGTCGCCTTCGGGGCTGCCCTCGTGAAGGCGCTGGAGGATCAGGGCATCGACTCCTTCGCCGTACCCGTGGTCCGCCTGCTGTGGGTGCTGGTCGCTGCCGGCGTCGCCGGGGTCATCGCCGCTGCCCTGCCGGCACGACGCGCCGCCCGATTGAACGTTCTTGCCGCCATCGCCGAGGAGTAGCGGCCACAATGCCCGCGTGAGATGGGGCGAGCGGTTCGAGCAGAACCCGGCGGTGCAGGGCGCGCTGACCGTCGTCATGGTCGTGCTGCTGAGCTGCATCGTGCTGTGGAACCTGCCCCCTGGGCAGCCACGCAGCGCGGCACGACCAGCCGTCGGGCCGCTGGTGCAGGGGCTCGGGTTGGAGCAGGACTGGGCGTTGTTCGCGCCGAACCCGCGGGCCTACAGCGTCGGCGTCTACGCCACCATCACCCACCGCGACGGCAGGACCGAGACGTGGGTGCCGCCGCACAACGGGCTGCTGCTCGCGCCCTACCGGACCTACCGCTGGCAGAAGTACGTCGAGCGCCTCCGCGGTGACGACTACTCCGGCCTGTGGGAACCGACCGCCCGCTGGCTCGCCCGAGAGCACGGGGCCGATGTGTCGCGGGTCGTGCTGACCCGCACCTTCCAGGAGGCCAAGGTGCCGGGCAGTGCCGGTCCTCGCAAGGCCACGGGCCGCTACGACTTCTACACGTTGGACCTGCCGTGATCGGCGCACCGGTCGTGGCCTTCCGCCGCTGGGCGTTCGGCCCCATCGACACCGCACCGATGGCCGCACTGCGCATCGCCTGCGGCCTGCTGGTCCTGGGCTGGACCGTCAGCCTGCTGCCTGATGTCTCCACCTTCCTCGCCGACGACGGACTCACCGCTCACGCCGTCGACGGCACACGGGGGTGGTGGACCGCCGACCTGGTCTCGCCGTACCTCGCTGTGGGACTGCTCGCGCTCTCGGCGCTGGCCCTGCTGGTCGGGTGGCACACCCGCGTCGCCGCGGTGCTCGTCGCCGTACTGCTGCTGGTGATCCAACGGCGCGACGTGTACGTGCTCAACAGCGGGGACCTGCTGCTGCGCGAACTCGCGTTCTTCGTCGCGCTCATGCCCGCAGGTGAGGTCTGGTCGCTGGACGCGCGCCGTCGGGGGTCGAGCGCCCCGCGTGCCCCGTGGGGCCTGCGGATGCTGCAGATCCAGGTCTCGGTGATCTACTTCTTCTCCGTCGTCGCCAAGCTCCACGGAGACACCTGGCAGGACGGTACGGCCGTGGGTCGCGCCGTCCAGCTCGGGGACCTGCAGCGGTTCGTGGTGCCGGAGGCGTTCGCGACGAGCATCACGGTGAGCGCGCTGCTGACCTACGGCACGATCGTGCTGGAAGGCGCGCTGGTGTTCGGGTTGTGGCTGCCGCGCTTCCGGTGGGTGGCGATGGCGGCGGGGATCTCGATCCACCTGGGCATCGAGGCGACGCTGCTCATCGGGTGGTTCTCGCTGACCGTGATCTCCTGCTACCTGGCGTTCGTCCCCGGCGACGTGCTCCGCCGCGCCGTGGCCCGGGTCACCCAGCGCCTCCGTCCGGTCCCGCCCTCCGCCTGACTCGCCCCCCGCCCCCGAGCTGGTGCGGTTTTGTCGGCGTGGCGAGGCTCGCCACGCCGACAAAACGTGCCCAAGTCGGGGGTGGGACCTGAAAGCCGGGGGTGGGACCTGGAGCGCATCCCTCACGGACCCCCTGCGACGATGGTCCTCACTCGTCGCCACTCGTCCTTACCGAAGGAGCTCGCCGTGCTCGACCTCGCTGGTACCTCGTCGATCGTCACCGGAGGCGCCTCCGGGCTGGGCGAGGCTGCTGCCCGCCAGCTTGCCGCCCGTGGTGCCCGCGTCGTGGTGCTCGACCTTCAGGACGACAAGGGGGTGAAGGTCGCCGGTGACATCGGTGGCACCTACATCCGCGCCGACGTCTCCGACCCCGAGCAGGTCATCGCCGCCATCACCGCCGCCGAGGAGCTCGGCCCGCTGCGGACGCTGGTCTGCGCCGCCGGAATCGGCTGGGCCTCGCGCACCATCGGCCGCGACGGCACCTTCGAGTCGGCCCACGACCTCGATGCCTTCAAGAAGGTCATCACGGTCAACCTGATCGGTGTCTTCAACTGCGTCCGCCTCGCGGCCACCGCCATGTCGCGCCTGGAGGCGATCGACGCCGACGGACACAAGGGCGCCATCGTCACGCTCGCCTCGATCGCCGCCTTCGACGGCCAGATCGGCCAGGCGGCGTACTCCGCCAGCAAGGGCGGGATCGTCGGCATGACCACCCCGATCGCCCGCGACCTCGCCGCAGCCGGCATCCGCATCAACTGCGTGGCTCCCGGCCTCATCGACACCCCGATCTACGGCGAGGGCCCGGCGTCGGAGGCCTTCAAGGACAGCCTCAAGCGTGACGTGGTGTTCCCCAAGCGCCTGGGTACGGCGGACGAGCTGGCCTCGATGATCGTGGAGCTGCTGACCAACACCTACGCCAACGGCGAGACGGTCCGCCTGGACGGTGCCGCGAGGCTCCAGCCGAAGTAGGTCACAGGGTCCAGTAGTCGGCGGCCTGACCGAGCGCCGACGCCGCGACCTGACGACCGCACAAGGCCCCGATCACGTTGCCGGTGCCGCTGTAACCCCCGCAGGCCCAGACGCCCTGCCGGACCTCCCCGAGGAACGGCAGGGCGTCTGCCGTGTAGCCGACCGACGCTGCCCACCTGTGCACGATCGGCGCGTCCACCTGCAGGTCCTCGCGCAAGAAGCGCTCAAGGGCCTTCTGCACCCGCGCCGAGGGCTCGGTGGAGCGGGTCAGCTCCTCCTCCCCGCCTACGTCGCGAAAGCCTCCGAGGGCGAACCGCCCGTCGGGGAGCTGTTGCCAGTACTCATACCCGTCGCGGCGGTAGACCGGACGCGTCCACCGGGCCGGGAGCGGCGCGGTGGACAGCATTTGCAGGCGCACCGTCCGCACCGGCACATCGGGGAGAAGCAGATCGAGGTTGCCGTCGACCGCCACGATGACCGCGCCACAGTGGACCTGGCCGAAGGGCGTGGTCACCAAGGACCCGCTCACCGACAGTGCGGGCGAGTGCTCGAACAGCGGTGAGATCACCCGCTGTGCAAGGGATTTTGCGCGTTCGAGCGGCTGTAGCACCCCATCGGAGGGAAAGAGCAGACCGCGCCCCTCCGGCCCGTCGTAGTCCTCCACCGCGAAGCCATCGGCCCGAAGCGCGGCTGCCTGCGCGGCGCAGTCGTCGAGCAGCTCAGGCGTGTCCTCGACCCTCAGGGACCCGACCCGCCGGGTGTGCGAGATGCGGTCCATCTCCTCGAGCGTGCTCCGGTAGAGCCGGGCCGCCGTCTCCCGGCCGAGCTGTGCCACGACGTGGTGGTAGGGGCGTGCGAGCCCGGCAAGCAGGAACCCTCCATTGCGGCCGGCCGCGCCGCCTCCGACCACGCCGGCGTCGAGGCCGACAACGGTCGCACCTCGCGCCTCGAGCTCGAGCACCGCCGTCAGCCCGGAACCCCCTAGCCCGACGACGCACACGTCCGCCGTCACCGCCTCCCGCAGCCCCCCTTGCGTCATCACTTCTGCCTCCTCCACCCCGCGCAGGGGTGAGGACGTAAGGGGGTGCCAGATGGTGGGGAGGTCGCTCACCGGTCGTTCACCGGAGGACGCCACGGAGCACTACGTGCTTCGGGGAAGCCAGCACGGACAGGTCCAGCCGCGGGTCTGCGTCGTAGACCACCAGGTCCGCCTGTGCCCCCTCGACCAGCCCGTCACGCCCCAGCCAGGCACGCGCCCCCCACGTCGCCGCGGACAGCGCCGCGACCCGCGACAGCCCAGCCGCGTGGAGCTCGCGCACCTCGTCAGCGATCCGACCATGGGCGAGCGACCCACCTGCATCGGTACCTGCGTACACGGGGATTCCGGCCTCAAAGGCACTGGCGACAGTTGCGTACCGACGGGCGTGCAGTGCCAGCATGTGCTTCGCGTACGACGGGAACTTCTCCTGCGCAGGGGCAGCGATCGACGGGAACGTGTCGATGTTGATGAGGGTCGGCACGATCGAGATCCCCTGCGCTGCAGCGGTTTCCACCGTGGCGGCAGTCAGACCGGTCGCATGCTCGATGCAGTCGATTCCCGCCGCCATCAGGTCGGCCAGACAGTCTTCGCCGAAGCAGTGCGCGGTGACCCGTGCGCCGAGCTCGTGCGCCGCGGCGATGGCCGGCACCAGCGCGGACAGCGGCCAGCACGGCGCGAGGTCGCCGAGGTCACGATCGATCCAGTCGCCGACGAGCTTGACCCAGCCGTCCCCTGCCGCCACCTGTCGACGTACCTCCTCGACCAGGGACTCCGGCTCGATCTCGACCCCGAAGTTCTTGATGTACCGGCGGCTGCGAGCGATGTGGCGCCCGGCCCGGACGACGACGGGCAGGTCTTCGCGCTCGTCGATCCAGCGCGTGTCCCCGGGCTGGCCGGCGTCGCGGATCAGCAGCGTCCCAGCGGAGCGGTCGGTCAGCGCCTGCTCCTGCGCGACCGCGGCCGGCACCACCCCGTGCGCGTCCAGCCCCACGTGACAGTGCGCGTCAGTAAGCCCGGGCAACACCCACCCGTGCACGGCGGTCGTCGGCGCCGAAGGGCGATCGAAGGTCAGCCGCCCCCCGACGACCCAGGCCTGGCGCACCTCCTGGTCGAGACCGACGAGAAGCGGGCCGGTCAGGTGCAGTGCATCGCTCATGTGCCTCAGCCTCGCATCCGGTGACCGGGGGTTGCGAGGGCGTGACACGTCACTGTCCCCCCTTCACGGCGGCTCAAACACTCCGTAGCGTGGTCCTTACCCCTAGTTGAGGGTGTGACGTACGCAGCTGGGGGAGGCATCCGGCGCGAGCAAGGGGCTCGTAGGCGTGCGGAGAGGTTCATCCTGTGTTCGCACGCGTCCTCGCGTCCGTGACCTTGTCCGTTTCCTTCCTCGCAGGCCCAGTCGTGCTCGCTGCACCGCATGCTCAGGCCGATGAGGTGGCCACGGCCCAGGCCCGCGTGAACAAGCTCCAGGTCCTGGTGCGCCAGACCACGACCCGCCTGGTCGCCGGCACCCGCGAGTGGGAGCGCGACCAGGCCCAGCTGCGCGTCGTCCAGGCCCGCCTCGCGGCCGTCGCCGCCAGGGTGAAGCAGCAGGAGTCTGTTGCCGACCAAGGGCGCGAGCGGGTCGCCGTGGTCGCCCGCCGGATGTACATGACCCCTGTTGGTAACACCATGCGCATGGCGCTCGGGATGGACGCGGAGCAGGTCATGGGCCTGCTCCGCACCCAGGGTGAGCTCAGGCAGATCGCCGCCAGCGACAGCGAGGTCGTGCGCCGCGCCCAGTTCGCGCAGGTCCAGCTGTCGCGTACCAAGGCCGAGGTGGCCGACGTCTCGCGCCAGGCGAGGGCGATCGTGGACCGCTCGGCGCAGCGCCTCCGCGAGCTCAACGCCCTCGCCGAAAGCACCTCCAGCAAGCTCGTCTCCGCCGAGAACGAGCTCATGCGGGCCCGCGCCCGCAAGGCTGCTCGCCTCGCTGCCGCAGCCGCAGCAGCGGCTGCCAAGGCACGCGCCTCCCGGTTGCGGATTCAGGCCCATTCCAGTGGTGGGGCCACCTGCTCGCAGTCCTCCACGGACGGCATGGGCAACGGCAACCTCGACCCGGCCGTGCTCTGCCCCCTTTGGGCCGCGCCGGGGCACCGGCTGCGTACCGACGCCGCCCGCGCCTTCGACGCGATGAGCAAATATCACGCCAAGACGGCCGGACAGCCGCTGTGCGTCACCGACTCCTACCGCTCCTACGCCGGCCAGGTCGACGTGTACCGCCGTAAGCCCGGACTGGCCGCCGTACCAGGAACGAGCAACCACGGGTGGGGGCTTGCCGTCGACTTCTGCGGTGGCGTCCAGACCTTCGGGTCCCCGGGGTATGACTGGATGAAGGCCAACGCGGGACGCTTCGGCTGGCACCACCCCTCCTGGGCCGAGCCGTCGGGGGAGAAGCCCGAGGCGTGGCACTGGGAGTTCGGCAGCTGACCCGTCACCCATACGGGTGACTCGCGGCGGCCTCCTGCGGCGCCGACTCACAAGCATGGCCCTGCAGCAGCATGCCCCGCGCCTCGGCACCCCCGGTGGTGTTGCCGTCAGCGGCTACGCCTTGTGCCTCGGGGCCGCGGTCGGGCTGTCGCAGCTGTCAAGCGCGACCTGGTGGACACACGCGAGCTGGGCGCTGTCCGTGCTGCTGCTCGTGATCGCGTTCACCGGCACGGTCGGTGGACGACTGCGGCGGGCAGAGCACGACGCGCTCGCCGCCCGCATCAACCTCGAGAGCCGCGTAGCGCTGCTGGCGGAGGACCTAGGCCGAGCCGCGCACGGGGACCTCGACGTCGTGGTTCCGACCGACGACGACAGCATCGGCGTACTCGGTGAGGTCCTCAATGAGACCCTCGCCAACCTGCGGACCCTCGTCGGTCAGGTCCGCGGTGGCGGTGAGCAGATCGCTGCCTCCGCAGGCCAACTGCTGTCGACCGCTTCGGAGCACGCCGCGTCGGCCGCCCAGCAGAGCTCCGCAGTCAACGAGACCACCTCGACCATCGGGGAGCTCGCAGCGACCGCGGCCCAGATCGCCGAGACCGCCCAGGCCGTGTCGCAGTACGCCGCCGAGACCTTGCAGTACGCCGAGGAGGGCCGCAGCGCGGTGATGGCCTCGGTGTCCTCGATGGACACCATCGCGCACCGCGTCGAGTCGATCGCCTCGCACGCACTGTCGCTCGGCGAGAAGTCGCACGAGATCGGCCGGATCCTGGAGGTCATCGACGACCTCGCGGACCAGACGAACCTGCTGGCCCTCAACGCCGCCATCGAGGCCGCGCGTGCCGGTGAGCACGGGCGTGGTTTCGCCGTAGTCGCCACCGAGGTGCGCAAGCTGGCCGAGCGCGCTCAGGAGTCGACGGGCCGGATCCAGAGCATCGTCGCGGAGATCCAGGCCGAGACCAACAGCACGATCATCGCCACCGAGGAGGGGACCAAGGAGGTGCGGCTCGGCACCGAGCTCACCCGCGGCGTCGTGGCGGCGCTCGAGCGGATCGCTGGCATGGTCGACGAGACCACCATCGCTGCAAAGGAGATCTCGATCGCCACGCAGCAGCAGCGGTCCGCCTCCGAACAGGTGGTCGGCGCGATGACGCACGTGAGCGACGCCGCCCGCCAGTACGCCGTGGGCTCCCAGCAGTCCGCCGCCGCCGCCGCGCAGCTCACTGAGCTCGCCGGCGACCTCCGCACCTCCATCGCCCTCTTCCACTCCTCCTGACCACCGCCCACCGCGCAACGTCCTACGAAGTGGTCCCCCTGCCACGCTCATCCTTGAGGACGTTGGGGAGGGGGTCAGAGGGTGCGGCGCATCTGCACGTGCGGGCCGATCTCCGGGTCCACCCACTCCTGCCCGACCTCTGTGAAGCCCGCCCGCGCGTAGAAGGTCCGTGCCGGCGTCCGCGCGTTGCACCACAGCTCCCCGCCACCGTTCGCCTGGCAGTGCGCCACGAGCGCGGCGAGGACCAAGCCCCCGACACCCTCGGACCGTCGAGCGGGATCGGTGGCCATCCCGCGCAACCTCCAGGCGGGTACGTCGGGTGCCCAGGGCGCAGGTTCGGACCTGACGTTGCCGGTGCCCAGCAGCACGCCCTCGTCGTACGCACCGACGAAGTAGGCACGCGCAGCGCCGGGGTCAGGCGGAAGGGGACCCCCGGCGCGGAGCACCCAACTCCGCAGTTGGTCGGTTTCGTTCGAGCCGACCCGCCGTACCTCGATCACGTGGGAAGGCGGGCCGGGTCGTTCTCCGGCAAGACGTCGACGGCCCAGTCGGAGCGCTTCCAATCCGGCACCGGCGTCGCACACTCGACGTGGGGGATGAAGTCGGACCGCTCCACCAGGCTGTAGCGGTGGATGTAGCGGGGGCAGTTGGGGTAGACCGCTCGCGGCGTGACGCGGACGACGAACTGGGCCTCGTGCCAGTGCTGGAGGAGCGGGTCCTCCCGGTCGATCGAGGCTTCGCCGTCGACGCGCATACGCCAGGCGTTCTCCAGGTCCAAAAAGAGCAGCCCCACCGCGGGGTTGACCAGGACGTTGCCCATCGACAGGTACATCCCGTTGCCGTCGTAGCAGGGGAAGGCGAGGGTGCGCTCGTCGATGACCTTCACGAAACCCGGCGCACCGCCTTTGTAGGAGCAGGTCGGCCGGCCTTCGGCGTCAGCGGTGGCGAGGAAGAACATGTCCCGCGCCTCGATGAACGCCTTGTCGTCGTCGGTGAACACATCGTGGACCAGCAGGTCGTCGATCCGGTCGGCGAGCCGGGTGGTGTCGAACGCATCCTGCAGTTGGCGGCTGCCCTCGTGAAATCCCATGCGCCGGATGCTCGCACCCGCCGGCTGCGGGGGGAAGACTCTGGGCATGCAGGTGCGCGGGTCGAGATGGGGGCGATCCGACGTCACGTTCGGTCCCGCCGGCCGGGTGGTGGCGACCGTGGTCGTGCTCCTGCCCATGGTCTGGTTCGCGACGAGCGTGGGTGGCGTCGTGGGCCTTGTCCTCTACGGCTTCGTGCTGCTCCCCTGGGCCCTACGCGACATCTGGCGCCCGACCCGCCGCGCCGCCACCGACGAGGAGGAGCTGCAGGCCAGGCTCGCCCGAGAGCTGGCCCGCGATCGCGCAGCCGAGCAGTCAACAGACATCGCCGATCGCGAGCCCCCTATCCGCTGGTGACTTCGCGCCTCTCCCGGCTGCTGCATTCAGCCGCCGCCGAGCAGGTCCTCTCCCGGGGGCACGTCGACGCTGAGCGCAGCCAGGCCGTAACCCCCGGCGCTCAGGCAGACCTTCCACGACTGAACCTCACGCACCACCGTCACATGCGCCTCCGACGGGGGCCCGAGACTCGCGATGATCCGTCCCTCCACGCGTCGCGCCGGCAGCTCGAGCGGACCGAGCAGCGTGATGTCCGGCATCGTCACCACCCGATCCACCTCGAACCCCTCGACCCCGCGCAGCACAAGGAGCGCCGTCTGCCCGGCTCGGGCGAGGTCCCCAACGGTGTACCTCGACCGATCCGCCGTACAGAGCCCATCGAGCAACCCTTGCCAGTCCTTGTCGCTCACCCGCGCTGCTGCCTGCTGCACAGCCCTTTCAGGAGTGCCCTTCTCCGTCCCCAGCCAGCGGAACACCAGGGTGCCGACGACGAGGTCCACGACCAGCCCCAGCAGCAGCCAGCGCAGGTGCCGTCGCCACCAAGGCGGTCTTTTGGCTGCAGCGGGTACGGCGGACAGCTCGGCGTTGACGGCCTGCCAGGCGCCCCGGTCGCTACCGCCGAGGTTGAAGGTCACGGCTTCAGCATCGAGCCGTGGGGGCCGTTCACCAAACCGGGACGCGCGTCAGAGCCCGCTCCGCGGGGACGGCGGTGAGACGTCGGGCGTCCCACCTGCAAAGAGCGCACGTGCCGCCACGGCCTCCGGCGGGAGCAGTGGCACCAGCTGCTCCAGGTTCCTCGGCAACACCTGCTCCGGCACCCCGCGAGCTCGGAGCACCGCTGCCAGCCACTGCACGTAACTCGCGTAGACCCGTGCGTCACCGGTGAGCACCGACACAGACACCACGTTCATGATGTTCTCGAAGTCGCGAGCCGTGGAGGCCTGCTGCGACGACGAGTTGCGGTGCGTCGCCGTCAACGTGCCCGCCACCTCGACGGCGATCGTCTGGGCGCTCACACGGAGCAGGTGCGCCTCGGCCTCCCGGTCGGCTGTCAGGGCCAGGTCGATGTCCGGACAGGGCCCGGCCAACACGTCCTCGAGGTCCTCCTCAACAGCCGCCCAGCGCAGACCCAGCGCCTCGGCCGCCACGGCATCGGCCCCGAAGCCACGCCCCCCGACGACGGCGGGTACCCCCACCTGCTCTGCAGCAGCGCACACCCTGGCCGCTCCCGGGATGAACCGTGACAGCGCCGCGGTGACCACAAGCCCGTCTGGGCGGCTGGCGTCAAGCCAGCGCGAGAGGTCCTCAGACGGCAACGATCCGCCTAGGAAGGTCACCTCCCAGCCCAACCATTGGCACACCTGGGCGGCCATCCGGGCGGGCAAGGTGTGCCAGTCCCCCTCCGCGCACACCACTGCCAGCCGGCCGCGGGTACCCGGGGAGTCCAGTCCGACCGCATAGGCGAGCACCGACAGCGCATTGTCGACAGTCGCCGTCGCTGTGTGCTCGTCGGCGACGCTGATGAGGTTGTCCTGCCACTGCTGACCGACCTGCTGCTGTACCGGCACAAGGACGTTTCTGACCAGCGCTGTCGGTGACTCGCCCGTGTCGAGGCGACTGGTCACGATCTCCGCGGTGGTGCGTAGGTCCCCCATGAGCGCCAACTCGAGGAAACTCCGCTGCCTCACGACCCCCTTCATGCGTCCACCACCTCGAGGAGTCCTGCTAACGGCAACGGGAAGTCAACTCTGCACATGGGCTTGTTCCGTGCGATCACGGCCGCTCTCCTTTGCCCGGTTCCTCGCGGCGTCAGCTGCGGTCAGCGCGGCCTGCGCCCCTGCTTGGCCGACGGCGGCCACCCCTGCCGAGAAGGTCACCGTCGTGCTCTGCGACTTCCAGGTACGCCGGAACTGCTCTACTCGCAGCGTCGCTTCCTGCAAGCCCACTCCGCGGAAGCCCACGAGCACCTCTTCCCCGCCGTACCTGCCGACGACGTCCCCAGCGCGGACCGCCCCGCGCAACAGGGCACCGAAGGCACGCAGGGCCTCGTCGCCGACCGCGTGCCCCCGCTTGACGAGGTCGAGTTCGATCAAGGCGACGGAATCGCCTTCTCGCAGGTGCGCAAGACGCCGCAAGAGCGTCCGTCGGGTCAGCAACCCCGTGAGCGCGTCGGTGCCGGCGTCGCCCTGAAGGCGCACGTCGTTGCGCAGGCGCAACACCGCCGTGCGTGCGTCCTCGGCGACCGCGGGGAGCAACGACTCGAGGTTCATCTGGGCAACACTCACGGGAGGCCCAACTGCCAGAACCGGTCTGCCCTGGCCGAGCGAAAGGTCGACGGGTACGGCGTGCGGCGGCGCGACCTCGGCGGGGACGACGGCGCCGCCCAGGTCCGCCACCAACTGGTGGAGCAGCCACACGACCGCGTCGGGGTCGGTGGCCGATATCAGGGCGCGCGTCGCGGCGTGCACTGCGGCCAGCGCTTCGGTGTCTATGACCTTGGGTAACGGTGGCGGCGCCGTGGGTCGTCGCGACCCAGGCGACGCTCGGCGTTCCCCCACGTGCCCTTGCCTCCAGCGATCGGGATCCGGCTCAGCGGCTTCCCCTTCAGGGTGCGCCCTAGGCGGCCTCCGGCCTAGAGCCGAAGGTCCCGTTCCTCCTGTCGGACCCCGACCAGAGCGCCCCGACGCAGGACGACCCACGAGAGCAGGCCGAGCAGCACCCCCATGACGGCGGACTCCTGCAGCACTCGCACAGGGTCCTGGTAGGTCGCCCGACCGGTGAAAAGGACCATCCCGGCGATCGTGGCGAACCCGGCGATCGACCACGTGAGTCCCAGCAGCCGGCCGACGTAGTCCGGCTCCACGCACTGCTGCAAGGTGGTCTGCAGCAGTGCGAGGAAGGCTGTTGCCGCGCCACCGGCGATCATGACCGCAACCAGTGCGCTCGGCCAGGTCGGCATGACCGTCACGACGAGGCGCGCGGCACCTTCAAGGACGAGCATCGCCGCAAGCGCAGGCAGGGCGCCGAAGCGAGCCTCGGCGCGGAGCGACAGGACGGCGCCCACCAGTGCGCCCGCCGCGCCAGCGGCCGAAAGCATCCCGACCGTGACGGCGTCGCCCTCGAAGTGAGTGCGCACGAACGGGATGAGCAAGATGCCGGACGCCTGGCTGACGAGGAAGTACGCGCCGGTGATCCAGATGAGCCGGCCGGATCGTCCCGCCGGGTGCAGCAGCTCGCGGGCCCGGTCCCAGGTGCCGGGATGCGCCACCGATCCCCTCGCGGGCGCGACGGGCTGCGGCAGCCTGGCCGCCCATACACACGCTGCGGACAGGGCGAAGGTCAGGGCGTTGAACACGATCAGCCACGAGAGCCCGACGACCGCGAACAGCAGTCCTCCGATGGGCGGTGCCGCGACCCGCACGAGCGACAGGATCGCCGACTCCAGGGCGTTGGCCGCGAGCAGGTCCTCCGCTGGGACGAGCCGCGGGGTGACTGCCCCTCGGGTGAAGTTGACCGTCTGGCCGCAGCAGACGAGGACGAAGGCCGCGACGTAGATAAGCCAGTGGTTCTCACCGCCCGCGACGGCGAACAGCGACGCCGCCGTCACCCCACTGACCACATCGCACCCGATGAGCAGGCGCCGTGGCTCCACCCGGTCGGCCAGCGTTCCGAGCCAGGGCCCGAGCAGCGCGTTCGGGATCGCCGCCACGATGAACACCCCCGCGGCGGAGGCGACGCTGCCCGTGCTCACGTAAAGGAAGTAGGGCAGCGCGAGGAGCAGGACCGTGTCGCCCGCCGCCGACGCCGTCTTGGCCGCCACCAACAGCCGGAAGTCACGATGCTGACGCAGCAGCCGCAGCACGCCTTGACCTCCAAGAGAAGTGATTTGTAGCCGAAGGCTACATTCTCGCCCGCACAGGGACGATCGCACGCGCCGCGGCCAACGCGAGCCCCGCCGCGGCCGGCCAGACGAGGGCGGGGGCCGCGCCGTACAACGCCGTGCCGAGCAGCGGCGACAGCACCATCCCGCCGATGGAGGCGGCGGCGTACAGGCTCTGGTAGCGGCCCACCAACCCATCCGGCGCGAGGTCGGCGGCGTGCGCGGTGGCGGTGGGCTTGTAAAGCATCTCGCCCGCCGTGAGGACGAGTACGGCGAGAAAGGCACCCGTGATCGTCGGCACCGCAGCGAGCAGCAGCCAGCCGGCGCCGACGAGGGCGTACCCCGTCCTGATCACGAGCAGGGCCGAACGGTGGGCCAGCAGTCGCGCGACGCGAGGCTCGAGCAGCACGATGCCCAGGCCGTTCACCGAGATGGTCGCGCCGTAGACCCAGGCCGGCGCGTGGCGGTCGATGAGGAACAGCGGCAGCGCGGTGTAGAGCAGCCGGTAGGCCGTGTCGACGGTGAGAACGCTCAGGACCAACGTGCGCATGGCGCCGTCGGCGCGCAGCGCGCCCAGCAGCCCGTGCGGCACCATCACCCGCGCCGGCGACTCCCGAGGCACCGACGCGAGCACGACGGCCAGCAGCACCGCGCTGGTCACCCCGTCGATCACGAAGACCCACCCGAAGTGGTGCAACGCCAACAGACCCCCGAGCGGAGGGCCGATGACGGCGCCCGCGTTGAAGGCGGCACGCGACCAGGCGATCGCCTCCCGGCGCAGCCCGGGAGGCATCCCGGTCGCCACGATCGCACTCATCAGGGGCCGGCCCACGCCGCCGGCGAGGCCCGAGGCCAGGGCCAGCGGCACCAAGCCCTCAGTCGGACACCATGGAAAGGCGATGCAGGTGAGCAGGGCAACGGCCTTGGCCACAGCAAGGCTGATCCGCATCCCGAAGCGGTCACCAAAGGATCCTCCGAGCAGGTTGCCTGCGATGGCGCCACCGCCGTAGACCGCGGTGACGAAGCCTGCAGCTGTGGGGGAAAGGTCGCGGTCAGTGACCAACCACAGCGTCAGGTAGAGCCAGGCGAGCGAACCGGCGGCGCTGATGAACTGGCCGACGAGCAAGGCCTTCAACCAACCTGGCGCCGTGCGCAGCATCCGTCCCCCTGGTGAGTTTCCTCGGGAAACCTACGAGGGTGGGGGTGTGCCGCGCACTCCGGTTCTCACCGGCCGGCATGGCGCTGGCCACCTCCCCCTGACTGTCAGGGCCTGCGCCTAGTGTCAGGCGGTGAGCAAAGTCGATGCCCTGCGCGCCCTGCGCGAAGCCAGGTACGCCCAGTTGAGCGCGCAGGCCGCGCCCAAAGCCACCCGCGCCCCAGCCACCCGCGCGAGCACCCCTCGCGCAGTGCCGGCGTCTGTGCCAGCGCCGCAGCAGCAGGAACCGCAGGCCGACGCCACCTGTGGCCATCGCAACATGAGCGGCCGCGCGTGCACCCGCGAAGCCGATCACCTCAAGGCCGGGACCAAGAACCACCGCTACTCCTGAGCACGACCTGTCACTGTGGTCACCATGTCCGCCCGCCGAGGAACGCTGCACCACCTGGAGCTATGGGTCGCTGACCTCGACCAGGCGCAGAGCTCGTGGGGATGGCTGCTGGGGCGACTCGGCTACCACCTGTCCAAGCAGTGGGAGCATGGCCAGAGCTGGCAACAGGGCGAGACCTACCTCGTGCTCGAGTCCGGGCCCGACGTCGCGACCGGGGGGCACGACCGGCTCCGGCCGGGCCTGAACCACGTCGCGTTCTTCGCGGGGAGCCGCACGGACGTCGACGCCCTCGTCGTGGAGGCGCCCGCCCACGGCTGGACTCTGATGTTCCCCGACAGGCACCCCTTCGCCGGCGGGCCGGACACCTACGCCGCGTACCTCGAGGACGCCGCCGGCTTCGAGGTGGAGCTGGTGGCGGACGATGCAGCAAGACCCGCTTGACGCTGCGCGCCGGCCGGGCCTAGCGTCAAGGGTGTCAAGGTAGGGAGGTCGGTGCGATGGGCGCCCAGGCGAAGCTGCTCGCGCGGGTCGCGGCGCGCCTCGCCGAGGACCCTGACCACGTGGGTCCCGCGCTGCGGCTGATCGTCGACCCCGACGCCGTCCCCGATCGTCTGGCGCTGTCGGACACCGCGGCCAGCCTCAACGCCCAGCGCCTGGCTGCGGCCCGTGCCGAGCTCACCGCACATGCGCTGACGGGCGAGCAGGTGCGCGAGCTGCTCGGCGGCATCAGCCGCCAGGCTCTGCACCAGCGGGTTCGGGGGGGCCGGCTGATCGCCCTGCACCTGGGCAACACCAGCTGGTTCCCCGATTGGCAGTTCGGCCCGGAGGGCCTGCAGGCGGGGCTTTCCGACGTACTCGCCGTGCTGCCCGACAGCCCGCTTGCCGCGGACCGCATCATGCGGACGCCGCTGCCCGAGGAGCGCCGCCGCAGCCCCGCAGCCCTGTTGTCGGCGGGCAAGACCGAGCGCGCCGTGCACTACGCCCGCACCGCCGGTGGCGACCGCTGAGCGGTGACCGCCGCCTCCCCTCGGAGCTGCCCACTGGCATCCGGTTGCGCCGCGGCCGCCGCACCTGGTTCCGCCTCGACGGCGACCACCCGGACACCTGGGACTGGACGCCACACCCGGCTCCGCGCTGGCGCTTCGACAGCCCCACCGGGCTGTACCGCCCCAGGTACGCCGCGAGCAGCGCGCGCGGAATGCTCCGTGAGACCTTCGACCCCGACCGCCACATCAGCGCCGCGCAACTCGACCGCTGGGTCGTCGAGCTCACGTTGAACGGCAGCGTCGTGGACCTGCGCACCGACGACACCCTCGACACATTCGGCCTCGATGACCAGGTCAGCACCGGCCGGTCCCCAGCTGTGTGGGCAACCGCTCAGCGCCTTGGCGACCTGATCTGGACCGGCTACACCGCTCGCCACCGTCCGGTACCAGCGATCGTCTACCGCTCGCGCACGACACCCCAGCACAACAGCAACGTCGCGTTCTTCGCCCACTCCGTCGCCGAGGTGGTCTCGGTACGGCGGTTGCGCGAGCTTCCCGGTCTGCTCGAGGCGACGATCACCGCCGACGGCTTCAGCGTCGAGCTCTGACGCTCCGGGGCCGCACGTACGATGGAGCATGCCTTGTGCTCTGTCGTCTGCTGCGCCGTGCGCGCACGCGACCCACGTTTTCGTGACTGCGCGTTGAAGCGGCTGCTCCTCGCCTCGTCCCTGACGGTCGGCGCTCTGGTCACCACGGGAACGGTCGTCGCGGTGAACATCGGCGATGAGACGCCGCGCACGGCCCCCGGCACCACCCTCGGTGGTCTGGCGGCCGGCGACCTCGATGCTCGTGGACTGCGGGCTCTGCTGTCCCAGCAGCAGGACAGCGAGCCCAGCGAGATCCGGGTCGTCCTCGGCACCCGCAGCGTCACGGTCCGCAACGACGAGCTCGGCCTCGAGCTCGACGAGGCACGGACGGTGGAGCGCGCGCTCGCCGAGTCGCCGGCGAAGAGCCGGTTCGGCCGGTCCTCCGCGATGGGACAGGCGGTCGAGCCGGTGCTCGACGCCGATCCCACCGCCCTGGAGGCCGTCACCTCTCGGCTGGCCGGCGAGGCGGACGTCCCCGAGAGCCACGGCCGCCTGATCCACTCCGGTGACGCCATCACCGCCGAGCCGCCGGTCAATGGGCAGGGCACCACCGCCGCCGTCGTGGAGACAGCACTGCAAGAGGCGGCCCTAGCCTTGCCGCGGCCCGCCGTCGTCACGGTGCCGGTCGACGTCCTGCCGGCGCACGTCACCGCCGCCGCCGTCCAGGCGCTCGCCGACCAGGCAAACACCGTCCGGAACACCCGGATGGCGATGGTCTCCGGCGACCGCTCCTCGGTCCTGTCCGGACGCAGGCTCTCCTCCTACCTCACGGTGATCGCCACAGGCGACAGTCCCGGCCACGGGGTGACCCTCGGGCTCAGCGCCGCAGCAGCGAAGGAGCTCGCGGTCCCCATCGCGACTGCGCTCACGACGGCCGTCACCGAACCCGACGTCGAGGCGCCTGTGCCGACGTCCGTCCTCACCGCCCAAGGCAGCGTCACCTGGAAGCCCCAGCCGGCGACGACCCGGCTGCGCGCCGCCGGCCGCACAGGGCAGACAGTCACGGCCGACGCGGTCCTGACGGCCCTGCTCGACAACGTCCGGCTGCCCACTCCGGCCAGGAGGGTCGTCGTCCGCAACACCACGGCGCTGCCGAAGTCCACCGACGAGGAGGCGAGCCGCATCAACGCGCTGCTCGGCACCTTCACGACGCCGTTCGCCTGCTGCCAGCCGCGCGTTCACAACATCACCCTGATGGCCAAGACGATCGACGAGACCCTCATCGCCCCGGGCGAGACCTTCAGCCTCAACGGCATCGTCGGGGAGCGCACCAAGGAGAAGGGGTACGTCGAGGCGCCCTACATCCTCGATGGCGAGCTCTCCACGGACATCGGTGGCGGGGTGTCGCAGGTCGCGACGACGACGCTGAACGCCGCCTTCTTCGCCGGGCTCCGGCTGGACCGGCACCAGGCACACAGCTTCTACATCAGCCGCTATCCGGCTGGCCGCGAGGCCACGGTCAACTACCCGACCATCGACCTGGCCTGGACGAACACCACCGACTCACCTGTCCTCCTGCGTGCCAAGGCCAGCGGGACGTCACTGTCGGTGGCGATCTACGGGCGCGACGACGGACGCACCGTCGAGGCCATCAGCGGACCGCGCCGACCTATCCCCAACCGCGACTTCCGCATCACGATCACCCGGCTGCTGCGGCTGCCGGGGCGGGTGCCGCAGAAGGACTCCTTCACCACGACGTACAACCAGCCGCCCGAAGATCACTGAGCGCCGGAGCGGGGCTACAGGAAGCGGCCAGTCCGGCCGATGCCCAAAGCATGCGCCGTACCCCCACCGCCGCTGCGCGGTGCGTGCGAAAGGCGGCCGCCGCTCTGGCCCTGACCGCCTCGGCGCTCACGGTCGTCCCCTTCCCGTCGGCCCAGGCGGGTCCCACCCGGCCGGCGTCGGCCAGCCCCGGGATCGCAGAGCTGCGCGCGGAGGTCGCCCGCACCGGCGACCGGCTCGCCGCCGCCTCCGTCGCCTGGGAGCGGGGGCAGCAGCGCCTCGGTCAACTGCTGTCGCAGAAGGTCAGCAGCGAGCGCGAGCTCGACCAGCTCGGCACTGAGGCGATCGCTGCACAGCGGCGGTCAGCCACCTTCGCCTCCGACCTGTACAAGAACCCCTACAGCCCCATGCTGCTGGCTGTGCTGCACGGCAGCGCCGACACCGTCGGCGACTTGTTGTTCGTACGGCGAGCACTGAGCACCAGTCAGCAGCAGCACCAGGACGACCTGACCCTGCTGTCGGACCGGCAGCAGTGGGCCGAGCAGCTCGTGCAGCGCCGCGAGGACTCAGCGCTGGCCGCACTCAGGCTGCAGTCGAAGCTCGACGACGATTTGACCCGACTGCAGGCCGACGCCCTGGCCAGCCTGGGCAGGCTGCAGGCCGCCGTCGCAGAACTGCGCCGTCGGCAGGACGCCGCTGCAGCGGCCGCAATCGGCCTGCAGGCGACCGGCTCCGGAGCGACGTGCGACGGTCCGGTCCCTGACCAGGCCATCAACGGGTTCCTGCCGGCCAGCGCACTGTGCCGGCTGGAGTCCGCACCCGGCCACCGGCTGGTGGCCTCCGCCGCGTCGGCGTTCGACGCGATGAGCACCGCCTTCGAGCAGGCGCTCGGCAGGCCGATCTGCGTCACGGACTCCTACCGCGACTACGCCGGCCAGGTGCAGGTCTTCAGCGTCAAGCCGAACCTCGCAGCCACGCCCGGCCGCAGCCAGCACGGCTGGGGCCGAGCGGTCGACCTGTGCGGTGGCGTGCAGACGTTCGGCACCCCGCCGTACAACTGGCTGAAGGCGAACTCCGCGACGTTCGGGTTCATCCACCCTGACTGGGCCGAGCCCACGGGCAGCCGGCCCGAGCCGTGGCACTGGGAGTTCGTGGGCTGACGCCAGCTCAAGCCACTACTGGCCGACGTAGGCCGCGAGGTGCTCGC
>JBKJSN010000011.1:0-7500 GCA_046595815.1 Mycobacteriales bacterium
CACCGCCGCCGAACGCAAAGCCCTGCTCATCCAGTACGACCAACGCTGCGCCAGCATCGGCTGCTGCCACGGCAAACCCGACCCCCTCACCCCCCTCGTGCCACACCACCTCCGGCGGTACGCCGACGACGGCCACACCAGCATCGACGAATCCATCCCGCTCTGCGAAACCGCCCACCACGACCTGCACACCGGCAAGAAAACCCTCCGCCTCCGCGACGGACGCCACATCACCGAACAAGGCCCACTCACCGAGCCCTGAGTACCGCCGGAGGGGTGGGTTCCTGGGAGGATAAGTCCGCCCGAGCTGCCACGATCGGCACCGAGGCTATGCGGCTCCTACTCGCCGTCTGCTAGGCCACGCCTTTCGCGCACCAGAGCCGCGAACATGAGGGTCGAGGCGGCAGCGAAGTAGCCGATCCCGCCGCTCGCGAAGCGCAGATGCACGGCACGAACCTCGTAGAACTCGCCAGGCGTCGTGTCGCGAAGATGGCCGTGACAGTCCAATCCCTGGCGGCCATCGAGATAGACGGATTCGCACGTGTAGGCAGGACCGCGCTTGAAGGCAATTGCAGCACCGAAGGAGAGGAAAAGCACGACCATGGCGGTGACACCCGCCGCGAGGGGCCACCTCGGCAGCACGCGCAGGAGCCCGAGATCGAACCCCCGTCGCTGCGCCGACCACAACGTCACTGCCGTCCCTGGAACAACCAGCACGAGCGGCCACACGGCCCAGCCGATCAGGTGCAGCCGCACGTGTGGCACCCACGAGACGGCGCTTAGCGCTAGTTCAAGAGCGCCAATCGAGAGCCCCACGCTGACCACGATCCACGTCACAAGCCTCGCCATGCGATCTCGGAGGGGCGCTGGATAGACCACCCTGTAAGCCTGCCAGACACGATTGCCCAGCACAGTCGAGAAGGGCCGTTCTCGTCGGCTTGTGAGGACCCTTCCGCCACGAATTTGTCCGCCGAGATCCCACCCCGCTGCCGTACTCACCCCCAGGGCCTGAGTGATCTTCGCCAGCGGTGGGAACCGGCCTTACCAACGGTGAACGCGAAGCGCCCTTCGCAGCCGTAGGTAACCGGCTAGCCTCCGGGAATGACGACTCCCAATACCGCCTCTGCCAACGCAGCGCTTGCTGCGGAGGTTGCCGGGAAGTTGAAGCCCGGTACCTACGACGCAGTCCAGGCGCTCAGTCTTCTATCTATCGCGCAGAGCCTGGTGGCGATCACTAAGGCAGTGGAGGGTCTTGACCTGAAGCGCGGATAGGTGCCGTTCGCAGCCAACAGGAAGTGCTGCAACTCCACCCTTTGAAGAACGGGGGCGTGTGCAACTGTGACGGCGTGTCCAGACCCCGATGGCGCCGCGTTGTCGTGCTGCTTGCGGGGTTGCAGCTCCTCAGCGGTTGCGACAGCCAGAACTACTCTTGCACCCAGCTGGGGGCGCTTTCGGGCGTGAGATTCGACGTGGACGCCTGGGCCGCGAGGCATCTCACGGCCGCCGAAGCCACGGCGTGCGTCCAGGACGTGTGCGCGACAGTCGAGATCACGCACCCCATGCTGCTGTTCGTGAAAGGCGAGTTCGACGGCCCGGGGACGGCGCACGTCAAGTTGACCATTCGAGACGCCAGTCGGCGCGTTCTGTTCGATGCCCAGGCGTCAGTTCCGCTGAGCATCCGGCAGCCGAACGGTCCCAAGTGCGAGCCCACCGTGTGGCAGGCCGTCGTCTCGCCCGGCGCGAACGGACGGCTCGTGCCCGACCCAGGCCGGTGACCCCGATGCGAACCAGTTCGCACTGGCACACTGCGACGTCATGAGCAGGGAACTACTTGATGCCGTCATCTTGACGGACTACGGCCAGTTCGACCTCGTGTGGTCGGTGGACGCCGGCTTCGACGGAGAGTGGGACCGGTTCTTCGCCGGCCAGGTGAACGGTCTCGTCGGCGCCTTCGACCCTGACGGCGTCTACGTCAGCCTGGCCCGCCGGTCGGGTGGGTCCCCGGTGCGCATCGTCCTGCACGACGCTGAGCCCGAACCGGCGGAAGCCGAGTGGGAGGACGTCGTCGAGGTCTCCACGACGATCCCCGAGGGAGCAGAGGTCTCCTACCGCTCGTGGGCGGGCGAGAGCTCCGGACCACTCGCGGAAATCGGGCCTGGGACCTACCGGGTGCGCGTCAGCGCCCGAGGACGCGATGCCGCCCGAGGCAACGAGCTCGCCGACGGACCTCTTGACGCCTACCTGATCGAGCTCTGGCCGTCCCCACCCACACCCGACGCGATCCTTCGGGTCGGCAGCCAGGACGCGCGTTACTGGCACCTCGAATGCGGTTCCCGCCGCTGACCCCGCCCGGGAAAGCCACCGCCTCGCGAAATCAAGGCGCACGACGTGCCCCGCAGTTGGATGCCTCAGCAGGACCGAACGCTCAGTCCAGCTCCTCGGGCCGCTTCAGCGCCCCCACCAAGAACGCGAGCAGCGCCCCGACCGGCCAAGCCAGCACCGCCCAGGTCGCCCGGAGGTGGGGCAGCGCACCGTCCTTGAGCTGATCCGGGAAGGGCCCTCCCAGGTAGAGGTCGAGCGCCCGCCGACCTTGACCACCCTGTCGGAGCGCCTCGATCACCTCTTGCGACCCGGGGATCACGCCCACCCGAGCGGCCACGGTGGCAGCGAGCAACCCGCCGACGGTGAGGGCCACGACGGTCCATGGTCCCGACCGCCGGGCGAAGAACCAGGCCAGGGCACCGCAGCCGGCACCGAAGGCGAGCCCGACCAGCACGAAGCTGGCGTCCGCACCGATGAACGCCTTGGTGCTCTCCAGGTCAGCCGCACCGGGGCCGTCGGGGCCGAAGGTCACCGTCAGCCTGGGGGCGACCCAGGACCACAACAAGCCGGCGGGAGCACCGAGGAGCACACAGCCGACCAGCACCGCCAACGACCGCGGAACGTCCTGCCGCCAACGGTGCTCCGGCGTACCTCGGGCTGCGCTCATCACACCACCGTACGGGAGGCCACTAACCTGCCGTGGGTGATGCGACGACGCCTGGCCACCCTCGCGGTGCTCCCGCTCCTGCTGGCCGGCTGCGCGGACAAGCCGGCCTCCCCGATGGACGACCCCGACGTCGCCGCGTCCGCGCCGATCCCCGGTGTGACCCTTCCGCCCGGCGCTCTCAGCGCCCTGGTGCCCGGGCCGACCGAGGTGCCCGCAGGGATGGTTCCCGTCGTACTCGGGTCCGGCCCGCGCGACCTCGAAGCGATCGCGGGGTACTCCGGCTCCGGGGCCGCGAAGGACCAGGCCGCCGAGGTGCTGCGCAAGCACGGGTTCCAGGAGGCCTACGTCGCGCAGTACGCGAACCAGACGACCGGCCAGGTCCTGACGGTCGTGGTGTCGCGCTTCGCCACGGCGGCAGGGGCCGCGGCCGACTTCCGGGACGACCAGAAAGCCAGCCCTGGTACGGCGGTCACCACCGAGACCCTCGGCGAGGCGTCGTCCGCGACCCGACAGACCGTCACGGGTTCAGTCGTCAGCGAGCTGCTGCTGCTCCGCTTCCTCCGCGGGGCCGACACCTGGGTCGTCGCCTACCAGGCCGCGCCGACGGCAGACCCGTCGGTGGCCGTGGAACTGGCCAAGCGCGTGCTGGCGCGGACTGCTATCTGACCCGAGCGGGGCGCACCGGGCCCTTGGCGAAGGCGCCCTTGGTGAGCCGCACGACGTACATGCCGTTGAAGCCGTCGGTGTACCAGATCTCGTTGCGCGCAGGCACGAACGCGGGTGCACTCATCGCGAAGTTCCCCTCGATCGGGTAGGTCCCGGGCACGGTCGGCGCGTTGAAGTACGCCATCTCGAACGGGCGCTTGGGGTCCTGGATGTTGAACACCCGCAGACCGGAGACGATGAAGCTGCAGGCGATGTACGCCGGGTCGTGGGCCTTCGGCACCGCGCAGTAGTGCCCGGCGTACCCCTGCACGGCGAACTTCGCGCCCGGGTCGTTCTGCTGGTCCCCGGCGCGCGCAGCCTTGTCGTTCACGGCCAGTCGCATGCTGGACACGATCTTGGGCTTGCGCTCGTCGCTGATGTCGATGAGCCGGGCGGCGCCGACGTTTGCGTCCGCGGTGTACCCCTGGCCGCTGACCGTTCCGGGCCCGAAGGACGTGGTGGCGCTGGTGTACTCGTCCACCTCCACGACGTACTTGCGGCCCTTGATGGTGATCGGGATCGCGTTCTGCGGGATCGACACGTCGGACCACGTGAGGTGGCTGATCTCCGGGACCTCGGGGTTGAGCTGGTGCTTGTTGATGCCGCTGACGTCGAGGATGGTCAGCCCGGGCGTGCGCGCACTGGTGCCGCGTCCGCCGGTGTCGGCCATGTACAGGCGGTTGCCGTCCTCACTGATGCTCATCCCGTGGGCGGCATAGCTCAAGCTGAACCACAACACGGTGGGCAGCTTGGGATCGGTCAGGTCGATCGCCGCCAGCGTGTGGCCGCCGGTCGAGCTGACGTAGAACACGGTCCCGTCCGGGGAGAAGGCGCTCTCGTGCCCCATCACGCCGATCGGGGCCGAGGACTGCAGCACCGGATCCAGGCAGTTGGCCGACACGTCGTACACGTCGACGAAGCCCACGTGCGTGGCGGGCGAGCCCATGTCAGCGACGAGCAACCCACGCTTGAGGTTCAGGCGCAGGGACTCATGCGGGCTCAGCATCGCCGGGGTCGTGAGGCTCTTCACGTGCTTGGGCTTGGTCGGGTCCGACATGTCCATGACGAACACGCCGAGGCCCTCGGTCGCGTTCTTGCGCAGATCCGTCGGGAACAGCAGCGTGCTGTCGAAGTACCCGCAGTCGTGGCCCGCCTTGTCGACGTACCGGTGCACCTGGAAGCCACCGGTGCTGCCGAAGTGGCCGACGAGCTTGGTGTTGCAGGTGTAGCCCTTGGCCGAGCGGCCGCTGGTCACCTCCGAGCGCGGAACGCGGCCCTGTGCCCCGGACTCCGGAAGCGACCCGCGCTCACAGGCCAGCTGCGGCGTGGGCCCGGTCGCCGGCGACGCGCTCCCGCTCGGGGACAGGACGGCGAGTACGGCGAGGGCTACCAGGACATGCGGAAGTCGGCGGGGCATGAGGTGAACAGTTCCCCGCGCGAGGGCGGATTCCTGCCTACTGCCAGGAGCCAGCGGCCCGCCAGACGAGGACGTCGAGGATGCGCAGCTTGCTGATGGGCGCACCGGCCTCCTCGGCCGCGAGCTGCAACTCGTTGAAGGCGGCCGCCTCCGTCTGCAGGTCTTCCCGCATCTGGGTGCACAGCAGCCGCATGAACTCCTGCCAGCTGCGGTCGAGGGTGCGCGGGAGCACGCCGGGCGCGGTGTAGGCCTCGAAGATGCGGCTGTCGTAGATCGGCACCAGGTCCGGACGCTTGCGGTGCAGCACCTTGCTCACGATCGTGCCGCGCACCCCACGACCGGCGTACCGCGGCTCGTCCAGGATGCCGAACAGGCCCGCGACGCACATCACGTGGTCGTCGTCGGCCTCCTCCAAGCTGACCTCCGGAAGCTCCGCGACGGCCTCGAGCGCCGGCATCATCTCGCGCAGCAGGCTGAACCGGCCGGCGTCGATGTGCACCCCCATCAGGACTGGCGCGAGAAGGTCGCCGTCCACCAGGGTCGGCTCGCCGTTGGTGACGAGCAGGTCGTACGCCGGGTAGGAGTACCCGTTGCGTACGTCCACGTAGTCCAGCAGCACCTCGTCCGGGTGCTCCACCTCAAGGGTGCCGCCACAGAGCTTGATCGGGTCCACGGGGCCAGACTAGCTACGCACCGACGGGCAGGCAGCCAGGACCGAGCAGCTGTTTGAGGTCGGCGAACAGCGACGCCGACGCCGAGACCCGCAGCCGGTCCTCGAGCCGGACGAGCGTGGTCTTGCCGTTGCCCTCGAGCTGCAGGTGCACGTCGGTGGTCCCTGGGTGTGCGGCCAGCACCTCCTTGAGCCGCTCGACGACGGGCGGGGTGCACCGCGCGGTCGCGAGCGACACCACCACCGGTCCGCGCTCGCCCACCGACAGGTCGGGGATGGTGAGGTCCATCGCGATGATCTTCGGGGTGTCCTCGCGCTTGTCCACCCGACCGCGGACGAGCACGATGGCGTCCTCGACGAGGTGCACAGCGGCGTTCATGTAGGTCGCGGGGAAGAACATCACCTCGACGGAGCCCTCGAGGTCCTCCAGCTGCACCTGCGCCCACGGGTTGCCCTGCTTGGTCACCCGCCGGTTGATCGACGACAGCAGCCCGCCGATCACGATCGAGGTCCCGTCCTCCTTGTCGGCCAGCGCCGAGATCGGGCAGTCCACAGCGCTGGCGATCACGTGCTCGACCCCGAACAGGGGGTGGTCGGAGACATACAGACCGAGCATCTCGCGCTCATAGGCGAGCAGGAGCGTCTTGTCCCACTCCCCCGTCGGGATGCGGACCTCGAACATCGCACTGCCGCCGCCGTCGTCACCCTCAGAGCCGCCGAACAGGTCGTACTGCCCGATCGCCTCGGCCTTCTTGGTCTCCACGCAGGCGTCGATCGCCTCAACGTGCACCAGGTGCAGACTCTTGCGGTCATGGCCAAGGGAGTCATAGGCCCCGGCCTTGATGAGGGACTCGACGGTCTTTTTGTTGACCGCGACCGCCTCGACCTTCTTGAGGTAGTCGGAGAAGTCGGCGAACCTCCCCTTGGTCGTGCGGGTCGCGACGATCGACGCGACGACGTTGGTGCCGACGTTGCGGATGGCCGACAGGCCGAAGCGGATGTCGGTGCCGCGCGGGGTGAAGTCGCCGTCGGAGTCATTGACGTCGGGCGGCAGCACCTTGATGCCCATCCGGCGGCACTCGTTGAGGTACAGCGCGCTCTTGTCCTTGTCGTCGGCGACCGAGGTGAGCAGCGCCGCCATGTACTCGGCCGGGTAGTTCGCCTTGAGGTACGCCGTCCAGAAGCTGACCAGGCCGTACCCAGCGGTGTGCGCACGGTTGAAGGCGTAGTCGGAGAAGGGGAGGTATTCCTTGTCGAGGATCTCCTTCTTCTTCTTGCCCATCGCGCGGCGCAACAGGTCGGCGTTGCCGAGGGAGTAGCCCGCGAGCTTCTGCGCGATCGCCATGACCTGCTCCTGGTACACGATCAGCCCGTAGGTCTCCCCGAGGATGTCCGCGAGCGGCTCCTCGAGCTCAGGGTGGATCGGCACGATGGGCTTGCGCGCACACTTGCGATCGGCGTAGTCGTTGTGCGCGTTGGCGCCCATCGGCCCGGGTCGATACAGCGCGAGCACGGCCGAGATGTGCTCGAAGCTGTCGGGCTGCATGGAGCGCAGCAGAGCGCGCATCGGACCGCCGTCGAGCTGGAACACGCCCAGGGTGTCGCCGCGGGCCAGCAGCTCGTAGGTCTTGCTGTCGCTGAGCGGCAGCGTCTCGAGCACCACCGTCTCGCCGCGGTTGCTCTGGATGTGCTGGAGGCAGTCGTCGAGCACGGTCAGGT
>JBKJSN010000097.1:0-10091 GCA_046595815.1 Mycobacteriales bacterium
CAGCCCCACGGAGTCGGCACCTCGGTGTCGAGGGCGAGAGCCTTCCCCTCCAGGCGACTCGCGAGGTCGTCACCGAGGGAGATGACCTCCAGCGTGGAGCCGAGGACGAACTCGCCCGGGTGCAGGATGAACGGCTCGTCGCCGCTGGGCTCGACCAGCTCGGTGAGGTCGTCCTGCTGCGCGGCGGGGTCGATGTGGGTGTAGCGGTGGTTGGCGAAGACGCGGAAATACCGGTCCAGGCGCACGTCGATGCTGCTCGGCTGGATCATCGCCTCGTCGTACGGGTCGAGGCCGAGGCGGCCTTCGTCGAGGGCCTTGCGCAGGTCGCGATCGGAGAGCAGCACGGAGCGAGCCTAGAGGGTCGGCGGCGGGAAGTTCGGGATCCCCGCCGGACCCATCGGGCCGCCGAACACCGGCCCCGGCGCGGGCGCGGGCACGTGGAAGACCGTGCCCCACTCGGGCTTGGCGTTGCCGTCGAACTCCACCGCCCAGCGGTAGGTCCGGCCGGCCTCCAACGGCAGCCCCTGCGGGAAGCCGAGCACCATCTGCACCCGGCAGGGAACGCTCGTCGGCACGGCCATCCCGGGTACGACGGGCGCCTGGGCCCGCATCAGCTGCGCGACCCTCAACGGCTCGAGCTGGCCACTCGGGCCCGGGACCATGACCGGCTGCCCGTGGTCGTCGACCAGGCTCAGGCCGAGGGAGAACTCCTGCCCGGCCGCCTCCCCGGGTACGTCGACGAGGACGGCCACGTGCAGGGGCGGGGTGTGACCGTGCTCCTGCAGGGGGGCGATCGTGAACGCCGCGCCGACCGCGGTCAGCTTGCCGGACCCGTCCACCGCCACGTAGTCGGCAAGCAGGACGGTCACCCGGGCGTCGTCGTGGAGGCTCACGCCCGCGAGCCTACGGGTCCCCCTGCCCCGGGTTCCCCGTCTCCGGTCCGCCGTCTCCCGGTCTCCCCGTCTCCCCGTCTCCCCGTCGACCCCGGCCTTTTCGGCGAAAGGAGGGAAAAGCACCAATCCCCGGCTCGAAGTGGTGCCTAACCCTCCTTTCGCCCGGCTCTGCGCGGTCCTGGTTGCGCGCTCGCAGGCACAGACATGCGTCCCAACCCGATGTCGCGGCCATGTTGTGGGCTCTGTCCGACGGGGCCGAGTGCTGGTGCATCCCCGAGCTGCTTCCCGATGCCTGTCGAGCGGACGCCTTCGGCGCCGGCTAGACCCGTGGAGGGGCGGGGAGTTTCTGCAGGACCTCGGTGATGACCAGCTCCGCGGCTGCGTCGATGTCGTACCCGGTAGGGCTGCCGGTGATGAAGTTGTCGAGGTCGCCGCGGAAGGTGGGGCGTTCGAGCTTGGCGCGTAGGTTCGCGATCGCCGTCTTGGCCGTGATCGAGGGTGGGTGGTACGGCCGGAACGCGGCGATGAGGTCGTCGCCGCTGACGCCGAGTTCGGTCAGTGCCAACCACATGTCGAACAGGTCGCGTCCCTTGTCGCGCTCGAACAGAGCCCGGATCTTGGTGGCGACGAGTTCACGGGTCGTGAACGTGCGCACGTCGGCCGAGCCCGACCACCAGGGAGAAAGGACGCCGTACGGGCGCAGTTCGACCGGGTCGGACGGCGACAGTTCGCGGGTGTTGACCTCGATCTTGATGCGTAAGGGGCTGCCGTCTTCAGCGGAGGTCTTGAAGTACACCTTGGGGTGCACGCTGACCTTCGTGTTCACCTTGAACCCGAGGCGTTCACCGATCGTGCTAGCGGCCTTGGTGAGCTCGGCGATGCCGCTGGCGCTCGAGCGCACGTAGTCCAGGTCCTCGCTGTAGCGGCGGGCCGGCTGGATGTGCAGCTTGTGAAAGCAGGTACCGCCACGAAAGACCAGCTCCTGCCCCAGGTACGGGTCCTGGGCGATCTCGCAGATGAGCCTGCTGAGCAGCAGGTCCTGCTCAACCTGAGCGCGGGTGGACCAGGGAGCGCCGCCCTGCCAGTGGGTGATGTGCGCGGCAGGAATCACAGGTCTGGCTCCACGGCGGCGTTCATCCTCAGCCGCCAGCGGGTGTCTACCGGGCCGGTCGCAGGATCGGCGGGGGCGAGCAGGTCGGCGGGGAAGCGACGGCGGCGCTCGGTGAAGTCGTGGAGCCCGCCGGTGAGGCCGTTCTGCTCGACGGTGTCGAGCAGAACGCCTAGGCGTCGCACCGCGGACAGGCTGAAGAGCGGGGCGAGCTCACTCAACGCACCTGCCTCCAGGCGCCCTTCCTCGGCAAGTTCCATCAGGACGGTCGCCACGTTGCTGACACCGCCACCCAGATCCGGGTCGGCGGCGAGGTCGAACGCAGTCAGCGCAGGGCTGGCGACCCATACCTGGCCGGTGGGGACGTTGTGCTGCTCCCTGGGCAGTTCCACAAGCCGGCGGCGGGCAGTGAAGCGCAGCCGGACCCGGCCGAGGTCGCGGTCGGAGACGGCACGGTCGACCGCGACCTGCAGTACCTGGGGCCGCTGGTGGGCCGCGCCGTGCAGCTCGGCCGCGGACAGCCACCCCACGTAGTAGGCACGGTCGAGGTGAGTCATGAGCTGATCGAGGAAGTGCAGGCCAGGCAGGACCCCCCAGCTGCGGAACTCGGGCGGCACTGCAACCCACAGACCGCGGGCTGGCGTGAAGATCCGTCCGGACTGGACCAACCTGTGGAAGCGGACGCGGACCTGATCGGCAGGGATGGACAGAGCGTGCGCGGCGTCGTCGGTTGTCGTCGCGATCTGCCCGCGCGACAGCAGGTCATCGACGAGGTCAAGCGCTCTCATGGCAGCCTCCCAAGCGGGCAACGTGACGTTGATCGTCACGTTCCAACGTTCTTTACTGTGACCTGGCTCGCCCGCGCAGTCAACAAGCACCCAGACAACGTTACATACAACGTAACGTTGGGAGTATCTGGACTGCAGACGGGAGATCTGTAACTCTCCTCGTCGACAGCGGCACCTTTCGGCGCGAGCCCAAGACCTTCGCCTAGGCGCAGGGTGACCCGGCGACCGGCGTCTGCCGAGCCGAAGGCCCCGCCGAGGCCGCAGGCGCAACGGTGACCTGCGTCGTCATCTCCACAACGAGGCGTGTGACCGACCCGTGCTAGCCGTCCACAGGGGCGAAACCTGCTAGAGGCCCGGGCCGCGACCTTCCCGCGGCCTCGCCTCGACGGCGAAAGGAGCGAAATGCACCAATTCCTGGGCCGAACCGGTGCTTAACCCTCCCTTCGCCCGGAAGGGCGGGCGCGGGAGGGGGCACCCGGGAAGGGGGGAACCCGGGGGGGCACCAAGGGACCGGCCGGGGGCGGATGTCCTAGACTCCAGGCGTCCCGCGGGCGTAGTTCAATGGTAGAACATCAGCTTCCCAAGCTGACAGTGCGAGTTCGATTCTCGTCGCCCGCTCCACGCTCGCTGTGCCACTCCATCTTGCACGCACGTGCACGACGGTTGAGCCTTCCACAGAGCCCCCGGGTCAGGTGGCCGGGGACCTTTGCGGCTGGTGGTCCGAGCCAGCACGACGGGGCTCGGCGTCGAGCGCCGCAAGCTGATGCTCAGGAAGGCCCATCGTGGCCAAGAGTGGGACGTCGCGCGGTGTTGAGGGCCGTCACGGCCGCCCGGGTGTGAAGTCACTTCGCCCGCACTACACGTCTAAAACTTATGGACACGTGTCCTAGAGTTAGGGACATTCGGACGAGGGAGGGGTGCATGCTCTTCGAGCCACCTGCACTGTCGGACCGCGACCTCTCGGTCGTGGCCGAGATCGATGCCATGCGCACGGCTTTGCGCCAGGACACGTTCGCGCCCAAGCGTTGGACCGGCCAACTCCGACGCAACTTGTTCGCCAAGGCTCTGCAGGGGAGCAACAACATCGAGGGCTACGACGTCAACGAGGACGACGCGGTCGCGGCTGTCGACGACCAGGAACCCTTGGACGCCGACGCCCGCACCTGGGCCGAGATCCTCGGCTACCGCACGGCGATGAGCTACGTCCTCCAGCTCGCCGACGACAGCCACTTCACATACGACGCCAGCCTGCTGCGCTCGCTGCACTACATGCTGCTCAGTCACGACCTTGCCAAGAGCCCAGGCCGATACCGGCAGGGGCCGATCTTCGTCAACGACGAACGGACCAACACCGCGGTCTACGAAGGCCCTCCCGCCGATCTTGCCGCCAACCTCGTCGAGCAACTGATGCTCCGCTTGCGCGAGCACGACGACCTACCGGTCTACGTCCGGGCAGCCATGGCCCACCTGAACCTCGTCATGATCCACCCCTTCCGCGACGGCAACGGACGGATGGCCCGTTGCCTGCAGACGCTGGTTCTCGCACGTGACCAGGTCGCCGCACCCGTGTTCAGCAGTATTGAGGAGTTCCTCGGCGCCAACACCGACGACTACTACAAGGTGCTCACGGTCACCGCCGACGGCAGTTGGCAACCACGACGCGACACCACAGCCTGGATCCGATTCACGATCCGGGCTCACCACATCCAGGCCCAGACCGTCGCCGCCCGCAACCACGAAGCCGCAGAGCTCTGGTCGGCTCTTGAAGCGCTCGCCGACACCCGCGGACTGCCCGAACGCGCCATCGGAGCGCTCTTCGACGCCGCGTCCGGGCTCCGGATTCGCCGACCCGGCTATGAGCGGCTCTCCGGTGTCGAGGGCAAGAGCGCGAGTCGGGACCTCAATGCCCTCGTCGACGCCGGCCTGCTCTCCGCACACGGCGAAACACGCGGACGGTTCTACCGAGGCACCGATCAGCTGCTTGCCCTGCGACGCGAGTCCCGCCACAGCCGTCCAGCGATCCGCGACCCCTACCTCGACTTCCCTAGTTGGCTCCAGCACCAGGCTTCCCAGCTGGCAGGCACACGGCATGCTGAGGACCAACTCACCCTCGAATGACGAGGGCTCCCGCTCGTTGCCCGTCCGCGATCCGCTGGGATGTGGCTGACGCTGCCGCCTCCGTGGACCGGGACGACCCGGCCGAAAGAGGCCGCGGAACCTGACCGCGTTCGTCATCGGGAACGCGGTCTCCGCCGGCAAGCGAGTGCTCGCCGACCGTCAGTCGTTCACCCTGGACGCAGGACCTCCTCCGCACGCTCCGACGCTGAGAAGTGCCGGAGCGCGAAGCGAAGGCCACCGCCGCAATGACGGGCCCGGCAGACCTACTTGCGGCCGGCCGTCCAGTTCATGCCCCAGCCGTAGGCCTGGTCCAAAGTGGCCTGGGAGCCGGCGACGTAGTTGATCTCACGCCGTACCTGCAGGCTCCCGCCGATGTTCTCGAGCAGGGCGATGGCGCAAAAGCGCGCGTTCGAGCTGTCGTCCAGCCGGACCTCGATCGGCGCGGCCCCGACCGGGAACAAGGTCACGACCCCGTCCACCTTGTCCCACGCGGCGGCACCCTCATAGATGAAGGCGAACACCAGGATCCGCTTGATCTCATCGAGGCGGTCAAGGTTGATGAGCAGGTTCTCCCCGGTCGCGGCGTCGCCGCTGCGGTCGTCCCCGTCGAGCTTGACCCACGGCGCCTGGTCGATGCTGCCGAAGGAGTTCCCGAGCGCCTGGACCACGCCCTTCTTGCCGTTCTGCAGCTCGTACAGGCAGGCGAGGTCGAGGTCGACCGCGCCACTGGCCGCGCCGGCGAGCTTTTTGAAAAAGCCCCCGCCGGTGCTGGGGGCACCCCCCGGCCGGGCATTCCAGTTGAGGTTGACGCGCATCGTGCCGCTTGCGCCGCCGCCCTTGGTCAGCGACACGGTCGGCGCGCTCTTGGTCAGCGTGATCTTGCTCAGGTTCACCGGCGCGGCGGGGCGGGGCGGCGGCTTGGTGTAGTCGACCATCAGCCGACGCTCACGCCGAAGTCGGTCGCGATCCCGCGCAGGCCGGTGGCGTACCCCTGGCCCACTGCGCGGAACTTCCACTCGGCGCCATTGCGGTACAACTCGCCGAAGATCATCGCGGTCTCCGTGCTGGCGTCCTCGGTGAGGTCGTAGCGGGCCAGCTCCACGCCGCCGGCGGCGTTCACGACCCGGATGAAGGCGTTCTTGATCTGGCCGAAGCTCTGTCCGCGCCCGTCGGCGTCGTAGATCGTGACGGGGAACACGATCTTGTCGCACTCGGCGGGAACCGTCGCGAGGTCCACCTTGATGACCTCGTCGTCGCCGTCGCCCTCGCCGGTCAGGTTGTCCCCGGCGTGCGTCACGGACCCGTCCGGGCTCTTGAGGTTGTTGAAGAACACGAAGTGCGCGTCGGAGATGACCTTGCCGTTCGCGTCGCACAGGAGCGCGCTCGCGTCCAGGTCGAAGTCCACGCCCGTCGTCGTGCGCAGGTCCCAGCCGAGCCCGACGGAGACGGCGGTCAATGTGCCGCCGGCCTCCTTGGTCAGCGAGACGTTGCCGCCCTTGGTCAGCGACACACTCATGGCAACCCAGTTCCCCTCAGGAGTTCTCCGGCCGATGCCCTACCGACCGGACCGTGCAGCAGCGCTCGCGCGCACACCCCTCAGTTCTACAAGCACCACGAGCGGATGTCAGGACACCCTCGCACACCCACCGACCGGCCAGAACAGATGCCGCGTGTGGGCGGAGGTGCGCTGTTCGCCTTACGCTGCCCACGCAGCACCCTTGCTGAGTTGTGCCCCTGCGCCTGACCTGGAGACCGCGCATGTCTGAGCTCGACCTGAGCGCCCCGAGCGTCCCCGTCACGCCGGCGACCCCCGCCGCACCGACGACGTCGACCGATCTGGTGCTCGCGCCGCCGACAGCCGTCCAGGTCATCGAGCCCGTCCAGGCGGCTGGCGCCGTACCCGTCGAGGAGGCGAAGAAGGCCGAGCTCGCCGCGAAGGCCAATGCGTTCGCCGCCGAGCTCGTCGGCCTCGACACCAAGAGCCCCGCCTTCAGCCAGAAGGTCGGGTCCATCACCAACATGGGCGCGCATGAGATGCGGGCGTCGGCTGCGGTCAGCAACCGCATGCTCGAGCGGCCCGCGGCGGCGATGGGCAAAAAGGGCGGCGACGCGCAGACCCGCGTGAGCAACACCCTGGTCGACCTGCGCACGACGATCACCGACCTCGACCCCAAGCGCGCCGACCTGACCGGCGTGAAGAAGGTCCTGAAGTGGATCCCGGGCGGGGACAAGATCGACCGGTACTTCGCGAAGTACCAGAGCGCCCAGACCCACCTGAACTCCATCATCAAGGCCCTCGAGAGCGGCCAGGACGACCTCCGCAAGGACAACGCGGCGATCGAGACCGAGAAGGCCAACATGTGGGCCATGATGGGCAAGCTGAGCGAGTACAACGAGCTCGCCGCCGCCCTCGACGCCGCCATCGAGCAGAAGATCGCCGAGCTCGAGGCCGCGAGCCGCACCGACGACGCGAACACCGTCCGCAGCGACGCGCTGTTCCCGATCCGTCAGCGCCGGCAGGACCTCATGACGCAGATGGCCGTGAACGTGCAGGGCTACATGGCCTTGGACCTGGTACGGCGGAACAACCTGGAGCTGATCAAGGGCGTCGACCGGGCACAGACCACGACCATCGCTGCGCTGCGTACGGCGGTCATCGTGAGCCAGGCGCTGTCGCGGCAGAAGCTGGTCCTGGACCAGATCAGCGCCCTGAACACCGTGACGTCCAACCTGATCGAGTCCACGAGCGAGCAGCTGCGGATCCAGGGCGGCCAGATCAACCAGCAGGCCGCCGCGGCGACGATCGACGTCGCCAAGCTCGAGGCGGCGTTCAACAACGTGTTCGCGACCATGGACGCCCTCGACACGTTCCGCTCGCAGGCCGTGACCTCGATGGCGGACACGGTGAAGGCGCTGGAGACCCAGATCGAGCGGGCCAAGCCGTACCTCGAGCGGGTGCGGCAGAACGAGATCGAAGGCCAGTAGCGGCAGGGGCGCGGGTCGAACAGGGAACAGGAGCAGGGCATGGTGAGCTGGATCCGGCGCGCCATGCAGGACGACGACCCGCCTGCGCCCGGGCCGGACGGCCGCGCCCCGGACGGCCTGGACGACGATGACCGCCCGGCGGCACTCAAGGCGAAGATCGACAACCTCGTCCTGCACCTGAACCGTCGGGCCGGGCAGCTCCCCGCCGCCGCGATGGTGCACGTCCGCCAGCTCACCGACACCCTCGAGGCGATCGTGGCGACGTCCGCGACGCGCGACCTCGACATCTACGCCGTCATCACGGTCCGCAGCACTCTGGACGACTACCTTCCGACGACCATCCGCACCTACCTCGCCGTACCCGCGGAGCAGCGGGACGTCCCCCGCGCGAACGGGACCAGCCCGACCGCCTCGTTGCACGACCAGATCGACGCACTGCTGACCGCAGCGCTGAACGTGCTCGAGGCGGCGCAGCGCCAGGACGTCGACGCGCTCATGACGCAGGGCGCGTTCTTGACCACGAAGTTCTCCGGCTCGGACCTGGACCTGTGAGAGTCACCTGACATGGCAGCCCCCCTCAAGCGCGGCGCGAACGTCGAGTTCACCCGGGAGATCCCTGGCCTGAGCCGGATCGTCGCCGGCGTGCACTTCGCTGCGGGCCACGAGACGGTCCTGCTGGAGAATCTCGTGCTCGCGACGTTGCTGTGCGACAAGCGGGGCAAGGTCCTGGGGCCCGAGCACTTCGTGTTCTTCAACCAGCTCAGCACGCCCGAGGAGAGCGTGACCGAGAGGACGTCCGCCCTCGGGAACGACACCGAGCAGGTCGAGATCGACCTGGCGCAGGTGCCGGCCACTGTCGAGCGCATCGTGATGGTCGCCTACGTCAACGACGGTCTCGCGGCCAAGCGCACCTTCAGCCAGCTCAAGGACTGCACGGTGCGGCTGCTCAACGCGGCCGGCAACAGCGAGATCGTGGTGAGCGAGAACCTCGCGCCCGCCTTCAGCACCGAGACCGCCGCGGTCCTCGCGGAGGTGTACCGCCACGGCAGGCACTGGAAGTTCAAGGTCGTGGGGGAGGGCTACGCGAACGGCATCTCCGGCATCGCCACCGACTACGGGCTGCCGTTGTGAGCGTGCCCGACCCGACGACCGCGCCACCCCGGCCGGACCTGACCTGGTTGCGGCACCGGAGCAAGCCGGCGGCCGTGCCAGTGCCGGTGCCGGTGCCAGTGCCAGTGCCAGTGCCGGTGCCGGTGCCCGTCGTCGTGATCACCACCGGGACCGTCAGCACCGGCATGTCGGGATCGTTCGTCGTGAACGCGAGCGAGAAGCTACCGCGCGCGTCGGCCGGGATGGCGATGGCGAGCTGGTGCGTCGCGCCGGGCGCGACCGTGAACGTCGGCGCCGCGCCCAGGACCTGCGACGGCCACACCGGCGCGCTGATCTCGAGGGGCGCTTCGCCCGCGTTGGTGAAGGTGAGCGAGGCCGCGCCGGGCGCCGCGAGCGAGAGGCTCGCCGGAGCGACGCGCGCATCGGGGAGCGCCACGTGCACGGTCTGCGGCTTGAACTTGGCGTCGCTCTCCGCGATGTCGAAGCGGAGCGGGAGCTCGCCGAGATCGCGGTTCAGCAGCGTGATCCCGAAGATCTCGATGTTGAGCACCGGGAAGAGCTTGAAGCCGCCGCGGTACTTCACCTTGCCCTCGGGCGCGACCGCGTAGTCGATGCCCGCGCCGTAGCCTTCGGGCGCCGCGGGCGGGAGCATCACCGTCTCGCCCGCCGCGGTGAGCGCACCCTCGGCGCCGACGCCGATGCGCTTCGTCTCGTAGCTCGTCGTCAGCTCGCCCTGCACGTCGAGCGCGAGCTCGCCGGAGAGGCCCGGGATGGGGATGATCGCGCCGAGCACGTCATAAGAGAAGGCGCGGATGCGCTCCGTCGTGTCGACCGCCGTCACCGGCGCATTGAGCGCGAACGGATCGAAGGTGGTGGTCTTCTCGAGCATGAGGTCGCTGGGGAGGTTGATGAAGGGAAGGTCGCCTTCCCACTGGATGTGCCGGCCGAGGATGCAGGTGTCGATCTTGATGCGCGCGACGATCTCCGCGCCGTAGGCCATCGCGAGGCGGCCGGCGCCCGTGCGGCCGGGGACCGCGACGTCGAGCGCGCGCGGCCACGAGGTCTGCGCGCGTCCGCCGAGCTCCACCG
>JBKJSN010000156.1:0-2528 GCA_046595815.1 Mycobacteriales bacterium
AAGCAGCCGATCTCGTCGGCTGCTTCCAGATGACCGAGACCGGCATCGAGGGACTCGCCGACCCGAGCGGGCTGTTCTTGTCCCGCTCCGAGGTCGCTGTGCCGGGCACCTGCGTCACCGTCACCCTGGAGGGGCGCCGGCCGCTGCTCGCCGAGATCCAGGCCCTGGTCACCGAGCCCTCCAAGCAGAACAGCCCCCGCCGCGCGGTCTCCGGCCTGGACGCCGGCCGGGTCGCGATGGTGCTCGCCGTGGCCGAGAAGCGGGCCGGGGCCAAGGAGCTCGCGGGCCGCGATGTGCACACCGCGACCGTCGGCGGCGTCGAGGTGAGCGACCCGGGTGCCGACCTCGCCCTGTTGCTGGCGGTGGAGAGCGCCCTGAACGACCGGCACGTCCCCGGAGGCCTGGTCGCCATCGGGGAGGTCGGTCTCTCGGGGGAGATCCGGCCCGTCGGAGGGGTGCCCCGCCGGCTTGCCGAAGCCGCCCGTCTCGGCTTCACCCACGCGCTCGTCCCGCCAGGCAGCGGCCCGGCGCCCGACGGGATGCGGGTGCTCGAAGTGGCCCATGCGCCCGCCGCCGTCCAGGCCGCCATCTCGCTGATGGGGCTCGCCCGCCGTACCGTGCCTCGCCCGTGACGAAGACGTGATCTTGACGGAACGCGACCGCGACTCGATACGTCCCTAGACTTCGCCACGACCCCTGGGACGAGGAGCGCACGCGTGGCGAGCACGGACGACCTGCTGCGCAGCACATTGACCCAGTGCGCCCCCGGGACCGAGTTGCGCGACGGGCTCGAGCGGGTGCTGCGCGGCAACACCGGCGCACTCATCGTCCTGGGCCACGACAAGCTCGTGGAGTCGATCTGCACCGGCGGGTTCGACCTCGACGTCGACTTCTCCGCGACGAGGCTGCGGGAGCTGTCGAAGATGGACGGCGCCGTCGTCGTCACCGGCGACCTGTCGAAGATCATCAAGGCGGGCGTGCAGCTCGTCCCCGACTCCAAGATCGAGACGACCGAGACCGGCACGCGCCACCGCACGGCGGAGCGGGTGGCCAAGCAGACCGGCTACCCCGTCATCAGCGTGAGCCAGTCGATGCGGATCATCGCCCTGTACGTCGACAACCGCCGCTACGTCCTGGACGACAGCGCCGCGATCCTCAGCAGGGCGAACCAGGCGCTGGCGACGTTGGAGAGGTACAAGCTCCGCCTCGACGAGGTGTCCGGCACGCTCTCGGCGCTGGAGATCGAGGACCTGGTCACGGTCCGCGACGCGATCGCCGTCAGCCAGCGGCTGGAGATGGTGCGCCGCATCGCGACCGAGATCGAGGGGTACGTCGTCGAGCTCGGCACCGATGGCCGGCTGCTCATCCTGCAGCTCAACGAGCTCATGGCCGGCGTCGACGTCGAGCGCGAGCTCATCGTGCGCGACTACCTCCCGACGGGGTCGGGCAAGAAGGCACGCAAGCCAGAGGACGCCCTCGCCGACCTCGACGCCCTGTCACCCGCCGACCTGCTGGACCTCACGCCGATCGCCCGCGCGCTGGGCTTCGCCGCCGGCGCGGACCAGCTCGACGTCCCGATCAGCCCGCGCGGCTACCGGCTCCTGGCGAAGGTGCCGCGCCTGCCGAACCTCGTCGTCGACCGCCTCATCGAGCACTTCGGCGGGCTGCAGAAGCTGCTCGCCGCCGGCATCGACGACCTGCAGGCCGTGGAGGGCGTCGGCGAGACCCGGGCCCGCTCCGTGCGCGAGGGCCTGTCACGCCTGGCGGAGTCGTCGATCCTCGAGCGCTACGTCTAACGGGTTTTCGCGCTTGGCACGTGAGTGCGGGCCGCGTCGACCATCGCGGGCAGGTCCACCAGGAAGACCGGGCCGGACGCGCCACGCAGAACCTGCTGCACGTACGACGGGAGCTCATCCCCCGCAGCTCCACCCTGACCGAGGTCGCCCTCAGCCACCACAGCGCTCACGCGGTCGACGGCGATGCCCACGGGCGACTCCTCGCCGTCCATGACCAACACGTCGCCACGCCCCGCCTTGCCGGCGACGGACCGCAGGTCGAGCACCGGCAGCGCCATGCCGCGCAGGTCGAGCACCCCCGCCAACGGCGGCGTCATGCCGGGCAGGTCTGCCAGGCCTTCGAGGCGCACGACCTCGCGGATGACCGACAGCGGCGTTGCGTACTCGCGCTCCCCCAGTACGAACGTGACGAGCTGACCGCTCATCCCCGGGCTGCTCATCCGACTCCCTCGACCTTCTCACCGGTGAACCGGCGCTCCAACTGTCGGCACAGCTGCGCCAGCTCCCGCACGCTACGCCCCCCGAGCTCGGCGGCCGTCGCGTCCCCCGGCGCCAGCCCGAGCGTGTCCGCAGCAGCGGCGTACTCCCGGGCTGAGGCCGCCCGATCGCCCAGTCGGTCCAGGACCCCGGCGAGCAGGAAGTGCGCGAAGCCCATCCGCGGCTCGTCGAGCTGCGCAAGGCCGTCTACCTCGAGCCGCGGATGGGCTTCGCGCACTTCCTGCTCGCCGGGGT
>JBKJSN010000219.1:0-4984 GCA_046595815.1 Mycobacteriales bacterium
CGGTCCGGGACCCCGATGACGCCGGCGTCCTGGACATCATCGCGGGCGGGTTCAACATCTACCCGTCCGAGGTCGAGGAGGTGTTGTTCGGCCTCGAGGGTGTCCAGGACGCCGGCGTCATCGGGGTCCCGGACCGCTACCGAGGCGAGACCGTCAAGGCTTACGTCGTGCGCGCCCCCGGCGCGACCCTCACCGAGGACGACGTGATCGCCCACGCCGGGAAGTCCCTGACGGCCTACAAGGTCCCCAAGCTCGTTGAGTTCCGCGACAGCCTGCCGCGCACGGTCGTGGGCAAGCTGCTGCGCCGGGTGCTGCTCGAGGAGGAGGTCGCCAAGGCGGTTCCGACGGGCGAGCCGGCGAAGCGACCCGGTGGTGCCAAGGCGGCGCCCGCCAAGAAGGCTGCGCCCGCCAAGAAGGCTGCGCCCGCCAAGAAGGCTGCGCCCGCCAAGAAGGCTGCGCCCGCCAAGGTCTGACCGCACCACCCGGGGGTGCCATCCCTCCGGCGGCCCGCACCAGATCTGGTCCGATCGCACCAGATCTGGTCCTGCGCGACCAGATCTGGTGCAGTTGAACCAGATCTGGTTCACCCCGCGGGAGACACAGGACACCACGGCAGGCGACCTGCGGGGTGGGACGTACGGTGACGGGGTGACTCGCATCCTGGTGGTCGACAACTACGACAGCTTCGTGTTCAACCTCGTGCAGTACCTGTGCCAGCTCGGTGCCACGACAACGGTGCTGCGCAACGACGAGGTCGCGGCCAAAGACGTCGACGGCTACGACGGCGTGCTCATCAGCCCTGGGCCTGGGGCCCCCGAACAGGCCGGCATGAGTGTCGAACTCGTCGGGGTGTGCGAGGACAAGGGCGTACCGCTGCTCGGGGTGTGCCTGGGCCACCAGGCCATCGCGGTCGCGCATGGCGCCACGGTCAGCCGGGCGTCTGAGCTGTTGCACGGCAAGACCAGCGAGGTGCTGCACGACCACGCAGGCGTGCTCCACGGGCTGCCCTCACCGTTCACCGTGACGCGCTACCACTCCCTCGCGGTGGAGGAGGCCACGCTGCCGGCCGAGCTCGACGTCACGGGACGTACGGCGGGTGGTGTCGTCATGGCGCTACGCCATCGCGACAAGCCCGTGGAAGGCGTGCAGTTCCACCCGGAGTCGGTCCTGACGCAGGGCGGTCACCTGCTGCTGGCAAGTTGGCTCCGGCAGTGCGGCGACACCGGTGCTGCAGCGCTCGCTCCTGCGCTGGCGGCAAAGGTGGAGGACAAGCGGCTCGCGGCATTCACCGGTTGAGCGATTCTCAGGGCTGAGCGATTCTCAGGGCTGAGCGATCCTCAGGGCGGCGGGGTCGCGGCCGGGTCGTAGGCGACGTCGATGATGACCTCCGAGCCGCGGCGGGCCAGCACGTTGACCGGGCTCTGGGCCAGCACCGTGCCCGGCGGCTCGGCCGACGGGGCTGGCCGGACACCGATGGCGAAGCCCGCCGCTCCGAGTCGGTCAATGGCGCTCTGACGGTCCATGCCGCGGACGTCGGGCACCTGCGTCCGGCCGGTGGCTACGACGAGGGTGACGCTCTGCCGGCTCGCGAGCTGCGTGCCGGGGCGCGGTAGGACGTCGAGCACCTCCCCCGCGGGGAAGTTGCCGTCGCGCGGCGTCGTCTTCACCACCAGCTTGGCCGCGGACAGGTCGGTGCTCGCTTCGTCGACCTGCAGGCCGATGACGTAGGGAACGGTCGTCATTTCCAAGCCACGGGACACCGTGAGGTCGACCGAGCCGCCGCGCTGAACGAAGAAGTTCTTGTCGGGGCTCTGCCCGATGACCGTCCCTGGGGGCTGGGCATCGAAGGCGGGAGTGATCTTGTCGACATGAAGACCGGCTGCCGAGAGCTGGCGGATGGCTGCGAGCTGATCGAGGCCGACGACGGCGGGGGGCTTGATGAGGTCACTCGGACCACCGAGCACGCCTCGCACGACCAAGGCGGAGATCACGGCCAGGACGAGGGCCAGGATCCCGAAGACCGTCCAGGCCACCCGCGGCGAGCGGTCACGACGAAGTAGCGGCAGCGCACCAACCTCCTGCACCTCCGCCGGCGGTCGGGCCTCCACAGGGGTTCCGGCTGCAGCGCGCAGCAGGTCCTCGCGCATCTCGTCGGCATCGGCGTACCGGTGGGCGGGGCTCTTGGCCATGGCGGTCAGGACGATGATGTCGATGTCGCTGGCCAGCCCCTCGACGTACTGCGAAGGCGGGACGGGGTCTTCGCGCACGTGCTGGTAGGCGACGGCGACCGGGGAGTCCCCGACGAAGGGCGGTGATCCGGTGAGCAGCTCGTAGAGCAGGCAACCGGTGGAGTACAGGTCCGATCGGGCGTCGACGTGCTCGCCGCGTGCTTGCTCGGGCGACAGATAGGCGGCGGTGCCGACGACCGCCTCGCTCTGGGTCATCGTCGACTCGCTGCCGGCCGTCGCCCGGGCGATGCCGAAGTCCATGACCTTCACCTCGCCGTGAGAGGTGAGCATCACGTTCGCCGGCTTGATGTCCCGGTGCACGATGCCGGCCTGGTGGGCCACTTCGAGCGCCGAGCAGATGTCGACCGCGACCTCGAGGGCCCGCTGCGGCAACAGCCGCCCTTCCTCGCTCAGGATGTCGCGCAGCGTGCGACCCTCGACGTGCTCCATGACGATCCAGGGCACGCCGTGCTCGTCCTCCCCGGTGTCATAGACCGCGACGACGTTCGGTGCGTCGAGCGCAGCGGCGCTCTGCGCCTCCCTGCGGAAGCGGGCGCGGAACGCAGGGTCGCGGGCCAGGTCGGGACGCAGGACCTTGACGGCGACGTCGCGGTTGAGCCGCGTGTCGACGCCCTTGTGCACCTCGGCCATGCCGCCGTGGCCGAGAACCTCGCCTAGCGCGTACCGGCCGCCGAGTAGTTCCTCGGTCATGACCTGCTCACCGCAGCACCGCCTGCATGACGGCCCGCGCGAGGGGTGCAGCGAGCTTGCCGCCGGTGGCCTCGGAGCCGAGGTTCCCGCCGTCCTCGATGAGCACCGCGATCGCCACCTGCGGGTCGTTCGCGGGGGCGAAGCCGACGAACCAAGCGTGTGGCGCCTGGCCCTTCAGGTGCTGCGCCGTCCCTGTCTTGCCGGCCACCCGCACTCCGGGGATCGCCGCGCGGCCTCCCGTGCCGTTGGTGACCACCAACTCCATCATCGCGCTGAGGGCTTGCGCGACCTGTGCGGAGACCGCCCGCCGCAACACAGAGGGCGAGGACAACGACAGTGGCTTCAGGTCGGGCGCGAGGACCTGCTTGACGAGGTACGGCCGCATGATCTCGCCGCCGTTGGCGATCCCAGCGGCGACCATCGCCATCTGCAGCGGGGTGACCCGCACGTCGAACTGGCCGATCGCGGACTGCGCCAGCTGTGCCTGGGTCAGGTCCGTCGGGAAGACCGACGTCGCCACGGGCTGCGGCAGGCGCAACCCGGAGGACCCCAGACCGAAGGCCTCGGCCTGCTCACGCAGGCGCTGCTCGCCGAGGGTCATGCCGAGTCCGGCGTACGCGGTGTTGCAGGAGATGCGCAGCGCATCGGCAAGGGTGCTCGTGCGGCCGTCGCCGCAACGCTCGCCGCCGAAGTTGCCGAGGTTCACCGACGTACCTGGAAGATCCAGGACGGTGGGAGAGGGGATGCGTCGCGACGGGGTGTAGCCGGCCGACAGGGCGGCCGCGGTGGTGATGAGCTTGAAGGTCGACCCGGGCGGGTAGGTGCGCTCGACGGCGCGGTTGACCAGCGGATCGGAACCGTCGTCGACGAGCCTGCCGTACGCGTCACGGATCGCCTTGGGCTGGTGCGAGGACAGCGTCGTGGGGTCGTAGGACGGACTTGTTGCTAGCGCCAGCACCTCGCCGGTGCGCGGGTCGAGGGCGACGACGGCGCCCACCTTGCCGGCGAGGCCGCGGTACGCCGCGCGCTGGGCCGCGGGGTTCAGGGTGAGCAGCACCGACCCGCCCGCAACCTTGCGCCCGGTGACGTAGTCCGAGAGCCGGCGCACGAGCAGCCGCGAGTCCTCCCCCGAGAGCACGTCCTGCTCGAGCCGCTCGACTCCGCTGTAGCCGTACACCAGCGAGGCGAACCCTGTGACGGGGGCGTACTCGGCCCCACCCGGGTAGGTGCGCAGGTACTTCAGGGCGTCCTTGGTCGTGACGGACCGGGCGACCGCGACGCGTGAGGCACCGGAGCCGACGACGATGGCGCCGCGCTCGCGGTCGTAGGTGCGCAGCAGCACCCGGTGGTTGCGCGGGTCGTTGCGGTAGTCCTTCGCCTTGACGACCTGCACCCAGTTCGCCTGTCCCAGCAGCAGCGCGAACAGGATCAGACAGGCCAGTGCGACCCGGCGCAGTGGGCGGTTCACCGGCGTACCACCTGGGTCCGGGCCTCAGCGAGGCTGGCCCGCGCAGCGGCTGGGCTGACCGGTGCGGGGGCGGGCCGGCGTACCGCGTCGGAGATACGCAGGAGTACGGCGACGAGGGCGTAGTTGGTGACGATGGACGAGCCGCCGTAGGACAGCCAGGGCAAGGTGACTCCGGTCAACGGGATGAGGCCAAGGACGCCGCCGGCGATGACGAACACCTGCAGGCACAGGGAGAACGACAACCCGGCGGCCAGCAGCTTGCCGAAGGAGTCGCGGCACTGCAGTGCCGTTCGCAGGCCGCGCTCGACGATCAGACCGAACAGCAGCAGCACCGCCATCACGCCCGCGAGCCCGAGCTCCTCACCGATCGCCGCGAGGATGAAGTCGGTCTTGGCGAAGGGCACCGTGTTGGGCGATCCCTGGCCGAGCCCGGTGCCGAGCAACCCACCGGTCCCCATACCGAACAGGCCCTGCACGAGCTGGTAGCCGCTGCTCGAGGCGTCGGCGAACGGGTCGAGCCAGGTGTCGACGCGCCGCTGCACGTGCCCGAAGAGCTGGTACGCCGCGAAGCTGGAGC
>JBKJSN010000009.1:0-3298 GCA_046595815.1 Mycobacteriales bacterium
ACGAGGCCCGCACGACCTTCGGCCGCATCGGTGTGAAGGTCTGGATCTACAAGGGCGACAAGGTCATGTCCCGCGCCGAGCGCGAGGCGCAGGAGGCTGTGCTCCGTCAGCAGCGCCGTGAGCGTCCGGCCCGTCGTGGCCCGCGCTCCGGCTCGACGGGTACGACCGCCGGCGGCACCGAGGCCGGTCGCGCAGCAGAGGGTGGCGAGGCTCCGGCCGAAGCTCCGGACATGCTCGAGGCCAGCGCGGTCGAGACTGCTGTTGAGACCACTGTCGAGACGCCCGTGGTTGAGGCTGCGGCCGTCGAGACCGCTGCTGTCGAGACCGCTGCTGTCGAGACCGCCGCCCCGACGGAGACCGTCGAGGCCGCGCCCGAGACGACCGAGACGGAGGCCTGACCATGCTGATCCCCCGCAGGGTCAAGCACCGCAAGCAGCACCACCCCGACCGCAGCGGTGCGGCCAAGGGTGGCACCGAGTTGGCGTTCGGCACGTTCGGCATCCAGGCTCTCGAGTCGGCCTACGTGACGAACCGCCAGATCGAGGCTGCGCGTATTGCCATGACGCGCCACATCCGTCGTGGCGGAAAGGTCTGGATCAACATCTACCCGGACCGTCCGCTCACGAAGAAGCCGGCCGAGACCCGCATGGGTTCCGGTAAGGGCTCGCCCGAGTGGTGGGTCGCCAACATCAAGCCGGGTCGCATCCTGTTCGAGCTCGCGGGTCCGCCGGAGCCGCTCGCTCGGGAGGCCATGCGCCGCGCCATGCACAAGCTGCCGATGAAGTGCCGCTTCGTCGTCCGGGAGGAGGGTCACTGATGGCCGACAGCCGGACCAGTGCTCTGCGCGAGTTGGGTGACGAGGAACTCGTCACCAGCCTTCGCGAGGCCAAGGAGGAGCTCTTCAACCTCCGCTTCCAGGTGGCCACGGGCCAGCTGGACAACAACCGTCGCCTGCAGACCGTGCGGCGCGACATCGCTCGCATCTACACCGTGATGCGCGAGCGCGAGCTCGGGATCGTCCGTACGGGCGGTGCCGCATGACAGAGAGCAAGACTGTGAGTGTTCAGGGCGAGAGCGACGACCGCGGCTTCCGTAAGACGCGTGAAGGCCTAGTCGTCAGCGACAAGATGGACAAGACCGTCGTCGTTGCCGTCGAGGACCGTGTGCAGCACCCGCTGTACAAGAAGACTCTGCGTCGCACCAACAAGCTGAAGGCGCACGACGAGCAGAACACCTGCGGCGTCGGCGACCGCGTCCTGCTCATGGAGACGCGTCCGCTGTCCGCCAGCAAGCGGTGGCGCGTCGTCGAGATCCTCGAGAAGGCCAAGTAGGCGCACCAGCGCCGTAAGAGTTCAGCAAGTCCCACTAGCGAGCTCGCGTCCCCGGCAACGGGGATACGGGGTTCACACCAGGAGACACAGTGATTCAGCAGGAGTCGCGACTTCGCGTCGCCGACAACACAGGTGCGAAGGAAGTCCTCTGCATCCGTGTTCTCGGCGGCTCGGGCCGTCGCTACGCCGGCATCGGCGACGTCATCGTCTGCACCGTCAAGGACGCGATCCCCGGTGCAGGCGTGAAGAAGGGTGACGTCGTCAAGGCCGTCATCGTCCGCACGGTCAAGGAGCGTCGTCGTCCCGACGGCAGCTACATCCGCTTCGACGAGAACGCTGCGGTGCTCATCAAGGACGGTGGGGACCCGCGCGGAACGCGCATCTTCGGCCCCGTCGGCCGCGAGCTCCGCGACAAGCGTTTCATGAAGATCATCTCACTCGCGCCGGAGGTGCTGTAACCATGGCCGGCCTGTTTGTGAAGAAGGGCGACACCGTCCAGGTGATCGCTGGCAAGGACAAGGGACTCACGGGCAAGGTCATCATGGCCGACCCCGAGAGCAACCGCGTTCTTGTCGAGGGTGCGAACCGCATCAAGAAGCACACCAAGGTCACGCAGTCTGCGCGCGGCTCCCAGCAGGGCGGCATCATCACGCAGGAGGCGCCCGTGCACGTGAGCAACGTGCAGGTCGTCTGTCCGACGTGTGGCAAGCCCAGCCGGATCGGCCACCGCCGCAGCGAGCCCGACGCCAACGGCAAGACCCACAGCGTGCGTATCTGCCGGCGCTGCAACGGAGACATCTGATGACTGCCGGTACGAAGGAAATCCCCCGTCTGAAGGCGCGTTACCGCGCCGAGATCAAGCCCTCGCTGTTGGAGCAGTTCTCCTACTCCAACGCGATGCAGATCCCCGGCGTCGTCAAGGTCGTCGTGAACATGGGTGTCGGCGACGCGGCGAAGGACTCCAAGCTCATCGACGGAGCACTCCGCGACCTGACGGCGATCACCGGCCAGAAGCCGCAGTTGCGTCGGGCTACCAAGTCGATCGCGCAGTTCAAGCTGCGTGAGGGTATGCCCATCGGCGCCAAGGTCACGCTCCGCGGTGACCGCATGTGGGAGTTCCTGGACCGGCTGGTGACGCTGTCGCTGCCGCGTATCCGTGACTTCCGCGGCCTGTCGCCCAAGCAGTTCGACGGCAACGGCAACTACACGTTCGGCCTCAACGAGCAGTCGATGTTCCACGAGATCGACGTGGACAAGGTCGACCGCACACGCGGCATGGACATCACCGTCGTCACGACGGCCACCAACGACGACGAGGGTCGCGCGCTCCTGCGGGCGCTCGGCTTCCCGTTCAAGGAGCAGTAGAGATGGCGAAGAAGGCCCTCGTCGAGAAGGCGGCCCGCAAGCCGAAGTTCGAGGTGCGTGGCTACACGCGTTGCAACCGCTGCGGTCGCCCGCGCGCGGTGTTCCGCAAGTTCGGCCTCTGCCGCATCTGCATGCGCGAGATGGCACACGCGGGCGAACTGCCCGGCGTGACCAAGTCCTCCTGGTAAGCACTACTCACCCACCTCTTCGTCGCAGGCCCCGGTACGCCGGGGGACCACGACGGGAAAGGCCACCGGCCTGACATGACCATGACCGACCCCATTGCGGACATGCTGACCCGCGTGCGGAACGCCAACTCGGCGTACCACGAGACCGTCACCATGCCGCACAGCAAGATCAAGACCGGCATCGCCGAGATCCTCCAGCAGGAGGGCTACATCGCCGGTTGGCGCGTCGAGGACGGTGAGAAGGGCAAGCTCCTCATCATCGACCTCAAGTACGGGCCGAACCGTGAGCGCAGCCTCGCCGGTGTCCGTCGCGTCTCCAAGCCAGGCCTGCGCGTCTACGCGAAGAGCACGGCGCTTCCGCGCGTGCTCGGCGGACTGGGCATCGCGATCCTGTCGACGTCGTCCGGACTCCTG
>JBKJSN010000085.1:0-4703 GCA_046595815.1 Mycobacteriales bacterium
CTCTACCCGCCCAAGCGCTTCCTCGGAGCCGCCCGCAACATCGAGAACGGCGGCTCGCTGACGATCTTCGCCACCGCGCTCGTCGAGACCGGATCCGCCATGGACACGGTGATCTTCGAGGAGTTCAAGGGCACCGGGAACGCCGAGCTCAAGCTCGACCGTCGCCTGGCGGACAAGCGGATCTTCCCGGCCATCGACATCGACGCGTCGGGCACCCGCAAGGAGGAGCTGCTGCTCGCTCCCCAGGAGCTGCGGATCGTGCTGCAGCTGCGCCGTGTCCTGCACGCGCTCGACACAGGGGCCTCGCTGGAACTGCTGCTCGACAAGATGAAGTCGACCCGCACCAACGTCGAGTTCCTCATGCAGATCCAGAAGACCACCGTCGACCAGGCCGAGAACGCTTCGGCCTGACCTGCCCGCCGTACACGTCTGGCACACTGGTAAGGACTCCGGCTCCGGTTCACGTCCCGCGAGGGACGACCCGGCGGCCACGACTGGAAGGCACCACCATGAAGGCTGACATCCACCCGAAGTACATGGAGACCAGCGTCTCCTGCACGTGTGGGAACGAGTTCACGACCCGCAGCACCGCCGGCGAGCAGATCCGCGCCGAGGTCTGTGCGGCCTGCCACCCGTTCTACACGGGCAAGCAGAAGATCCTCGACACCGGTGGCCGCGTGGCCCGGTTCGAGCAGCGCTTCGGCAAGCGCTCCAAGTAGCGACCTTGCGGCGCCCGTCCCCTTCACTGGGGGCGGGCGCCGTTGTCGTTTCCCGGAGCACACCACAAGGAGAACCATGGCTGAGCCGCTCGACGACCTGCTCGCGGAGCACGCCGACCTGGAAGCCCGCCTCGCGGACCCCTCGGTGCACGCCGACCAGGGGCTGGCCCGCGAGCTCGGCCGTCGGTACGCCGAGATCGGGCCCATCGTCGCGGCCGCGCACCGGCGCGGGGCGCTGCAGGGCGACCTGAAGGCTGCTGTGGAGCTCGGGATGGATGACGAGGTGCCCACGATCCAGGCCGAGCTCGACGCGCTCGAGGTCGAGATCGTGCAGATGCTCGTTCCCAAGGACCCGGCCGACGCCAAGGACGTGATCCTCGAGGTCAAGGCGGGGGAGGGCGGCGACGAGAGCGCGCTGTTCGCCGGCGACCTGGTTCGCATGTACACCCGGTACGCCGAGCGCCAGGGCTGGAAGACCGAGATCGTGTCGGCGACCGAGGGTGAGCTCGGCGGGTACAAGGACATCGCGATCGCCGTGAAGTCCCGCGACCCGGCCAACCCCGTGTATGGGCGGCTGAAGTACGAAGGCGGCGTGCACCGCGTGCAGCGCGTGCCGGTCACCGAGTCGCAGGGGCGCATCCACACCTCGGCGGCCGGCGTACTCGTCCTGCCGGAGGCAGAGGAGGTCGACGTCACCATCGACCAGTCCGACCTGCGCATCGACGTCTACCGCTCGAGCGGGCCCGGAGGGCAGTCGGTCAACACCACCGACTCGGCCGTGCGGATCACTCACGTCCCCACGGGCGTCGTGGTGTCCATGCAGAACGAGAAGAGCCAGCTGCAGAACAAGGAGGCGGCGATGCGCGTCCTGCGCTCCCGGCTGCTGGCGCTGGCGCTGGAGGAGCAGGCGGCGAAGGACAGCGCGACCCGCGGTGCCCAGATCCGCACCGTCGACCGGTCCGAGAAGATCCGCACCTACAACTGGCCGGACAACCGGATCGCCGACCACCGCAGCGGCTACAAGGCCAACAACCTCATGCAGGTGCTCGACGGCGACCTGGACCCGGTCATCTCCTCGATGGTCGACGCAGACACCGAGGCCCGGCTCAAGGGCGAGAAGTCCTGACCCCCCGGCAGGCCTGCTCCTGGGCGAAGGACGTGCTCGCGGCCGCGGGTGTCCCGAGCCCTGACCACGACGCGCGGGCGCTCGCCCAGCACGCCCTGGGCGTGCGGACCTGGCCGGAGGCGTTGGCGTGCGAGGGGTTCCCCGCCGACGCCTACCGCGAGCTCGTGCAGGCGCGGGCGCAGCGCGTACCCCTGCAGCATCTGGTCGGCTCCGTGGGTTTCCGCTACCTCGACCTCCAGGTCGGTCCCGGCGTGTTCATCCCCCGCCCCGAGACCGAGCTCGTCGCCGGCTTCGCCATCGACCACCTCGCCTCCGTGCCGCACCCCCCCTCCGAGTTGGGGCGGTTTCGTCGGCAAGCCGACCCCCGCCACGCCGACAAAACCGCACCAAGTCGGGCGGGGGCGGGGGCGGGGGCGGGGGCGGGAGCGGGGCCGCGTGTCGCCGTCGACTTGTGTGCTGGGTCGGGGGCAATCGCACTGTCGATCGCGCACGAGGTGCCCGGGGCCCTCGTCCACGCGGTGGAGCTGGACCCGAGCGCCCTGGCGTGGGCCCAGCGCAACGACCCGCTGGACGCCGTCAGCTGGCACCTCGGACCCGTCGAGGGGTGCCTGAGCGAGCTCGACGGCCAGGTCGACGTCGTGGTCAGCAACCCGCCGTACGTGCCCCTGGGTACGGCGGTCGACCCCGAGACAGCGCAGCACGACCCGGCCCTGGCCCTCTGGGGCGGCGCTGACGGGCTCGACACGATCCGTCAGGTCGAGCAGGCCGCCCGGCGGCTGCTCAAGCCCGGCGGGGTGGTCGTCGTCGAGCACGACGTCACGCATGGCACGGCCGCCCCTGAGGTCTTCCGCGACTGGGCCGATGTGCTGGACCACGAGGACCTCACGGGACGCCCCCGGTTCGTCACGGCAAGATGGCAGGCGTGAGCATCCGATGACGACCTACGACTGCCGCACCGATCTCGACGCGGGTGTCACCGCAGCTGTCGACGCGCTCAAGCGCGGCGAGCTGGCAGTGCTGCCCACCGACACGGTGTACGGCGTGGCTGCTGACGCCTTCAACCCGATCGCGGTCGGCCGGCTGCTGGAGGCCAAGGGCCGCGGCCGCGACATGCCGACCCCCGTCCTGGTCCCCAGCGCTCGCACCCTCGAGGGGCTGTGCGACACCGTGCCCCAAGCCGCCCGCGATCTCGTCGAGGCCTTCTGGCCGGGGGCGCTGACGCTCGTGCTGACGCACGCCGCGACCCTCGCCTGGGACCTGGGTGACACCCGCGGCACCGTCGCCGTGCGGATGCCGCTGGACCGGGTTGCCCTGGCAGTGCTGGAGAAAACCGGTCCGCTCGCGGTCTCCAGTGCCAACCGCAGCGGCTTGCCCCCTGCCGTCGAGGCGGCCGAGGCTGAGCGACAGCTGGGCAGCGCGGTGGACGTCTACCTCGACGGCGGTCCAGCCGGCGACCCCGTGCCGAGCACCATCGTCGATCTGACCGGCGCCGTCCCGAAGGTGCTTCGCAACGGCGCGCTGTCGCTTGAGGAGCTGCGCGGCGTCGTACCCGGTCTCGAGGCCTCTGAGTGACCTTCCGGGTGCTGCACGTCTGCACGGGGAACATCTGCCGCTCGCCCATGGCGGAGCACCTCATGCGGGACGCCCTCGCGGCCCGCGGCCTGAGCGGGTTCGAGGTCTCCTCGGCCGGCACGCACGGGCTGGTGGGGGAGCCGATCCAGCCGTACGCGGGTGTTGCCCTCGGCGACCTCGACAGCAGCGCCTTCCGGGCCCGCAGGCTCGAGGCCGAGCTGGTGAGCGAGGCCGACCTCGTGCTCACCTCGACGCGTGTGCACCGGGCCGCTGCGGTGACCCTCGTCCCGCGTGCCAGCGGGCGGACGTTCACGCTGCGTGAGCTGGATCGGCTGCTTTCGCTGGTCGATCCCCCGAACTTGCCTACGGATCCGCAGGAGCGGGCCCCAGCTGTCGTGCGCGCCGCTGCGGCCAACCGCGGGTTGGTGCGCCCGGACCGTCCCGAGGACGACGACGTCGCCGACCCGTACGGCGGTCCCCCCGCCGGCTACCCGCCGACCGCCCGGCTGATCGAGGCGAGCCTGCAGCGGCTGCTCGAGCTGTTGGTGCCGCCGGTAGGCTGACAGGACCGCCGCAATGAGGAGCACAACCGTGACGTTCTGGGGTCCTTCCTTCGACGACCTGCAGCAGACCGACCCCGAGATCGCGGGCGTCGTCCTCGACGAGCTCGACCGCCTGCGCAGCGGTCTGCAGCTGATCGCGAGCGAGAACTTCACGAGCCCGGCGGTCCTCGCCGCGCTCGGGAGCACCCTGAGCAACAAGTACGCCGAGGGCTACCCCGGCAAGCGGTACTACGGCGGCTGCGAGGTCGTGGACGTCGCCGAGGAGATCGGCATCGCGCGGGCCAAGGAGCTGTTCGGGGCCGACCACGCCAACCTGCAGCCGCACTCGGGCGCGAGCGCGAACATCGCCGTCTACGGCGCGTTCCTGCAGCCCGGCGACACCGTGCTGGCGATGTCGCTGCCGCACGGCGGTCACCTCACCCACGGCACGAAGGTCAGCTTCTCCGGCAAGTGGTTCAACGCCGTCCACTACGGCGTCACGTCCGACACCGAGGACATCGACTACGACCAGATGCGCTCCCTGGCCCGTGAGCACAAGCCCAAGATGATCATCTGCGGCGCGACGGCCTACCCGCGCCTGATCGACTTCGCCGCCTTCCGCGAGGTCGCCGACGAGGTGGGTGCGGTCTTCATGGTCGACGCCGCCCACTCCATCGGACTGGTCGCCGGCAAGGCGATCCCGAGCCCCGTGCCGTACGCGGACGTGGTGACCTTCACCACGCA
>JBKJSN010000111.1:0-6085 GCA_046595815.1 Mycobacteriales bacterium
CGCCGGTGCTGCCGCCGATCTCGACGCTGCTGACCCGTGCGCTGGGCAAGGCCCCGGACGACGTCGTCAAGGCGTCCAACGACCCGCGGTTCCTCGCGGGGATCATCCCGGCGGGCAACGTGGTGGCCAGCGCGCACGAGCTGTCGCGCTTCTTCGAGCTGCTGCGCTGCGGGGGCGAACTGGACGGTGTGCGGATCCTCGACCCCCGCACGATCCTCCGCGCGCGCTCGGAGCAGTCCTACCGGGAGATCGACTTCACGCTCGGCTTCCCGACGCGCTACGGACTTGGCTTCATGCTCGGCGCCCAACTGCTCAGCCTCTTCGGCCCGGACACCGAGCAGGCGTTCGGCCACCTGGGGTACACGAACACGATCGGCTGGGCGGACCCGGAGCGCGGCGTGTCGGCCGCGCTCGTCACGAGCGGCAAGCCGGTGCTCTACCCGGAGCTGCCGGACGTCTGGGCGCTCATGCGCCGCGTGGGGATGGAGACCGGAAAGATCTGAATCAGGGGACCGCGGTGGACACGGACGAGGGCGTCCCGGTTCGTACGGATACGGCGCGCGTGTCCCGGCGTTTGTCGCGGGTCGGGGGCGGGCATCCTCGCCCCCTCCGGGGCCGCCTCACCCTGTCCGTCCGTTTCCCCCCGATCCGGCGGACCGACGGCCCCGGCACCCGAGATGCCATGGACGGCACCGCGTGCCAGGCCGGGCCACCGGCGCTCCCCAGCGGCGGTGGCCCGCCGGCCGTGCCGTCACTTGTCGTCGTGGGGGCGCCACCTCGCCCTGCCGGCGCTGGACGGACGTTCGACGTTTGACCCGCGATTCGTCCGGGGCAACATCGCAGACCACCACCCACTGTGCTCCCAGGAGAAGAACCACATGATCAACGCCATCATCACCGTGCTCGTCGCCGCCGTCGTCTACGCGCTCTGCCTCGCCCTCGGGCTGCCCAGCATCGTCGGCATCGTCGCCGCGATCCTCGTCCTGCTCTCGGGCTTCCCGACGGGCGCCTACGGCACCCGCGCCCGCAGGTAACGCTCAGCCGTCGAACAGCGCTCGCGTGTCAGGGCCCTGGTGCTCGACCGCGAGCGCGGTGATCGCGTCGACGGTGCGACGGAGCTCGTCCACCGCCGGCGCGGCGTACTCCCCCATCCGCTCACGCTCACGCTCGAAGGCGTCGGCGAGCTCCCGGTAGTAGATCCGCGTCGCCAGTCCCTGCCCCTGCTTGAAGCGCGCCCACACGGCGTCGCCGTGGGTGCGGTAGTCGATGAGGATCGAGCGGGCGTTGTGCAGCTTGTCGGCCAGTGAGACCCGCAGCGCCGCCGGCGTCTTCTGCGGGAAGGCGTCGATGTAGGCCTTTTTGCGCAGGTACCAGTCGTGGCGGCCCGGGACGCTCGGCTGCCCGTCGTCGATGCGGTCGCTGTTGGCCAGGACGATGTCGGCCACCGTCCGTCCGAACTCCTGGGTGATGAACGTCAGCGCGTCGGTGCCGCCGCCGTCCTCGACGACGTCGTGCAGGAGCGCGCCGATGGCCTCGTCCTCGTCGGCGCGCATCTCGAGCACGAGCGACGCGACGGCCAGCAGGTGCGCGGTGTACGGCACCGGCGTCCCCTTGCGCAACTGCAGCCGGTGGTGCTCGGCGGCGTAGTGCAGCGCGGCGTCGAAGCGCGCGGTGAGCAGCGGGGTATCGGTGAAGGACTCGGGCATGCGTGCGCCGTCGAGGCTAACGCGGTGTCTGCCAGGGTGGGCGGTCCTCATGGTCCGTCGCCTCGTCCAGTTGCAGCTCGGCCTCGTCGCCTTCGGCTTCGCGCTGGCCCTTGTCGTCGAGGCCGGCCTCGGCCTCGCGCCGTGGGACGTGCTGCATCAGGGCCTCTCACGGAGCACGGGCCTGTCGATCGGGACGGTGCTCATCCTGGTCGGGATCGTCGTGCTGCTGCTCTGGATCCCGCTGCGCCAGCGACCAGGGATCGGGACGGTGTCGAACATCTTCGTCCTCGGGGTCGTCCTGGACCTCGGGCTCGCCGTCCTCCCGGAGGCCGAGTCCATCGGCGCGCGGTCCGGGTTCCTCGCCGCGGGGATGGTGCTCAACGGGATCGGCGGCGGGGCGTACATCGGGGCGCGACTGGGACCGGGTCCGCGCGACGGGTTGATGACCGGCGTCTCGGCGCGAACGGGACGGTCGCTGCGGCTCGTGCGGACCGGGATCGAGGGGGCGGTGCTGGTGCTCGGGGTCGCCCTCGGCGGGACGGCGGGCCTGGGGACGGTCGTCTACGCGCTCACGATCGGGCCGCTCGTCCAGCTGTTCCTGCCGTTCTTCGACGTCCCGGGGGCGGCGCCGGTGGAGCCGGCGCAGGTGGAGGCCGTGGCCGTGAGCTGACGTCGTTACCCGCATAGAAATTTATATGTGAGTAAGCTGTCCGCCGATGGCCAGCCGACCCCCGACGCCGGGGACCCTCACCCCCCGCCGACTGCCCCGCGCCGAGCGCGAGCAGCAGACCCTCGACGTCGCCCAGGCGCTCTTCGCCGAGCACGGCTACGCGGCCGTGACCATGGACGACGTCGCCGCGGCCGTCGGGGTCACCAAGCCCTTGCTCTACAACTACTTCGGCAACAAGGAGCGGCTCTACCTCGCGTGCCTGGGCCGCACCGCCGACGCGCTCCTCTCGCACCTCACGACCGCTTTCGCGCAGGCCGCCGACCCCGGCGAGGGGCTGCGCGCCGCCGTCCGCGCCTTCTTCGCCTTCGTCGAGGCCGACCGCGCCTCGTGGCAGGTGCTCTACGACGAGACGCTGCCCGTCGGTGGCGAGATCGCCGAGCACGTCGACGCCTACCGCGCGCAGGCGACCGCGCTGGTCGGCTCCGCCCTGGCGCACCTGGACCCCGCGCCGGACCCCGCGCTCGTCCCCGGCATGGCGCACGCGCTGCTGGGCGCCGTCGAGTCGCTCTCGCGCTGGTGGCTGCGCGACGGCGACGGCGTCCCCGCGCAGGAGACCGCCGACGCGTTCATCGCCTTCGTCCGCCCCGGGCTCGCGCGCCCCGTACGCCGGCGGGCCCCCTCCTCTTCCGCTCCCTCGTCAACGACAGGACACGACAGACCATGACCCCCTCACCGCGGAAGGTCGTCGTCGTCGGCGGCAACCGCATCCCGTTCGCACGCTCCAACGGCGCCTACGCCGCCGCGTCCAACCAGGACATGCTCGTCGCCGCCCTCGACGGCCTCGTGGCCCGCCACCAGCTCGAGGGCGAGCGCATCGGCGAGGTCGTCGCCGGCGCCGTGCTCAAGCACAGCCGCGACTTCAACCTGACCCGCGAGTCGGTGCTGGGCTCGAAGCTGGCCGCCGAGACACCGGCCACCGACCTGCAGCAGGCGTGCGGCACCGGTCTCCAGGCCGCTGTCTACGTCGCCAACAAGATTGCCCTCGGCCAGATCGACGCCGGCATCGCGGGCGGCTCCGACACCACCTCGGACGCACCGATCGCGGTGGGCGAGAAGCTGCGCAAGATCCTGCTCGAGCTCAACCGGGCCAAGACCAACGGCCAGCGCCTCGCCGCCCTGGCCAAGATCCGCCCCGCCGACATCGTGCCGTCGTTCCCGCAGAACGGCGAGCCTCGTACCAAGCTGTCGATGGGTGAGCACGCCGCCCTGACCGCGCTGGAGTGGCAGATCACCCGGGAGGCACAGGACGAGCTGGCCGTCGCCTCGCACCACAACCTCGCCGCGTCGTACGACCGGGGTTTCCAGGACGACCTGATCACCTCGTTCAACGGGCTCGAGCGCGACCAGAACCTCCGGGCCGACTCCTCGCTGGAGAAGCTGGCCACCCTCAAGCCGGTCTTCGGCAAGGGCGCGGCGGCCACGATGACCGCCGGCAACTCCACCCCGCTGACCGACGGCGCCTCGGCGGTGCTGTTGGCCTCCGAGGAGTGGGCCGAGGAGCACGGGCTCGCGGTGCAGGCATACCTCACCGACGCCGAGACGGCCGCGGTCGACTTCGTGCATGGTGGCGAGGGGCTGCTGATGGCCCCGGCGTACGCCGTCCCGCGGATGCTCGCGCGCAACGGCCTGACGCTGCAGGACTTCGACTACTACGAGATCCACGAGGCCTTCGCCTCGCAGGTGCTCTCGACGCTGAGAGCCTGGGAGGACCCGGTGTTCTGCAAGGAGCGCCTGGGCCTGGACGCCCCGCTGGGCTCCATCGACCGGACGAAGCTGAACGTGAACGGCTCCTCGCTCGCCGCGGGCCACCCGTTCGCTGCGACCGGCGGCCGGATCCTGGCCAACCTCGCGAAGATCCTCGACGAGAAGGGCTCCGGCCGGGGCCTGATCTCGATCTGCGCCGCCGGTGGCCAGGGCGTCACCGCGATCCTGGAGAAGTAGCCACCGACCCACCCCCGACCTCCACCCCCATGCCCGGGTGGACCAAGCCAAAAACATTGCTGAGGCGTCGCAGATTTACCTTCTCCAGGTAAATCTGCGACGCCTCAGCACTGTTTCGAAGGCAATCTGCGACGCCTCGGCAGGGGGTGGGGTCAGCCGGCGGTGGCGAGGGCGACCGCGGTGGCCACCACGTAGGAGCGAACGTCGGCGGCCGAGACCGGGGAGATGGCTGGGATACCGGGGGCGGACTCCTGGACCAGCATGCCCACGCGGGCGAGCTGGAGCGCGCCGAGGCCGCTGGCGTAGAGGTGGTTCGCGAGCAGCGTCGGGTTGGGCACAACGAACTCGCCGGAGGCCACCCCGGCGTCGAGCACGTCGCTGAGCTGGGTCAGGCAGGCCGAGATCCCACGGCCGAGGCGGAACAGCGCGCTCTCGCTGATCTCCTCGAGCAGCTCGGGGCCAGGCCGGCGCATCAGGGTCTGGGCGCAGTCGACGAAGGCCGGGTACTCCACCCCGAAGTCGATGAACTCCTCGGTGACCGCGACCAGCCGCGTCGTCGGCGTGCGCTTGCTCCTCGACGCCGCGGCGAGCCGGATCTCGAGATCCTCGAGATAGCTGACCAGGGTGAGGGCGAAGAGCTCCTCCTTGCCGCTGAAGTGGCGATAGATGATGGCCCGGTTGACCCCCACGGCCCGGGCGATGTCCTCGATCTGCGCGTCGCGCACGCCGGACTCGTCGAAGAGCTCACGGGTGGCCTTGAGGATCTCGCGCTCCCGGGCACGACGGCGCGCCGCGGCGGGCTGCCGGGTCGAGGTGCGCGTCGGGGGCATGTGAGGATCCTAGTGCAACTCACGTTTACACACTCGTGCGCCACGTGTCCGTCGACCGCTCCGGGGCGGACGGGGCGACGCGGTCGGCCGTGGCATCCTGAACCAGCGGGACCGATGTCCGGTCTGGCGGGGGTGAGGGGCCGGAGATGACCAGCAGCGGCGCGGCAGGCTACGACGACGGCGCGATCGCCTGCAACGACACGGGGATCCTGATCCGCAAGTACTACCTGGGGGGCGCCAAGCAGATCCCCTACACCTCGATCCGTGGGGTCGAGTCCCGGCCGCTGAACGCCGTGATGAGCGCCCGGTGGCGGATCTGGGGGACCGGTGACTTCGTGCACTGGTGGAACCTGGACACCCGGCGCCCGAAGAAGCACGTCGCGCTGGTCCTCGATGTCGGGGGTCGGGTGCGCCCGACGATCACGCCGGATGACTGGACCGCCGTGGAGGACATCCTGCGCGAGCACGTCGGTGCGAGCTGAGGGCAGCCGCTGGGGTCCGGCCTAGAGGAACGCGCGCACGGCCGCGATCGAGTCGGCCTCCCCGGGCTGCTTGTCATCGCGATAGCGCAGCACGCGCGCGAACCGCAGCGCCACGCCCCCGGGATAGCGGGTGGAGCGCTGGAGACCGTCGAAGGCGATCTCGACGACCTGCTCGGGGCGGAGACGTACGACGTGGCCCTCGCGGCCAGTCTCCAGCTCGAGGAACCGCTCGGTCTGCCAGGCGAGCATCTCGTCGGTCATGCCCTTGAAGGTCTTGCCCAGCATCACGAAGCCGGTGGGCGAGGAGTCGTCGCGGGCGCCGAGGTGGATGTTGGAGAGCCAACCGTCGCGGCGACCCGAGCCCCACTCGACCGCGAGCACGACGAGGTCGAGGGT
>JBKJSN010000024.1:0-4417 GCA_046595815.1 Mycobacteriales bacterium
CGCGCTGGCGCCAGCCGCGGGCCTCTCAGCTCCGGACAGCTACAACAACGCGATCGAATCGACGCCGCGCGAGCCCAGCACCGAGTACTACTCGCTTCACTGCAACGGCGCCGGTTCCTCCTACACGTTCAGCGATGGCAATGGCAGCGAGACGCTTCAAAACGCTTGCGCGTACTCACAGGTGAACTGGGGGTGGAAGATGAGCCCTGGCCTCCGGTCCATCTGCACTGGTCCTGTGAAGGAGGCTGGCGTTTGGTGGTGGCGGAATGATGTCAAGCAGACAAAGCAGTCACCCCACACCGTTCCCTGCGACTACGTCTTCCATGGCACCTTCAACCCCGTGAAGCCGGGTGATCGCGTCTCGTACTACGACACCTACACGTTCCCGGTGAACGCCGGCGGACGCACGGGGACCGCGGTTGTCAACACCGGTGGCAACTTCAAGTCGGTCAGCCCGTAACGGTTGCCACCAGCTCCTACGGAAGGGTGTGATGTCGCAAGACATCGCGGACACCGTGAGCTCTCAGCTCAGCCTGGATCCACCGTTCCGATAGGGCGATTGGGCATGTCGTAGACTGCGGATGCCTTGCTGTGTAAGGAGAATGTGGCTTGCGCAGGTCGCTTTCAACGAGCACAGAAGGGCTTCCGCGGGATGCGAGTTTCTCACAAGCCAGGGCAGGTCTCGGCGGTGTTCGATTATCCGAACCTCGTGTCCTGCGCGGGGTGGGCTCCGGTGGTGGCGCTCGTCGACCGTTGCGGGCTGGCGGTGCTGGTCACGGACCGCCTGACGCTGGCGACCGGGGGTGGCGTGAACGCCTTCCTGAAGATCCCTGCGTTGGTCGCGGGGATGGTCGCTGGGTCGGACAGCATCGATGACATGGATCTGCTGCGGCACGGCGGGATGGACCGGCTCTTTGGTGGGGTTCGGGCACCGTCAAGGTTGGGGACGACCTGCTGAACGTTCTGGAGCAGGTCATCGACCTGGAGCCAGCCCAGGCCCAGCTGCTCGAGGACGTGTTGTCCGCTCCCCGGATCACCGTGGCGGACCTCACCGCGGCCGGCATCCTGCCAGTGCGGTGCAAGCGGCAGCGCGGAGACTGTCGGAGGCAACGTCCGACGAGCAGCCCTCGCTGCTAGACCACCCGACCGACTGATCTGGCGTCAGCCGACGCCTAACGACGATCGGGGAGGCAGGCGCGGCCCGTTGGGCGCCGTTGGGGGCCGAGAGGCGCGCTTGGGCGTGGTTGAGTGACGGTGATCGCCGGGCAAGCCCCGGACGAATGATCTTGCCCTAGAGGAGTCCTCGAAATGACCCGCTCATGGCCTCTGACCTGCAGGGATGCGGGAAACGTGTTGAGTGCGCCCGAAGGGATTCGAACCCCTAACCTCTTGATCCGTAGTCAAGTGCTCTATCCGTTGAGCTACGGGCGCGCGTACCCGAAGGCACGAGGAGAGAGCATACCGGGTCGACGGCTCAGGCCCCTAGGCGTCGGAACGGGTGGGCGGCCTCGAGCTCGAAGGCCAGCTCCAGCAGCGTCCGCTCCGCCCCGTGAGCGCCCATCAGGTGCACGCCGATCGGGAGCCCATCTGAGCTCGCTCCGAGGGGCAGCGAGATCGCCGGGCTCCCCGTCGCGTTGTTCAGCGGCGTGAAGGAGGCGTACTCCGTCAGCCGCTGCAGCAATTGCTCGAACGGCACCTGTGGCGCCAGGTGCCCGAGCTCCGGCGTGGTGTGAGCAAGCACCGGCGTGAGCACTGCGTCGTACCCGCGCAGTGCAGCGGCGTACACCGCCCGCGAGGCCCGCAGCCGGCGGAGGGCACCGACGGTCTCGGACCGGTGCGCGAGGTAGTAGCCCGACAGCCCGAGTGTCAGGGAGTCGAAGCGGGTCCGGTCCAGGCCCGGCAGCGCGCGGCTGGGCAGGCGCGAGGTCAAGAACCCCAGCAGCCCCCAGTAGAGGACGAAGTCGTCAGCGAACTGCTCGTCCATCGGCGGCGGCATCTCGACGACCTCGTGGCCCAGCCCCGACAGCAACGACGCAGTGGCGAGTACGGCGGCGCGCGTCGGCTCGTCGGTCGGCACGCCGGTGACGGAGTCCAGCACCAGCCCGATCCGCAACCGCTTCGAAGACGGGCCCTCAACAAGGCCGACCGGAGGAAGGGCCCGGTTCCGGCGTACCTGCTCTGCGTGCGCGAAGAAGTGGGCGGTGTCGCGCACCGACCGGGTCACCACGCCCTCGCCGACGATGTTCACGGGCAGCACACGCTCCAGCGGCCCGGCGACGAAACGGCCGCGGGTGGGCTTCAGGCCTACGAGCCCGCACGCCGCAGCGGGGATGCGGATGGACCCGCCGCCGTCATTGGCATGGGCGAGCGGCACGACCCCGGCGGCAACCAGCGCAGCCGAACCGCCTGACGACGCTCCCACGGAAAACCTTGTATCCCAAGGGTTTCGCACCGGTTCGCCGGTCATGAACTCCGTCGTCGCGTTGAACCCGAACTCCGGCAGCCGGCTCTTGCCGAGCGGCACGAGGCCGAGCTCGCGCAGGGTCCGGGAGAAGGGCGCGTCCCGCTTGGCCGGCGGTGCCGTGAAGGCCTCCGACCCGTGGTTCGTCGGCAACCCCGCGACGTCGGTGTTGTCCTTCACGAAGGTGGGCACGCCCGAGAACGGCCCCGCCACTGCAGGAGCCCGCAGCGCACGATCGGCGTCAAGGACCTGTACGGCGTGCAGGGTCCCGTCGACCTTGTCCGCGCGCAGCAGGGCGGCCTCGAGCACCTCACGGCGGCTCACCTCGCCTGCCCGGATCAGCGCAGCGAGCGCAAGGCCGTCGTGACTGGCGAGGACGTCATCGCCGTACGCGTGGACCTGCTCGGGCATGGGGCTCCTTCACGATGGGACTCCCATCGTGCCAGGCATCCCCTAGAGGTACTCCACGCGCACGCTCTCCGTCGTCGGCCGGGACTGGCAGGTCAGCACGACCCCCGACTCGATCTCCTCCGGCTCCAGCGCGTAGTTCACGTCCATCTCCACCGCGCCCTCGACGAGGCGCGCGCGGCACGTCCCGCACACCCCACCGCGACACGCGTAGGGCGCGTCTGCCCGCACCCGCAGCACCCCGTCGAGCACGGTCTCGCCCGGCGCCAGGTGCGTCGTGGTCGCCCTCCCAGCGAGTACGGCGGTCAGCTCGGTCCCCTGGGCGGGCTGGACCACCGGGCGGGGCGGCGCGCCCTCGGGGTGGAAGAGCTCGACGTGGACGCTGCTCGCCCCGACGTCGGCGAGCACCTTCTTCGCTCCCTCGACGAGCCCAAAGGGTCCGCAGAGGTACCACGCGTCGACGCCCTGGCCGAACGCCTCGACGAGCGCCCGCAGTCGGTCCCCCTCCAGCCGCCCGCTCACCAGGTCGGACCCCTGCTGCTCGCGGCTGAGCACGTGAACCACCTGAAACTGCTGGGGATACACGTCTTTGAGGTCGGCGACCTCCTCCACCAACATCACGTCGCGGCTGGTGCGGTTGCCGAACAGCAGCAGCACCTGCGCGCCCTCGGCAAGCGCCGTCGCGGCAACGGACAGCAACGGGGTGATTCCCGAGCCGGCGGCCAGAAGGCCCAATCGCCTGCCCTGCAAGGGTTCTCGCGGGCCAAAGCTGCCCAACGGCGTCAGCACGTCCAGCTCCTCGCCCACCTGCAGCTCGTCGCAGATCCAGCTCGACATCAGCCCGCTGCGCCTGACGCCGATCCTCAGCGCCCCGCCGACGGGGGTGCACAACGAGTAGGTGCGGCGGACCTCCGCGCCGTCGAACCACCTCCGGAGGGTGAGGTGCTGCCCTGCCCGGAACGCGTAGTCCCCTTGCAGCGCCGGAGGCACCTCGAAAGTCACAGCGGCTGCGTCCTCGGTCAGCCGGTCGACCGCGGCGACCCGCAGCGGATGGAAGTCCGCCACCTCAGTGCGCCTTGAAGGACTCGAACGGCTCCCGGCACGCCAGGCACCGGTGCAGCGCCTTGCACGCCGTCGCGCCGAACCGCGACAACTCCTCGGTGTCCGCCGACCCGCACTGAGGGCACGCCAGCCCCGGCCCCGACCCCACCCCTCCCGACTTGGGCATGTTTTGTCGGTGTGCCGCAGCCCGGCTCGCCGACAAAAGCGGCACAACTCGGGAGGGGGGTGGGGCGGCGGCGGGGGGTGGGGCAATGCCGTGCTCGGCGAGCGCCGCCTTGCCTTTCTCGCTCATCCAGTCGGTGGTCCACGGTGGCGACAACACGGTCTCGACGACGACCTCGGTGAAGCCGTTGTCCCGCAGCACCTTCTCCACGTCCTCGCGGATCGTGTCCAGAGCCGGGCAACCGCTGTAGGTCGGAGTCAGCTGCACCCGGATCGAGTCCTCGTGGACCTGCCAGCCGCGCAGGATCCCGAGGTCGGCGATCG
>JBKJSN010000159.1:0-12080 GCA_046595815.1 Mycobacteriales bacterium
CGTGCAGGCGACGGGGTGGGGCGAGTCCGCGGTCTACTTCGCAGCGACGGACGCCCTGCGCCGGCGCGGCCTGGGCACCACGGTGCTCGTCAGCCCGCTGCTGGCGCTCATGCGCAACCAGGTCGCGGCTGCCGAGCGGGCTGGGATCCATGCGGTCACGGTGAACTCCACCAACGCCGACGACCATGACGACCTGCTGGCCAAGGTCGACGCCGGTGAGGTCGATGTGCTGCTGGTCAGTCCCGAGCGGCTGGCCAACCCGCGGTTCGCCGCCGACACCCTGCCGGCCCTGCTCAAGAGCACGGGCCTGCTGGTGGTCGACGAGGCGCACTGCCTGTCCGACTGGGGTCACGACTTCCGGCCCGACTACCTGCGCCTGGCCGCCTTGCTGCGCGAGCTGCAGCCAGGCACGCCTGTCCTGGCTTGCACCGCGACCGCCAACCAACGCGTCACCGACGACGTCGCGGCGCACCTGCTCGCAGGCCGCACCGACGAGCCCCTCGTGCTGAGGGGCGCGATGGCCCGCCCCAGCCTGCGCCTCGCGGCTCGCCCGATGGCTGACCCGGTGACCCAGATCGCTTGGTTGACAGGGGTTCTGCCCTCATTCGCGGGCAGCGGGATCGTCTACGCCCTCACGGTCGCCCAGGCCCATGACGTGGCCGCGCACCTTCGTGCCGCCACCGGCCTGCCGGTCTCCTCCTACACCGGGCAGACCGCCGACACCGACCGGGTCGCGCTCGAGGAGGCTCTGCTGCGCAACGAGGTCAAGGCGCTCGTCGCGACGTCTGCTCTTGGCATGGGCTTCGACAAGCCCGACCTCGGGTTCGTCGTGCACCTGGGTCTGCCCAGCAGCCCGGTGGCTTACTACCAGCAGGTCGGCCGTGCCGGTCGCGCCGTCGACGACGCCGTCGTGGTGGCCGCCCCGACCACCGCCGATGCTGCGATTTGGGACTACTTCGACGCTGTGTCCTTTCCCGACGAGGGCACGGTGCGGCTGCTGCTGGGTGCCTTGTCCGAGACCTCGCCGACGACTGTGCCGGCGCTGGAGAAGCTGGTGGACCTTCGCCGTACCCGGCTGGAGATGGTCCTGAAGGTGCTCGCCGTCGACGGAGCCGTGCAGCGGGTGCAGAGCGGCTGGTTGCGCACCGGCAACGGCTGGACCTACGACGCGCCTCGCTACGACGGGGTACGCCGGGCGCGCGCCGCTGAGCGACGGCAGATGCTGACCTACCCCAGCGCCGAGGTCGACTGCCGGATGCACTTCCTGACCGCCGCCCTCGACGACCCTGCCGCCGCAACCTGCGGTCGCTGCGACAGGTGCGATCCGGATGCCTTCACCGCGCTGCTGGCGGATCCGGCGGGGGAGAGCACCCAGGCCGTCCGCACCGCCCTGGCCACGGCAGGCATCGAGTTGGCACCGAAGAAGATGTGGCCGGTCGGCGGCCGGATCGCCGCGGCCCAACAGGCCGAGCCGGGAAGGGCCGTCGGCCGGCTCACGGACCCGGTGCACGGGGCGTTGCTGCGCCAGGTGCTCAGCGAGGACAACCCGCCGCTGGAGCAGCTTGAGCGGCTCCTGGTGCAGACCCTTAAGGACTGGGGCTGGGCGCAGCGTCCCGTGGCCGTGGTTGGAGTCGGCAGCAACCGGCACGCCCGGCTCGTGCACGCGCTCGCATTGCGGATCGCAGAGCTAGGTCGGCTGCCGCTGCTCGGGGAGCTCACCCGCACCGACGCGCCACCGGTGGAGCGGGCAGGCAACAGCACCCACCGCTGGCACGCAGCCCAGGCGGCGCTGGCGCTGGACCCCGAGCTCGCGTCGCGCGTCGCAGGGGTCGAGGGGCCGGTGCTGCTCGTCGATGACCTCACCGACTCGGGGTGGACGTTCACCGTGGGGGCAGCGATGCTCCGCGACGCCGGCGCACCCGCCGTACTTCCGCTCGCTCTGGCCTCGCGCACCTGAGGCAGCTGGTCGTCATAGGGTGCGCGACATGCTGCTCGCCGGACGTCGCGTCCTGCTCACTGGTGCTTCGCGGGGGATAGGTGCCGCCCTCGCCCGGGCCTTCGCTGAACGGGGAGCCACTCTCGCCCTGGTTGCCCGGGCCTCAGAGCAGCTCCAGCAGGTCGCGAAGGACACCGGCGGCACGGCGTACCCGTGTGACCTGTCCTTGCTCGACGGGCTGCCGGCGCTGGTGGAGCAGATCGGTCCGGTCGACGTGCTGGTCAACAACGCCGGGGTGGCCCACGTCGGGTGGTACCTCGACCGGACGCAGCAGGAGATCGACCAGATGACGGCCGTGAACCTGCTCGCCCCCATGCGCCTTTGCCGGCTGGTGCTGCCGGGGATGGTCGAGCGCGGGCGCGGCCAGGTCGTGAACGTCTCGTCGATGGCTGCCGTCCTTGCGCCCCCTGGACTCGCGACGTACTCCGCGACCAAGGCTGGGCTGTCCCACTTCACCGCGGGGTTGCGTGCCGACCTGCGCGACCACCCGATCACCTTCACTACCGTCACGCTTGGCTCGGTCTCGACGGAGATGGACGACGAGGCCCGCAACTACGGCCCCATGCGGGCGATGGCGCAGAAGTCCAAGGGGCGCGACATCACGCCGATGGAGGACTTCGTGGGGGCGGTGCTGAAGGGCATCGAGGGGGACCGGCCCGAGGTGCGGGTGCCTGCTGCGATGGCCCCGCTGGCGATGTTGGCGAACGCTCCCCGCAAGGTGGGCCGGCTGGTCTTCAAGCGCGCCCCCGCCTGGGAAGCGAGGGCTACAGGCGTTCCCGGCGGAACGACACCTCAAGGTTGACGTCCGCTTTGAGGGCGCGTACGGCGATGTTGCCGCTGGTGACGCCCGTGGTGTCGAGCCAGTTGCCGGCACCCGGGTCGCGGTGCGCGACGTGCACCCGGAAGCTCCCGTCGGCCTCGAGCATGAGGTCCCTGTCGGTGAGGAACACGCGGTGGTTCTCCCAGTCCCCGGACTCCATGAACCGCGTCAGCAGCTGGATGCTCAGGTAGCGGCAGTGCGGGACCTTGCCCTCGATGACGAGCACCTCGTCGTCCCCGAGGTCGTCGAACCAGCCGCCGGAGTACTGGATCGCAGGGGTCGGCATCACGCGCACGATCACGGAGGGGTCGATCGGCGGGTCGACCGGCACACCGCCTGCGTCCACGAAGTCCGCACCCATCCGGAACACCGCATTGCTCACCGCAGCCGACAGGGCGGACAGCGTCGTCTCCGCCTCCACGGTCTGCAAGACGTAGCGGCCCAGGGCTTCGAGCCTGGCCTGCATGTCGGCCAGCGACGCGGGCGGGGGCGGACCGCCGTACGGGTCGGTGCTGATGGTGTACGTCGACGCCTGCTCTGTCGGTTCACGGAAGTACTGCCGGACCATGACCTCGCTGACGTCGCCCTCCAGCGGCAGCCAGTTGCCGTCCCGCGCGGGACCGCCGAGGTGCAGCGTGAACGAGCCGTCGGGGCCGAAGGCCATCTCGTCGTCATCGAGGTTGCCCGCGATGCGCTTGGCGCCGTCCTCGGCCGTGCCGTAGAGGCAGAAGCCGAGGTAGGCGTGATCGCCCCGGTGCCCGCGGATGACGTAGGCCCGGTCGCCGGAGATGATGGCGGCGTCGTAGACCGTGCCGGGGTTGTCGCCGTACATCTTCCGGTGGGCGCTCATCCAGCGGGTGAAGGCCGGGTGCGCCGGGTCGCCCTTCTCGACCAGCATCTCGGTCGCGATGGAGAACACCCGGGTGAGGTGGCGGTACCCCTCGGCCAGTTCGCGGTCGTTGCGGCCGCCAGTCGGTCCCGCGACGACCTCCCCTGCCGCGGCGAGGGACTCCAGCAGTGCCTTCCAGCTCATCGGGCGAACCTCTCGTTGTAGGTCGCGAAGGCCGCCTCGACGTCGGCGGTGTCGAGCCCGAACTCATCCAGGGTGTAGGTGTGCGTGCCGTGCTTGTCGCGCGGGTTCTCCGCGAGGTAGGCGCGCACCCCGTCAGCGACGGCGGGGGTGTAGTCGAGCCCGAGGTGCGCGTAGACCTTCTCCACCGTCTCGACGGGGTGCGCGACGGTGTCCTCGAACTGCACGTCCACCACCCGGTCGGCCGGCAGCCGGTCGCGCACCGCCATCACCCGCTCCATGCCCCAGGTCCAGGCGTCGAGCTGCTCGCGCCCGATCGCGACGGGGTCCACGTGATCGCTCACCGCCGACCGGATGGTGCTCATCAGCGAGCTCACCGAGGCGAGCACCGTCGCCGGGTTCCGGTGGGTGTGCACCAGCAGGGCGTCCGGGAACACCTCCAGCAGCGCATCGAGCCACATCAGGTGACAGGGGGTCTTGAGCACCCAGTGCTCGCCGCGGTGCCCGCCGGACTGCAGGTGCTGCAGGAACAGCCGCTCGAACGCGTACGCGGGAGCCAGGTCCTGGTTGCGCAGCCAGTCCCAGTACGACGGCACGGGGAAGGTCGTCACGAACTCGTACGACGAGAAGCTGGGCGCCTGCATTGCCAGGCACTCCTGCGGAAGGTAGGAGCCCATCGGGTGGATCTGGTCGATCCCAGGGGCGAGCCGCCGGAAGCCGTCGAGGTCCTTCTCGGAGGCCTTCACCCGCGCGGGGTCCTCGCCGGTCGGGGCCGGGAAGGGCCGCGCGACCTCCCAGCTGGCGGGGCTGCGCAGGGCCGGGTTCGCGGCCAGCATGCCGTAGAGAACCGTCGTGCCCGTGCGGGGGAGACCGAGGACGAAGACCGGTCGCGTGACCCGCTCCCCGTCGTACAGGGGCTTGGCGGCGATGAGGCGAAGCCGTTGCTCCAGCAGCGTCGTGAGCCGGGACCGTGCGGCGACGCGACCGAGGAAGGTCAGTTGTGCCTCCTCCTGCAGCGACGAGGTGAGCACGTCGAGCCCGGTTCGGAAGCCCTCGTCCCCGAAGTCGGACAGGCCGGTGCGCTTGGCGGCAGCATCGAGCAGGGACTGCGGATCCAGCTTGGGCGCCAGCCGCAGCCCGCCGCCGACGGCGTTGATGGTCCGGATGGCCCGCCCGTGCTGCACCGTCGTCGACATGGAACACGTTCTAGCCCACCTTCGCCCTCCTCGTCACCCACCCGGCGTCGCGTTACGGTGCAAACCATGGAGAGCGTTGATCTAGCAGGCTTGCGGGTCTCGCAGCTGGGACTCGGCTGCATGGGCATGAGCGAGTGGTACGGCGAGGCCGACTGGGACGAGTCCGTCGCCACGATCCAGCGCGCGTTGGACCTGGGGGTGACGTTCCTCGACACCGCAGATGTGTACGGCGAGGGCCACAACGAAGTCCTTGTCGGCCGCGCGATCGTCGGCCGGCGCGAGGAGGTGCAGCTCGCCACGAAGTTCGGCATCGACCGGCGCGGCGGTGACGCTGCCAGGGTCATCCGAGGCGAGGCGGGCTACGTCAAGCGCGCTTGTGACGCCTCGCTGTTGCGCCTGGGCGTCGATCACCTCGACCTGTACTACCTGCACCGCCCACCCCAGAACGTCGAGATCGAGGAGACCGTCGGGGCGATGGCCGAGCTGGTGGCTGCGGGCAAGGTCCGCCACCTGGGCCTGTCCGAGGTGAACGAGGACCTGCTGCGCCGAGCACACGCCGTACACCCCATCGCTGCGGTGCAGAGCGAGTACTCCCTCTGGACGCGCGACCCTGAGCGGATCGCGCCGGTCCTGGTCGAGCTCGGCATCGGGCTGGTGCCTTACTCGCCGTTGGGGAGGGGTTTCCTCACCGGGACGGTCGACGCAAAGTCCCTGGGGGACAAGGACTTCCGTCGGCACAACCCGCGGTTCAAGGCAGCGGACGACAATGCCGCGATCGCGCAGAGGGTTGCAGCGGTGGCTGACCGACTAGGCGTCGCACCGGCCCAGGTCGCGATCGCCTGGGTGCTTGCCCAGAGCGCCAGGCTCGGCCTCGCGATCGCTCCGATCCCCGGCACCAAGCGCGTGCGCTGGCTGGAGCAGAACGTCGAGGCGGTCGACGTCACCTTGGACGACGAAGCGCTGGAGGTGCTGGAGCCTCTCGGCGAGCAGGTGGTGGGCGCGCGCTACTGACGCGCCTACGCTGCGGCCATGCCCACTGAGGAAGAGCTCGTCGAGCTGGCAGCACGTCGGGAGCGCTGGCGCTCCAAGCACATCACCCCCGCCCCGCTGCGGGCGGTGAGCAACGGCAGCGGCATCCACCACGCAGCGCTGATCTGCTCCGACGTCGAGCAGACGATCGCCTTCTACCAAGGGCTGCTGGGGTTTCCGTTGGTGGAGCTGGTGGAGAACCGGGACTACCCCGGCTCCACGCACCTGTTCTTCGACGTCGGCAACCGCACGCTGCTGGGGTTCTTCGACTTCCCAGGTCTTGGGCTCGAGCAGGGCGTGGAGGCGATCGGGGGAGTGCAGCACATCGCCATCCACGTCGAGCGCCCCCGCTGGGAGACCCTGCGGGAGACGCTCGACGCTGCGGGTGTGCCTTACATCGGGCCAGATCGTGGGATCGAGGAGTCGATGTACCTGCGCGACCCGGACGGCATCGGGATCGAACTGCTCAGTGACCCGCTCATGTACTTCGGCGGGCACCAGCTCGACGTCTGATTAACGGACAGCCTTCAAGGCGTCGACCTCTCCGGCGCCGTAGAAGCTGGTGTGGCCCCCGCCCCCGGTGCACTCCTGGAGGTCCCCGTTCGACTGGGTGAAGCCGACGTCCGCCATCTGCTGTCCGTAGCCCGGGTCGGGGCAGGGGAGGCGGTTAACGGCCTGGTTCAGCGCTCCGCTGACCGCGCCGCCGCGCAGCCCCTTGCTGGCCAACAGCGCAGCGATGCCGGCGACATGCGGCCCGGCCATCGAGGTGCCCTGCAGGTAGCAGTAGCTGGCGCCGGTCCCCGGGTCCACGACACTTCGGCGGCATGGGAGTCCGGCCGGGTACGTCGAGAGCACCCTGCCGTTGGGTGCCGCAGCGGTCACCTGGAAGATCGAGTCGCCGCCTGGCGCTGCCACGTCAGCCGTCGAGATGCCGTACGACGAGTAGAAGGACTTGACGGAGTTGTCGCCGGTCGCGGTGACTCCGATCACGCCAGGAACCTCTACCGGCACCACAGCGCAGGCGTTGGTGATCTCACGTTGTTGTTCGGTGCCCGGCGGGTAGTCGGGGCTGATGCTGTCCACGTGCGGGTGCGACAGGTCGGTGCTCTCGTTGCCTTCCGAGGCCACGACCACGGTGCCTTGGCTCTGCGCGTAGCGAATCGCACGCCGCTCCGCCTCCCAGATCGCCCGCTGGCCAGCGTCGTTGCGGCAGTTGAATAGCCAGGGGTCGGCGAAGTAGCTGTTGTTCGTGACGTCGATGCCGTGGGTCGCGACCCACATGTAGGCGCACACGACCATCTCGGGGAAGAAATAGCCGTCGTCGTTGCTGGACTTGATGCCAGCGAGAGAGACGTTCGGAGCGACCCCGGTGATCCCGATGCCGTTCACAGCCGCCGCGATGGTGCCGGCAGTGTGTGTTCCGTGCCCGTTCGCGTCGTTGCCTGCTTGCAGAGGGGTGGCCGTGCCGCTCGAGCAGTCGGCCGACAGCTCAGGCCGGTAGTTCGGGGCCAGGTCCGGGTGGGTGAAGTCCAGACCGGTGTCGAGGTCTCCGACGACGACGTCGCGCGAGCCGCCGCTGATCTTGTGGGCGGCGAAGGCGTTGATCTGTTCCATGTCCCACTGCAGCCCAGACAGGGGCTCCGCGTCGCTGCCGGCAGCGGGCGTTGCAGCCGACTGAGCCCCGGAGCCCTCGTTGGCCGCTACACGCGTGGCGAAGGCACCGGTGGCGGCGACACCGGTGACGTTTGACCTGCCCTTCATCCGGGCGGCGAAGCCGGTGCTGTCCGAGCGCGCGATGACCACCCCGATCTGTGGGTAGTTCGCAACCAGGGTGCCGCCGGCGGACCGCACGGCCGAGCCCGCGTCGGTGCTGGGCGCGCCCTCGCGATAGAGGACTACGTAGGTCTGCGTGTTGCCCGCTGTGCCGGGCGGCGCGGTGACGGCACCGAGACCGGAAACCAGGAGGGTTCCCGTCATTAGTGCGACGGCGCGGCTGCGCGCCCGTGACATCGTTCGAGTCATCGTTGTGCCCCCTCGTCGAGCGCCCCGTGCCGGGCAGGTGGTGCGCGACTGACGGGCTCGCCTGTGAGCCGAACCTATGACCGGACCCCCTGGCCTTCAAGGGATCACCACGCGCCGTCACCAGCAGAACGGGACCGTGACCGTGGAGCTAGGGTCAGACGCCGACATCCCGGGCACGCGCCACTGCCTCGCTCCGGGTAGACACGCCTAATTTGCCCATGACGTTGCTGACGTGGTTACGCACGGTCTTCAGGCTGAGCACGAAGTGGTCGGCGATATAAGCGTTGCTGTGTCCCTGCGCGATGAGCGCAAGCACGTCCCGCTCGCGACCGGTGAGGGTGGGGAACGGCGTATCGCTGCTCGCTCGGCCGCCGCTGGCGACGTGACGGGTGATGCGGTCCACCACGCTGCCGGAGAACACGCCGTTGCCGGCGGCGACGGTGCACACCGCTCGGACCAGCTCCTCGGCTTCGGCCGTCTTGACGAGGTAGCCCCGCGCCCCCGCGCGCAGCGCGGCGTAGACATGCCCGTCGTCGTCGTAGGACGTGAGCACGAGCACCCCCGTCGCGGGCTGCTCGGCAACCACCTGGTTGACGAGCGTGAGGCCGCTCGCATCCGGGAGCCCGAGGTCGACGACGACGACGTCCGGCGCCTGCTCCCGGATCGCGGCGGCACCCGCCGCGGCGGTGCTGGCCAGGTCTGTCACCGTGATCCGCGGGTCGGACTCCAGGGTGGCCCGCAGGCCCTCGCCGTACATCGGGTGGTCCTCGACGATGAGCACGCGCAGTGTCATGGGCCACCTACAACGGGGAGCAGGGCACGGACCATCGTGCCGCCGTCGGGGCCGTCCTGCACGGTGAGCTCGCCCCCGAGCTCGTGGGCCCTTTCGGCCATGGATTCCAGGCCGACCCCGCCGTGCCCGGCGGCCTCAGGCCCCAGGCCGTGCCCGTCGTCAACGACGATGACCTCGAGCCGGCCGTTGGCCGACACCTGCACCTGGCAGTGCCGCCCGCCGCTGTGTCGAGCTGCGTTGGTCATCGCCTCTGTCGCGATCCGGTACGCCGCAACCTCCACCGAAGGTGCGAGCGGCGGCAGCGCATCGGCAAGCACGGCGATGTCGAACTCCTGCTCGCGGGTCAGCTGGCGGGCACGGTCCTCGAGGGCTCCGACCAGGCCCAGCTCCTCGAGGCCTGGCGGGCGCAGGTCGGCGAGCAGATCGCGGACGGCCTGGGCTGCCTGCACCGACTCTCGCTGCACGGTGTCCAGCAGTCGGGCGGCCTCCGGGGGGAGCGTGGATCCCAGCCCGCGACGCGCCGCGCCGAGGGCCAAAGACATCCCGGCGAGGGAGGGGCTGAGACCGTCGTGGAGTTCGCGTCGCAGCCGGTTGCGCTCCTGCTCTCGGCCCAGCACCAGCCGCTCCCGGGACTGGGTCAGCTCATCGACGAGGCGGGCGGCGGACAGCGCCGGGGCAGCCTGCACCGTGACCTGGTGCAGGGCGGCGAGATCGCGGGACCCGAGAGCGGGCTGACCGCGACGCGGCCGGGTCAGCAGCCGTCCCACGACCTCGCCCGCGTGGGTGACCTCGATGATCTCGACCGGACCCTCGTGCCCCGAACCGTGCTCGGCGACTTGCACCCAGGTGCCCTCACGGTCGAGCTCCACTGCGGTCCAGGGCAGCCGGAGTCCCTCGGCCGTCCGGGTGGCCACGAGGTGCGCCACCTCATCTGGCGGCACGGACGCGAGTTCGGTCGCCAGGTGCGTCAGCAGGCTGTGCGGGTCCCGCCGGTCGCCGTAGAGGCGGCGCTCGGCCCAGACTTGGGCGCGACGGTGGGCCGGTGCCAGGACGACGACGGCGATGGCCGCAGGCAGCACCCCGGCGGCCAGCGTCGAACGGGGTACGTCGAGCAGCGCGCCGACCGCCAGCACGCCGAGCAGGTAGATCGCGAAGATGACGACGGCACTGGTGGCGGCAAGGGCGACGCGGCGGATGACGACATCGAGGCCGAAGAGCTGGTGCCGCAGCACGCCGTACCCCAGGGCAAGCTGCGGGCCGAACGCCAGGCTCGCATAGGTGAGCGTCCCTATGAGTGCGCCCGGCAGCCCGACCACGGCGTCCAGGACAGGTAGAGCGAACCAGCACACGACGGCGAGGGCTGCGACGGCCGCGAACGCCGTGTGCCCAGGGTGGGAGCCCCGCTCGCGTACGGCCCGGACCAGCAGGCGCACCGCGCCCACCAGCGCGCCGACGACCAGGATGGCTGCCCCAGTGGCAGCGGTGGCAGTCGCGAGTCTCCCCGGCTCTGCGAACCCGTGGCTGGCCGACACGAAGACGAGCGCGACGAAGGCGGCCACCTCCGCCCGTGCGAGCCAGCGCCAAGGTCCAGACGGCCAGCCGTTCGGGAAGAACAGGAACATCAAGGGGAGCATGGGGATGCCCCCGAGCCAGCCCAGGTCGGTCAGGGCGGCCGCCAGCCCGCTCCCGGGCTCTACCGCCTCTGCCAGCAGGGCGGGTCCCTGGCCCGTCGCTGTGAGCACCAGGCCGGCGGCGAGGGTGAGGGTCAGGGGGTGGCGGGGGAGGTGCTGCACCAGCAGCACGACGAGCACGACGACCGGGAGGCTGAGGGCGGACAGCACCCAGAAGCTCGTCCGGTCGTCGTGCAGGTCGGGACGGGTCAGGTCGAGGTAGGCGGCGAGCGCCAGGCAACTCGCGGCGTACAGCGCGAGCGTGGCCGCGGGCCTGCTCGTGTGCGCCGTCCGTCGAGCGGTGGTCACCGTCTGAGGCTAACGACCCGAAGCGGTGCCGAGGGAGGAAACCGGGTGACCGGTTCGACCGAGCGCCACAGTCAGGGAGCTGGCGAAGGCGATCAACGCGGGGATTCCGCCGGCCACGTCGAAGGCCCCGTCGATCCACCACTGGGGGCCGCCGGCGAGCTGCGGAATGGCGATCGCCAGCACGAGGGCGGAGCCCAGGGCGATGACAGCGGCCCCGACTCGCGGGTGCTTGCGGGAGAGGCCCAGGCCCACGGCGGTGGGTACGGCCAGGAGCACGAAACCGGGGGCGCGGAGCAGGGCAGTCGTGGCAACGATGACGCCGACGAGGGCTGCGGCGCTGATCAGGTGCAGGGGCTTGTGGGTCATGGGAGTTCCTCTCTCGCGGGACCAATGCGAGAAGGGAACGACGAGGAGGTGTCCCGACATCAGAGGCAGCGGTCCCGAGTTTTCGGGAAGCGGCCTGCTGGGCTCACAGGACCAGGCGCAGCCCTGCGTGCCAGGGCTCGTCGTACCCGGGCGTTTGCCCCTCAAGGTCTTGGGCGAGCGCATCCGAGCAGACGCTCAGCGGCGGCAGCGGCTCCCGGAGCAGGCTTCCGTCAGACAGGATGAGCTCCGCGAGGTGGCGCAGGACAACCAGGCCTACGTCGCAGCCGCGGGTGGGCTGGGCGGGGGAGGCGTCGAGGTCTTGCATCAGGCGGGTGGCGGCCGGCGTCCAGGTGAGAGCGGCGGGCACTGTCGTCGCCTCAAGCGACCCTCTCACCACCCTCAGGCAGAGCAGTTCCTGAGGCGCGGGTTCTGGGAGTGGCCTGGTCGCTCGCAGGCCTCGCCAGCCGACCCGCTCGAGTCGTCCGCCCCCGACGAGCGGAACGGGCGCGAGGTTGGTGGCCAGGTGCAGCAGCCGAAGGTCCTGCCAGGAGGAGTCGCGAGGGTCGCAGCTCCAGGATGGCTGAGGGAGGTTGGGGGTCGTCAGGCACCGGCCCTCCAGCAGCCACAGCGGCGTGACCCAGCGGCCGTCTGCGAGCTGCAGGGCTCTGTCGCGAAGCGCCGCGACGACGCTGCTGCCGGGCGTCGAGGAGCGTGTGGCGCCGGAGCGCACCGCCCGCTCGGTGAGGTCATCGGTGGTCAGGGGTCCGTGGGCCAGGAGAGTGTCCCGGCAGAATTCGGAGATCGTCATGGCGCCGAGGGTGTGGGCGATAGCCCTGCCGGGTAGGTAAG
>JBKJSN010000110.1:0-5072 GCA_046595815.1 Mycobacteriales bacterium
CTGGTGTGCCCGAGGCCGAACGTGTGCCCGATCTCCTGGCACACCACGTGCTGCTTCTCGTCGGCGTTGTTGTAGGCGTCCATCGCGAAGTAGGTGTCGTTCATCTTCGCGGTGCCCTGCGTGATGTGCGTGCCGCCCGTGATGTTGATGGTCGCCAGCCCCAGCCAGCCGTTCCTGCCGTATGCCGCGTTGCACACCTGCACGGTGCCCGCCGACGCGCGGCATTTGCGCCCGTCCGTGGTGCCTGCCTTGGGCACCAGGTCCATGACAGCCGAAGTGGTCCAGTCGTTCGTCGCGGTGACGCGGTAGGGATCCCAGCTCGGGCTCATGTTGTCGCCGACGGTCAGCGCGAACGGGTTCGCCGTACGCGCCCAGTGGTAGGTGCCCCAGGCGTGCGAGGCCTGAGCGCTCGGCACCGCCGTGAGCGTCAGGGTCGTCGTTGCCAGCAGGACGAGAACGGAACGAGTGCGCATCGCAGGCCCCCCAGGGCGGTCATCAGGCACTCACATCGTGTCACCGGGGGAGTGCGCCGTACAGGGAATGCCTCAACTGGTCACGGTGGTCAGCGGGTCGGCCGTGCCGCGTCCTGTTTCGTAGACGATGCCGCCGGTGCAGTCGACGCTGTCGACCAGCAGCAGCGACACGGTCGCCACCGCACTCAGTCGGCCGAGGGGAGCACGCGGCGGCAGCTTCCACGCCGGCCGCGAGATGCCCTCGGCATCGGTCTGGCCGTGCAGGCGTTTCACGACGTGACCGCCTGCGCTCACGTCGATGTCGACCTGGACCCGCTCGACTTTCGGCCCCGCAGGGGAGGCGTGCCGCACCTCCACGCGGACGACCGCTGTCTGCCCGCGCCGGTACGACGGGCGCCCGGCCGAGACGGAGACGCTGAAGGTCGGCACGTCCACCCGTGGGCCCGCCGCAGCGGCGTTGCAGCGCTCACCCACCGCCGCCGAGGAGACCGTCGGGACGCCGGCGAGCAGCGCAGCCGCCGCGAGCAGGGCTGCCCCGTAGCGCGGCCTCACGGCGGATTGCTTCCTGGACACGGCACAAGGTTCGGCGTCAGACGGTCGGGTTCCTGCGACCGGCCGGCGAGCGACTTCCCTGCCCGGTGGGAGGGGGATTGTCACCTTCCGGGATCCTGTGGGGTCTTTGTCCGGCTCCCTAGGTTCTGCGCACCCAGCGCAGCAGGTCCCCACCCGCCCAGGAGGGGCCGGTGGTTCGTGCACCACCTACGGAAGGAAGCACGTGCACAAGCGTTCTGTGCGAGTCACCCTCGCCGCCCTTGCCGCCGTACCCCTGGCGCTGTCCCTCACCACCCCGGCCACCGCGGTAGCGGTGGTTTCCGTCGTACCTGTCGAGAAAGCGACGGGAACCGTCGTCCCCGGCTCGTACGTCGTGCGGTTGGCCGACAACGCCACCACCGACGCCGTGCTGACCCGTCTCGGCGTGCAGCCCGACTTCACCTACAAGGCCGTGATCTTCGGCTTCGCGGCCCACCTGTCCGCAGCGCAGCTCACCGTGCTGCAGTCGCTGCCGGGCGTCGTCTCGATCGAGCCGGACCAGGTTTTCACCGCCGACTCCACGCAGGCCGGCGCCACCTGGGGCCTGGACCGCATCGACCAGCGGAACCTGCCGTTGAGCGCCACCTACACCTACACCGCGACGGCCTCGTCGGTGACGGCGTACGTCATCGACACCGGCATCGCCACCTCGCACCCGGACTTCGGCGGGCGGGCTGCTGCCTCCTACGACGCCTTCGGCGGAACCGGTCAGGACTGCAACGGCCACGGCACGCACGTCGCCGGCACGATCGGCGGGACGACGTACGGCGTCGCGAAGGCGGTGCGGCTGCGTGCCGTGCGCGTCCTCGACTGCGCCGGCTCCGGGTCGACGAGCGGCATCATCGCCGGCATGGACTGGGTCCGGCTGTACGGCGCTCGTCCTGCGGTGGCGAACATGAGCCTCGGCGGCTCGTACTCCTCCTCGCTCAACACCGCCGCCACCAACCTCGCCAACAGCGGTGTCTTCCTGGCCGTCGCGGCCGGCAACGAGGCCCAGGACGCCTGCAACGTCTCCCCCGCCTCCGCCTCCGGCACGCTCACGGTTGCCGCCTCGGACAGCACCGACACCCGGGCGTCCTTCAGCAACTACGGCGGCTGCGTCGACACCTATGCGCCCGGGGTGAGCATCACCTCGGACTGGCTCAACGGTGGCACCAACACCATCTCGGGCACCTCGATGGCATCGCCGCACGCCGCCGGTGTGGGGGCGCTCTACAAGGCGAACTTCGGTGACGCCGCGAGCTCGACCATCGTGAGCTGGGTGACGTCCAACGCGACATCAGGAGTCATCAAGAGCAACGTCACGGGTACGCCGAACCGGTTGCTCTACAAGAGCACTCTCTAGGCCGTCGGCGCGAAGGGGCGGGGTCGCACGGACGCGACCCCGCCCTTGCCGGGTGAGTGATCAGCCGAGCACCAGCCGGTGGTCGCCGAAGTCGGCGACGACTTCGACTGTGCCGCCGAGGGCCTCGACATAGGCCTTGATCGTGGACAGTCCAGCACGATCCAGCTTGCCGCTCTCCAACGCAGACACAGTCGGCTGCTTCACGTGCATGCGGTCGGCCAGCTCGGTCTGGGTCAGCCCCTGCCCCTCGCGGACCTCGCGCAGCCGGTAGGCGCGAACCTCAGCCTCCAGGCGGGCCCGGTGCTCTACGACACGTTCCTCGTGAGGCGGACGCTGCGCCCGGACCTGCGCCCAGCTCTTGGCGGGCACCTTGGCGGTCCGTGGGGTCACTGCTCGCTCAGCCATGCGTCGTACCTCCTGTCTGCGATCGGGATGAACTTGTCGTACCAGCGCTTCCAGTTGCCAGCCTTGTCGCCAGCGACCAGCAGCACCGCCCTGCGCTCGGGGTCGAACACGAACAGGATGCGGATCTCGCTTCTGCCCGCCGACCCGGGACGCAACTCCTTCATGTGATGGTGACGCGAGCCTTCGATCCGGTCGACGAGCGGTCTGCCGAGGATTGGTCCGTCGTGCTCGAGCTTGTCGATAGCCGCCGCGACCTGGTCGTAGGAGTCATCGTCGAGGGCGAGGAGCCAGGATTCGACCTCCTCCAACACCCGGACATCCCAGGCCACGCACACATGATAGACCGGAAGCGATATCGGTCAAGACCTATGCGTGGCGGGTGGCGAGGGCGTCACGTCTCCGCCATCGCGCCAGAAAAGTCTGCAGGATCGTGCATATGGAGGCCCTCTGGCTCCGCGTACCGCTCCTTACATGCATGATCATCTAGGACGTTACGGGAAGCCGGGAGAATCTGCACGTTCGTGCGGGCATAGCCGCCGGTAAGACGGGCTAGGCGTCACCTTGGAGCCGGCGAATGACGCCTTCGAGGTAGACCTGCAGGTAGGGGTCCCGATCCGCCCACGGGTAGGCCTGGTCGTACAGGCAGGCGATTGCTTCGGCTGCGCTGCTGAACCCTGCGTGCGGCCACAAGGCGGGCAGGTCGTCGGAGTCACGTGCACGGGTGCTTAAGAGCTTCATGAGGAACACCTCACGCAGCGGCGCCGCGAGGACGAGCAGCCGAGGGTGGTCGAGCACGATTGTGCAGTCGGCTTCCCGTAACGTCAGCGGACGCCAAGCCACCGCGGAGGCGTTCAGCCACGTACCGGGTTCGAGGTCCCGTCGCAGGGCGACCCGATCAGCGGCTTGGCACAGCTCGTCGTCCATCCGCGCCAGGCTGTCGACATCCCTGGTGGTGTCGCGCAACCCATGCAGAGCCATCAGGGATCCCCCAGCGACGATCACGACGTGCTGGCTGTTGCCGACGCCGAGTTCGCCCGCGAGCTCGGAGAGACTCGCCAGGATCTCCTCACGGTCGAGTTCCTCACGCATCGACGGCGTCCCGCCACAGTGACGAGGCGTCCACGATGAGGTTCCGGCGAGCCAACTGTGGCGGTGTGTGCTCGCGCCGGTAGGCGGTCTGTCGCGGGGTTCCCGCAGGCGCCCAGCCCTTGCGAAGCCGGCGTCCCCGCCTCGTCCACGCTGGGCGTTCGATTCCGGCGTCGTCCGCGAGCTTGTCGGCGATGCCTGCCAGCAGGGCGTCCATCACGGCCGAGCCGCTACGCGGCGGCTGCCGCCTGATCGCGTCGGGGACGAGCGACGGCTCCCGCCTGAGTCGATCCAGCAGCGAACGCAGCGCGGTCCAGTCCGGCCGCACGTCGTCGTTGCTCGCAGACCAGGCGCGCGCAAGCCGCGCGAGTTCCGGACGACCCGGCGCAGTGGCCGCCTCCAGACGCAGCGTCGTCCCGGCGGCGGCCAGAAGCTTGTGAAGCATCCCGACCGTCGGGTCCAGCGTTCCCTGCTCGATGCGGGTGACCGTCGAGGTGGACACGCCGGCTTCACGGGCGAGCTCACTCGCCGACATGTCGGCTGCCTCGCGTGCAGTCCGGACCAACACCGCCGCCGCGTTCATTTCCCTAGCATAAATGCAAGGTCGTTCTTCCGCCAGAGCGGGGCTAGGACGTCCGGGGATCGGGGAACCCGAGATTGAGGTAGCCCGGCGCGCGCTTGCTCAGTGAGGCGGCCAGGACGCCCACGGCGACGTCGAGGTAGTCGTGCACCTCGGCGGCGGGTGCCGCTCACCCAGATCCAGGGTCCCGAGCAGCTGGTTTTGGAAAGTGCGCCCGAAGGGATTCGAACCCCTAACCTCTTGATCCGTAGGATCAAGGAGCTCGTGCCGTTCCTTGCTTCGAGGGTTCAAACCGTAGCGTTTGCAACGCTTCTCGCCAAGTCCCCGACCCGTTCCATGCGGAGTTGTACCGCCCCGTCGTCGTGAGTTCGTGAGCAACTCCGTGAGCAACCTTCCGATGCCCCTCTCACCTCAACCTCGCGCCCCATGCGAGAGGAACTCACGCTGGTCCTCTCACTCGGAGTCAGACGCTCAAGCTAGATGGACCGAATAACGGGGGGCCGCACAGCCGACGATGAGTCTGGCACGAGAATTTGCGAGCGTATGTCCTGGGCTCGCAAGAAGTTCGATTCGGACACCAGCAAGAAATTTG
>JBKJSN010000157.1:0-5199 GCA_046595815.1 Mycobacteriales bacterium
GCAGCGGCGTCGAGCAGCTCTACCCCTTCCTGTATGGCGGCGGCTCGGACGAGGCGACCACGCTGGCCGCGACGGCGGAGTCCGCGCGGCAGAAGATCACCGAGGTCCTTGCCCTGCGCCGCTCCGTCGGCGCGGAACAGGCCGAGGCGGTGGCGGGGTGCGCCCGCGCCGTCGCTGAAAGCCTCCGCGGAGGCGGGACGGTCCTGGCCTTCGGCAACGGTGGCAGCAGCACCGACGCGCAGGACGTCGTGCAGACGTTCATGAATCCCCCTCCCCCGGCGCGACGGGTGCCTGCGCTCGGGCTCACGAACGACGTCGCAGTCGTCACCGCGCTGTCCAACGACGTCGGCTTTGACGTCGTTTTCGCCCGCCAGGTGAAGGCGTTCGGCCGCCGCGGCGACGTGGCCGTCGCCCTGTCCACGAGCGGCGGCTCGCGCAACGTCCTCGAAGGGCTGGAGCAGGCGCACCGCATGGGGATGATCACCGTCGGTCTCGCCGGCTACGGCGGTGGGCGGATGGCCGACTCGCCCAGCGTCGATCACCTGTTCGCGGTGCCGTCCGCCTCGGTCCACCGGGTGCAGGAGGTGCAGACGACCCTGACCCATGTGCTCTGGGAAGCCGTCATGCACGCGCTCGGAGCTGCGCCGCTGCCACCGCAGCCTGCCCGAGGCTGATGCCGCCGTCGTTGCACGGCACCTGTCGATGGGTCAGGACCGAAAAACCCCTGTCCTGCAGGCGTTCCAGGCACCCAGCGAGCAACAGCGCGTTCTGGAAGACGCCTCCGGACAAGGCCACGACGGACAACCCGCTCTGCTCGCGCACCTGGTCGCACCCCGCCGCCACGAGGTCCGCGACCGAGTGGTGGAAGCGCGCTGCGATGCGGGCGCTGTCGGTGCCGGCGAGCAGATCCTGCGTGACCGCGCGGAACAGCTCCGACACCTGGACGACCCCTCCGGCGACGGGGACGGGGTAGCAGCCGCGCTCCGTAGGCGAGGCGAGGTGCTCGAGCTCGATCGCCGCCTGGCCCTCGTAGGTCACCTCGTCGCGGAGGCCGAGCAGCGCGGACACCGCATCGAACAGTCGCCCCGCGCTGGAGGTGAGGGGCGCGTTGATGCCCACCCGGGCGGCCGAGCGGACGGCGTCCCACCGACCCCGCTGACGGCGCTGCACGTCCAAGCCCTCCGGCGGCGCGCCCTCGAAGGCCAGGTCGAGGTAGGCCGCAGCCATCCGCCAGGGCTGGCGGGTGGCGTGGTCGCCGCCCGGCATCGGGACCTGTTCCAGGTGCAGGGCCCGCTCGAACCCCACGAAGTCGGCCACCAGGAACTCCCCGCCCCACGCGGTGCCGTCCGTCCCCCACCCGAGGCCGTCGAAGACGACCCCGATGACGGGACCGGTCGCGCCGTTGTCGGCCAGGCAGGAGGCAAGGTGGGCGTGGTGGTGCTGCACCCCGATCAGCTCCACCCCCTCCCGCTCAAGGGCGTAGCGCGTCGACGGGTAGTCCGGGTGCAGGTCGTGGCTCAGCACCCTGGGTGAAACCTCGAGAAGCGCTGTCAGCTGGGCGATCCCGTCCAGGTAGGACTGCCAGGTCGGGTAGTTGTCGAGGTCGCCGACATGGTGGGAGACGAAGGCCTGCGCGCCGCGGCCCACGCAGAACGTGTTCTTCAGCGCGGCCCCCACGGCAAGGACCGGCACGGGACTGGCGACAGGCAGGGGGATCGGCAGCGGCACGTATCCCCGGGACCGCCGGATCGGGACCGTGCGCCCCCCGACGACCCGCATGACCGAGTCCTCGACCCGGGTGCGGATGACGCGGTCGTGGCCCAGCACCGCATCGGCGATGCCCGTGAGCCGCTGGGCGGCGTCGTCGTTGAGGTAGGCGATCGGCTCGTCTGACAGGTTCCCGCTGGTCATCACCAGCGGCCGTCCCACGGCGGTCAGGAGCAGGTGGTGCAGCGGGGTGTAGGCCAACATCACCCCCAGGTACGGCGAGCCGGGGGCCACCGACGGGGCGACTCCCGCATCCGCTCGGCCCCGCATCAGCACGATCGGCCGGGCCGGACTGGTCAGCAGGGCAACCTCCTCCTCCCCCGCGTCGCACAGCGTGAGCGCGGCGGCGAGGTCGGGGACCATCAGCGCGAACGGCCGGTCCTCCCGGTGCTTGCGCTGCCGAAGCCGGGCCACCGCGCTCTCCCGCGTCGCGTCCACCGCGAGGTGAAAGCCCCCCAGGCCCTTGATCGCCACGACCTCACCGGCCAGGAGCCTTTCCGCCGCCTGCCTCACGTCAAGCCCGAGCAGCTGCGGTCCGCAGGCCGGGCACGCGACGGGCTCGGCGTGAAAGCGCCGGTCGGCGGGATCGTCGTACTCGCGCTTGCAGTCGCCGCAGAGGGCAAAGGCCGACATCGTCGTACGGGCGCGGTCGTAGGGAACTGACTTGACGATGGTGTAGCGCGGGCCGCAGTTCGTGCAGCACAGGAACGGGTAGCCGAAGCGTCGATCGGCCGGGTCGTCGAGCTCGCGCAGGCACTCCTCGCACGTGGCGGTGTCCGGCGCCACCAGGGCCGAGCTGGCACCACCGTCGTCATGGTCGTCGCTCGCTCGAACGGTGAACCCCACGTCCCCCAGGGAGGGCATCGTGACGCTCGCGACCTGCTCGACCCTGGCAAGCGGTGGCGCGTCACTCAGCCGTTCGACCAGGGTCGCCACGTCCGCGGGCATCCCTTCGGCTTCAAGGACCACTCCGGCTGCGTCGTTGCCGACCCACCCGCTCAGGCCCAGGGACGTCGCCGTCCGCCACACGAAAGGGCGAAAGCCGACGCCTTGCACCACGCCGGTGACCCGGACGCGCACTCGCACAGGTGACCCCGAAGCCACAAAGCCCACCGCCACTCTCTAGATCACCTTGACAATCGCGCTTGCTCAGGAATAGGACAAGGGACACGTCGCACAGATCCGCACCGCGGGTCTTCCACGATGTGGTGGGACCTCCAGCCGCAGGTCTCGACTGGGAGGCTCCCGTGCTCTCCGCCGAAGGTGTCGCGGCCGAAGACACCCTGGTCCACGTCCTCTGGCTCAACGCCGGGCTGTCCTGCGACGGCGACTCCGTGGCGCTGACCGGCGCGACGCAGCCCAGCATCGAGGAGATCGCCCTCGGCGCGCTCCCCGGCCTGCCCAGGGTCGCCGTCCACTGGCCGCTCATCGACTTCGAGTGCGGACCCGCCGGCGGCGCCGACGACTTCCTCGAGTGGTTCTGGAAGGCCGACCGAGGCGAGCTCGAGCCCTTCATCCTCGTGGTCGAGGGATCGATCCCCAATGAGGAGCTCGCCGGCGAGGGCTACTGGTCCGGCTTCGGCAACAACCCGCTGACCGGTCAGCCCGTCACCACGAGCGAGTGGCTGGACCGGCTCGCACCCAAGGCGCTGGCGATCCTTGCCGTGGGCACGTGCGCGACGTACGGCGGCATCCACGCGATGGCCGGCAACCCCACCGGCGCGATGGGCGTGCCCGACTACCTGGGCTGGGACTGGAAGAGCAAGGCGGGCCTGCCGATCGTCTGCGTCCCAGGGTGTCCGGTGCAGGGCGACAACCTGTCGGAGACCCTCACCTACCTGCTCTACCAGGCGACCGGGCAGGCCCCCATGATCCCCCTCGACGATGCCCTGCGACCGACCTGGCTGTTCGGCGCCACCGTCCACGAAGGTTGCGATCGCGCTGGCTACTACGAGCAGGCGGACTTCGCCACCGAGTACGGCTCACCCAAGTGCATCGTCAAGCTCGGCTGCTGGGGACCTGTCGTGAAGTGCAACGTGCCCAAGCGCGGCTGGATCAACGGGGTCGGCGGCTGTCCCAACGTCGGGGGCATCTGCATCGGCTGCACCATGCCCGGATTCCCGGACAAGTTCATGCCGTTCATGGACGAGCCCCCGGGCGGGAGGTTCTCGACGGCGGCGATCGGGACCTACGGCAAGACGATCCGGCTGCTGCGCAGCAAGACGGCGGCGACGGTCGACAAGGAACCGAAGTGGCGCAAGCGTGGCAGCGAGCTCCTCAGCGGAGCGGAGCGCACCTGGTAGCTCCACGGCCACCCTGCCCATCGACCGCACGGGACGGACAACATGACCACCACCGCGACAGGGCCCGGGAACCCCGGCTCGGGGGACCGCGAGCTCGTCGAGATGGCCTGGGACCCGATCACCCGCATCGTGGGAAGCCTCGGGATCTACACAAAGATCGATTTCGCGAACATGACGGTGGCGGAGTGCCACAGCACCTCATCGATCTTCCGTGGCTACAGCATCTTCATGAAGGGCAAGGACCCGCGGGACGCCCACTTCATCACCAGCCGCATCTGCGGCATCTGCGGCGACAACCACGCCACCTGCTCGTGCTACGCCCAGAACATGGCGTACGGCGTGAAGCCTCCCCACCTGGCTGAGTGGATCGTGAACCTGGGTGAGGCCGCGGAGTACATGTTCGACCACAACATCTTCCAGGAGAACCTGGTCGGCGTGGACTACTGCGAGCGGATGGTCAAGGAGACCAACCCCGGTGTCCTCGCGAAGGCCGAGAACACCCGAGCCCCCGGCGAGGGCGACCACGGCTACCGCACCATCGCCGACATCATGCGGGCGCTCAACCCCTTCACCGGCGAGTTCTACCGCGAGGCGCTCCAGGTCAGCCGCTGGACCCGCGAGATGTTCTGCCTGATGGAAGGACGCCACGTCCACCCGTCGACGCTCTACCCGGGAGGCGTCGGCACCGTCGCGACCATCCAGCTGATGACCGACTACATCACGCGGCTGATGCGCTACGTCGAGTTCATGAAGAAGGTCGTGCCGATGCACGACGACCTGTTCGACTTCTTCTACGACGCACTGCCGGGCTACGAGAAGGTCGGCCTGCGCCGCACGCTGCTCGGCTGCTGGGGCTCCTTCCAGGACCCGGACCACTGCAACTTCGCCTACAAGGACATGGAGAACTGGGGTCGCAAGATGTTCGTGACCCCAGGCGTCGTCGTCGACGGCAAGCTGGTCACCAACAGCCTGGTTGACATCAACCTCGGCATGCGGATCCTGCTCGGCTCCTCGTTCTACGACGACTGGGTGGACACCAACCGGGAGGTGTTCGTCACCCATGACCCGCTGGGGAACCCGGTCGACGTACGGCATCCCTGGAACCAGCACACGATCCCCCACCCCCAAG
>JBKJSN010000153.1:0-11593 GCA_046595815.1 Mycobacteriales bacterium
GCATCGACCTCGCCGCGAGCGAGGAGTCCGGAGAGGCTGTGGTGAGGTCGATGCTCGCGTGCAGCGCCCAGTCGTGGTCGCCGTCGGGGTCCTGCAGCACCTGCGTCGCACTGGCGCCGTCGAGGACGAAGAACCGCGGACCGCGAGCGTCCGGCCCGGTGCCCACCGACCCGTGCTCCTCGAGATAGGCGGCCAGCGAGGCCTCCCAGTCGACGTCCGGGTCGAGCTCGTGCAGCAGGTCGATCCGGCCGTGTCCTTGAACAGCGAGGTCGAGCAGCTGCACGCGGCGCCACAGGGCGTTGCGCACGAAGGTGCGGAAGGCCCGCTCGTTGCGCGTCACCGACGGCACCTCGACATCGACGGTGCCGGTGCTGCCCTGGGTCAGCTCGGTCCACTCATCGAGCAGGCTGCTGTCCACCTGCCGGACCAGCTCACCCAGCCACGCGGTGAGGTCGTCGAGCTCGGGGGTCCGCAGCCGCTCGGGCACCGTCCGTCGCAGCGCCTTGTACGCATCCGCAAGGGTCCGCAGCACCAGCCCTTCGGACCGGCCGAGGCCGTAGAAGGAGACGTACTCGTTGAAGGTCATCGCGCGCTCGTACAGGTCGCGTGCGACCGCCTTGGGCTTGAGCTCGTGGTCCAGGATCCACGGGTGCGTCTGGCGGTAGGTCTCATACGCGTGCTCCAGCAGCTCGCTGAGCGGCCGCGGATAGGTCACGTCCTCCAGCAGCTCCATGCGCTCGTCGTACTCGATGCCGTCGGCCTTCATCTGCCCGATCGCCTCGCCGCGCGCCTTCTTGCGCTGCGCGCTGAGCACCTGGCGCGGGTCCTCCAGCGTCGCCTCCAGCACCGACAGCACCTCGAGCGGGTACGCCGGATCGGCCGGGTCGAGCAGTTCCAGGGCCGCGATCGCGAACAACGCCAGGGGCTGGTCGAGGGCGAAGTCGGGCTGCAACTCCACCGTGAGCCGCACTCCCCCGTCGGCCCTTTCGAGCACCCCGCCTGCCTCGAGGCTGCGGAACAGCCGGATCGCCTCGCGGACCATCGCCCGCTGCCGCGACCGCGACTCGTGGTTGTCGGTGAGCAGCTGCCGCATGTGGCCGAAGAAGTCCCCTCCGCGGGCGGCGACGTTGAGCAGCATCGCCGCGCTCACCCGGAAGTGGCTGGTCAGCGTCTCCGGTGTCGCGCCGACGAGGCGATCGAAGGTCTTGGCGTCCCAGGAGACGAAGCCGTCCGGCGGGCTCTTGCGCTTGTAGGACCGGCGTCGTTTGGGGTCCTCGCCGATCTTGGCCAGCGCGCGCTCGTTCTCGATGACGTGGTCGGGGGCCTGGACCACGACCAGGCCGGCGGTGTCGAACCCGGCCCGCCCCGCACGGCCTGCCACCTGGTGGAACTCCCGGGCGCGCAGGTGCCGAGTCCGCGTCCCGTCGTACTTGGCGAGGCTGGTCATCATCACCGTGCGGATCGGCACGTTGATGCCGACGCCGAGGGTGTCGGTGCCGCAGACGACCTTGAGCAGCCCGGCCTGCGTGAGCTGCTCCACCAGCCGCCGGTACTTCGGCAGCATCCCTGCGTGGTGCACCCCCACCCCGTGCCGGACCAGCCGCGACAAGGTCTGCCCGAACTTGGTGGTGAAGCGGAACCCGCCGATCAGCTCGGCGATGCGGTCCTTGTCCTCGCGGCTGCACAGGGGCGTGCTCATCAACGCCTGGGCTCGCTCGGCCGCGCCGTCCTGGGTCGGGTGCACGACGTAGATGGGTGCCTGGTGCGTCGACAGCAGCTCGGCGAGCTTGTCGTGCACCGGCTCCAACGACCACTCGAAGCTCAGCGGGACCGGGCGCTCGATCCCTGCGACCTCGGCCGTGGGTCGACCGGTGCGCCGGGTCAGGTCCGCCCGCAGCCCGCTGGTGTCGCCCAGGGTCGCCGACATCAGCAGGAACTGGGTGCTGGTCATCTCCAGCAGCGGCACCTGCCAGGCCCAGCCGCGCTCAGGGTCGGCGTAGTAGTGGAACTCATCCATCACGACGAGCCCGATGTCGGTGTCGGGGCCGTGGCGCAGCGCGGCGTTGGCCAGCACCTCCGCCGTACAGCACAGGATCGGGGCGTCGCTGTTGACGCTCGCGTCACCGGTTGCCATGCCGACGTTCTCGGCGCCGAACACCTCGCACAGCGCGAAGAACTTCTCGCTCACCAATGCCTTGATGGGGGCGGTGTAGACCGACCGCCGCCCCGCGGACAGCGCCGCCAGGTGGGCGCCGACCGCGACGAGGGACTTGCCGCTGCCCGTCGGAGTGGCGAGCACGACGTGCTCGTCGGCGAGCAGGCTCAGCAGTGCCTCCTCCTGGGCCGGGTAGAGCGTGACCGGCGACCAGGAGGTGAAGGCGTCGAGGACGGCGTCAGGTCCGCCGTCGACGGCGCGCAGCGTCACCGTGCGCGGTGGGCGCGCCCCGTCGGGGGCTGGCCTGCGCGAGCGGCCAGCTCGGCGCGCGTGCGCGCCGGACCCTGCGGAGCACCGGCCCGGCGAACAGCCTTGGGGCGGCTCCCAGCGGTCGCCGGGGCACCGGATGCGGCATGGGCGCGCGTCGCCTCGCGGGCCTCCGGGGACGAGACCTCGTGGCCGCGCGGCGCCTTGGCCTGGCGCGGTTGACCCGCCGCCTGGCGCGGTTGACCCGCGCCCTGCCTGGTCTGGCCGCCGCGCGTGGGCCGGGAGCCGGCCTGCTTCGGCCGCGCGGCGCGCTGCTCCTGCGCGGGTACGGCGATCGGCTCGACGTGCGGGGCCGCCGGCCCGGTGAGGGCCACGATCGCCGGGTCCCCGGGGCGGACGTTGCTGGTGGTCGGCGAGATCCCGGCCTGCTTGGCCAGCAGCTTCACGTCGCGGGCCTGGTCGGGTGTCGCCATCGTGACGACGGTGCCGCCTGCGCCGGCGCGGGCCGTGCGGCCGGAGCGGTGCAGGTAGGCCTTGTGCTCGGTCGGCGGGTCGACGTGGATGACCAGCGCCACGTCGTCGACGTGGATGCCGCGGGCCGCGATGTCAGTGGCGACCAGCACACGTGTGCTGCCGTCCATGAACTCGGCGAGGTTGCGCTCGCGCGCCCCCTGGCTGAGGTTGCCGTGCAGCTCCACAGCGGGCACGCCGGCAGCGGTGAGCTGCTTGGCGAGCTTCTTGGCCGTGTGCTTGGTGCGCATGAACAGCACGCTGCGGCCCTGGCCGGACGCGAGCTCACGGACGACATCGGCCTTGTCGGCGGAGGAGACCGAGAACACGTGATGGGTCATCGTGCTGACCGGCGCGATGGCCGGGTCGACCGAGTGGGTGGTGGGGCTGGTGAGGTAACGCTTCACCAGCACGTCGACGCCGTTGTCGAGCGTGGCGGAGAACAGCATCCGCTGGCCCTTCTTGGGGGTCTTGTCCAGCAGCCGCTTAACCGCGGGCAGGAACCCGAGGTCAGCCATGTGGTCGGCCTCGTCGAGGATCGTGATCTCGACACCCGACAGGTCGGCGTACCCCTGGTTGATGAGGTCCTCGAGCCGACCGGGGCAGGCGATGAGGACGTCGACGCCGGGTGCGAGCGCCTTGACCTGGGGGTTCTGGCCGACACCGCCGAAGACGACCGCGGTGGTCAGGCCCTGGGCCTTGGCGAGCGGGGCCACGACGGCGAGGACCTGGTTGGCCAGCTCACGGGTCGGGACGAGCACCAGGCTGCGGGCCTGACGCGGGGTACGGCGGCCACCGGCGAGCCGGGCGACGAGCGGCAGGCTGAAAGCCAGGGTCTTGCCGGAGCCGGTGCGGCCACGGCCGAGCACGTCACGGCCGGCAAGGGTGTCGGGCAGGGTCGCGGCCTGGATCGGGAAGGGCGACGCGATGCCCTGGTCGGCGAGCACGGTGCACAGCGCAGCGGGCACGCCGAGATCGGCGAAACTGGGGGTAGAGCTCATGTGTGGGTCTGTCCTTGAGTTGGTGGGTCCGGGGGAAGCACACACCCGGGACACGACCAGTGTGACAGGCCGATATGACACCCAACGCCCACCAAGGCGATCTTCTTCCCGTGTCGTGCGCGAGGCTGGGGGCGTGACGGTCGCGCTCGAGGGGTTCCACGCGCTCAAACACGCGCTGCGCTTCGCCCCGTCCCTGGTGCGCACCGTGACCGTCGTCTCACGCGAATCGGCCTCGGCCTTGTGCTCCGAGCTCGCCCCGGACATCGCCGCTGCCCTGCTGCGGCTGGCCGTGGAGGGTCCGGTCGAGCACCCCACCGGCGTCGCGGGTACGGCGGACCGACCGCCTCGCGTCACCGACTGCCTGCGCGTCCGCGCTGCCCCCCTGGTGCTGCTCGACGACCCGCGCCACCCCGGCAACGCGGGTGCCGCCGTACGTGTTGCTGCGGCTGCCGGGGCGTCAGGGGTGGCGCTGCTCGGGGCGCTCGATCCGTGGCACCCGGCGGTCGTGCGCGGCTCGGCGGGGCTGCACTACGCCTTGCCGGTGTTGTCCTGCGCTCTCCCCGAGATCACAGGGACGTTGGTGGCCCTGGACGCGGACGGGGAGCCCTGGACGGGGCTCCCCGATGACGCGGTGCTCGCGGTGGGCAGCGAGCGGGCGGGACTGTCGCCGGCGGTCCGCGAGCGCGCCGACCGCATCGTCGCGCTGCCCATGCGAGCAGGCGTCAGCTCCCTGAACCTCGCGACCGCTGTGAGCGCCGCGCTCTACGCGTGGAGGTTGGGGGCAACAGGCCCACCTCGCGGCTGAGCTCCCGCACCATCTGCGGCGGCACCTGCCCGAGCATCACCTCTGCGAGCAGCGTCGCCAGCGAGTACGACGGGTCGGTGGCCAGGGCCCGCTCCAGCGCGATCGTGACCTCGGCGCCCCCGCCCTCGCAGTAGGACATCCACGCGAACACGGTGCTGACCGGAGCGTCGTACGGGTCCGGGATCCGCTGCATGACCTCACGCAACGCAGGGATCAGGTCCTCCGGCTCGTGCGCTGACACCAGGGCGTCACGCAGGATCAGGTCCTCCAGCGAGGTCGCCAGCGCGGCGGCCTCCGCGACCTCGACGCCTCCTTCGCCCTCTGCGAGGTCCAGCACGAGGTCCGACCAAGCAGCGAGCCGGCGCGCACGCCAGCGCCTGAGGTCCTGCGCACGCTCGTCGGCGTTGCACCGTCGGGCGCGCTCGCACTCCTGACGCGCCTGGGCTGCAGCCAGCGGCTGCGGACCGGCGAGGGTGTTGGCAAGGGCTGCGCGATCGGGGAGCACGACCTGGCCCCGGAGGACCTGCTCTGCCTGCAGCAGCTGCACCTGCGGGTCCTGGCTGCCCGCGTCCACCGGGGTGCCCTCGACAGGACAGCACCGGGTGTCCGTGCACAGGTAGGACCAGAACCGGCCGTCCCTGACGAGCACCGCCTCGGTCACCAGCAGATCCGGGAGCTCGTCCTCGAGCTGAGCGACAAGCTGCTCGACCATCGGAGCCCTTGCCTTGAGCTGGCCGTCGATCTCGTCGGGCTCCTCGGTGTAGACGCCGATGAGCACGCGAGAGGGCTCCTGGTGCGCGACGCGGCGGACCACCTCGTCGACGAGCGACTGCTCGAGCCTGGCCGGGGGCAGGTCGAACCGCAGCGTGAGGCCGACCCGGCCGCGCGGCTCGTGCAGGCAACAGATCAGCAGCGAATGGGTCGGCACGTACCCGAGCCACAGCGGCAGCGAGGCCACCATCTGGGCGGGGGTCGTGAGGCGGGCGGTGACGGGCTTCGGGGTGGGGTTCGGCATCCGGGCACCCTGGGCGCGCTGGCCCGTCGCGGCCCGGCCCCTGCAGCGGGTTGTGTACGAAGACCTGACGCTGTGGGCACCTGCTCAGGGCCATCTTGCAGCCGCCTCGCGGCCTATGATTGACCTTGGACCCGACACCGGTCCGATCGCATGAGGGGGCCAAATGCGCCGTACGTCGGTGGCGCTCGCGCTGGGGTTCGTGCTCGCGCTCGAAACGGTGCAGGTCGGTACGGCGGCAGCGACCACGCCAGTCGGACCCGTGCCCGCAGTGCGGTCCTGGGCGGCCGTCGACGGAGTCGGCGTGGCGTGGCTGCGCAGCGACGGCGCGACCGGCTACGCCGTGGACCGCAGCATCGACGGCGGGGCCACGTGGGAGCGCGTGATGGCTCCGGCGTACGCCGAGAGCTTCGCCGACACGACAGCCCCAGCCGCCAGCCTCTACCGAGTCGTGCCCTACGGCGACGGCGGTGAGGACCTCACAGCAGCCGCCACCACAGACATCGCCCGATCGCCGCTGACGGGCTGGTCGGCCCCGGCGGGCGCAGCCACCCTGGGCGCGGTGGACGGCACGGCCCTGGCGGGCTCCACTGAGGTCACGGTCTCCTCGACGGACGTGAGCGCAGGACGCGGCCAGGACGGCCTGCCCAAGGTGACGCTGTACGCGCCGCGGCTCGGCTGGCACACAGGCACGATGACCATTGGCGCGTCCGCCGACGCCGAGAACCCCGCAGCGAGCTGGTACACCGGCTGGTCGTCCGTCAACCCGTGGTCCCGGGTCCTCAGCGGTGAGGTCGTCGTGACGCGCGCAGTGCTCCGCGCCGACGGCTCCCCCGTCGAACTCGCCGTCCACCTCAGCGGCGTGAGGGAGGGCGAGATGCAGCCCGACGCCTCACGACTGGCCGATGCCCCGGTGCGCGCGCTCGTGCTAGTCGACTCGGTCGCGGCCGGACTGCCCGCCCATGTGGTGCCCGAGCCGCATGAGATCGCCGCCCAACTGCCGGAAGGGTTCGACCGCACGTGGCCGGTCGTCCTGCGGAACGTCGGCGGGACGCCCGTAACCCTGACAGCCCGGTCCTCGACCTCGGCCTTCGCCTCGCCGCCGGACGCGTCCGCGTGGAGCGCAGCCACCTCCTGCCTCGGCCCCGTCCTCGCTGCCGGCGGGACCTGCAGCACCTCGGTCCGCGCCCTCGCCGGCAGCGGCTACCCGCGCGGCTACGTGCGCTGGACCGCCCCGGGAGGCATCGCCGTCCAGCTCTTCGGCAACGGCAGCTACAGCGATCCCGCTGACCGACCGGTCCTGTCGTTGTCCGGGCCCTCCCTTGTCCGGACGGCAGCCACGATCACCGTCGCGGCGTCCGACCCGCAGGGCAGCGAGGTGACCAGGTGGTGCCGCCTTGACTCAGGACCGTTCAACCCCTGCGGCGCGTCCTGGTCCCTCAGCGGTCTGCGCCACGGTCAACACCTGCTCACCGCCTATGCCGTCGACGCCGGCGCAACAATGTCCAACTGGGTTCGGGCGACGCTGAAGGCCGACTCCCAAGGTCCGGTGTCCCGGATCACCACGCCAACGAGCGGCACCCCTGTGCTCTTCAGGAGCACCACCACCGTCTACTGGACGGTGACAGACGGTCCTGCTGAGGTGAGCAACCTCTACGTGCACCGCCGCACCGCGACCCTGACGACGGGCTACTCGTCGTACGCGCAGGTGTGCTGCTCGACAGGGACCAACGCGCAGTCCACCATGCTCTACCCCGGCCAGGAGCAGTGCTGGGGAGTGCGCGGTCGTGACTCGTTGGGCAACGTCGGCGCGTGGAGTGCCGACCGGTGCTTCGTGACGCCGCTGGACGATCGCTCCCTCACCCTGCGCAACGGCGCGCGCCTGACGAAGTCCTATGCCTACCGCGAGACCGTCACCAGGATCGCCGGCACGAACAGCACGCTGTCCCTTGCAGGTGTCACTGCACGCCAGGTCGGTGTGGTCGTAACCACCTGCCCGGTGTGCGGCCCCGTCGCCGTGTACCTGGGTGGGACGCGGGTGGGGACGCTGTCGACGTACTCCTCCACCACGCACGCCAAGGTGGTTCTGTGGCTGCCACGCTGGACCAGCGCTCGGACTGGGACGCTGACTCTGCGCCCGACCAGCAACTCACCTGTCCACGTCGACGGGGTCGTGGCTCGCCACGCCTGATCGTCAACTGTGCTGGGGACGGCTCTGAAAGGATGTGTCGATGCCCTCCAGCCCCCAACCGCGCCTCGGCCTGCTCAGCCGAGGGTCGCGGCGGGAGCTGTCACGCACTGGCGCCATCCTCCGCAAGGAGACCGTCGGTGGCGCGCTCCTGCTTGCCGCCGCAGCGCTTGCACTCGCCTGGGCCAACTCCCCCTGGAGCGACTCCTATGCCTCCCTCCGCGACGCGCGCCTGGGTCCCCACGCGCTGCACCTCGACCTGACGCTGGGCGCGTGGGCCGCCGACGGCCTGCTTGCCGTGTTCTTCTTCGTCGCCGGCCTTGAGCTCAAGCGCGAGTTCGTGGCAGGCGACTTGCGCGACCCACGTCGAGCCGTCCTGCCTGTCGCCGCCGCTGTGGGCGGGATGCTGGTCCCCGCCGGCCTTTACCTGCTGGTCAACGGGGTAGTGCACAGCGGTGACGCGTCCGGGTGGGCCGTCCCCACAGCCACGGACATTGCCTTCGCCATGGCGGTGCTAGCGGTGCTGGGCACCCACCTTCCGCCTGCGCTGCGTACGTTCCTGCTGACGCTGGCAGTGGTCGACGACCTGCTCGCCATCCTCATCATCGCGACGGTCTTCACCTCCGACCTCGAGCTGGCCCCCCTGGTGCTCGCGGCACTGCCGCTGGCGGCCTTCGGGGTGCTGGCGCAAAGGCACATCAGCCACCCGCTGCTCCTGGTCCCCCTGGCGGTGACGGCTTGGGCGCTCGTACACGCGTCGGGGGTGCACGCCACGGTGGCGGGTGTGCTGCTCGCCCTCACCGTGCCGGTCGAGAAGGCGCTGCACGCGGGCGAGGACGGCGGGCTCGCCGAGCACCTGGAGCACAGGATCCGCCCACTGTCGGCTGGCGTCGCCGTACCGGTGTTCGCTTTCTTCTCGGCAGGCGTCGCCCTCGGCGGTCTCGACGGGCTGGGTTCCGCCCTGACCGAACCTGTGGCGCTCGGCGTCCTCGCCGGCATGGTGCTGGGCAAGCCGATCGGCATCACCGCCGCCACCTGGCTGGTCGCGCGGTTCACCAGGGCCTCGCTGGACCCCTCGCTCTCCTGGCTAGACGTGCTCGGGCTTTCACTGCTGGGCGGCATTGGCTTCACCGTCTCCCTGCTCATCGGCGAGCTCGCCTTCGACGACGCCGGCCAGGTCGAGCACGTGAAGATCGGCGTTCTCGCAGCGTCACTGCTCGCAGCAGCGTTGGCCGCCGCGGTGCTGCGGGCGCGCAACCGCGTCTATCGCGAGCTCGAGAAGTTGGAGGAGTCCGAGACCGCCGACCAGGATGAGCCTTAGGCGAGGACGAAGTAGCGGATCCATAGGTAGGGCGTCGCTAGGGCGATGGTCACGACCGTCACGACGAGCCCGTACTTGGTGAACTCCCAGAAGGAGATCCTGCGGCCGGCCTTCTCTGCCAAACCGAGAGCCACGACGTTAGCCGAGGCTCCTACGGCGGTCGCGTTCCCACCGAGATCGGCGCCCAGGGCAAGCGCCCACCAGAGCACCTGGCCACCCTCCCGGTGGGTCGTCGTCACCAGCTCGGACACAACGGGACTCATGGTCGCGACGTAGGGGATGTTGTCGACGATCGCGGAGAGCGCCGCGGAGGCCCAGAGCAGGACCATGGTGAAGCCGAGCAGCCGCCCCTCGGAGGCCTCAGCAGCCACGTCGGCCAGTTGGTCGATGACGCCCGTGCTGACGAGCGAGCCAACCATCACGAACAGGGCTGCGAAGAAGGCGAGGGTGCCCCATTCGACGTCCTTGACGACCGCACCCGTCTCCAACTCAGCCGCGCCGCGGAAGGGACGCGAGCGGGTCACCCCGAGCAGGGCCAACCCGCCCGAGAGTGCCACCACCGATGGCTCCAGGTGCAGGACGGTGTGCAGCACGAACGCGGTGAGCACCAGGGCGAGCACGATCCCACTGACGAGAAGCAAACGCGGGTCACGGATCGCGTCCCGCTCGTTGAGGACCATTACTGCTTTCACCCGCTCGGGGTCCTCGACGAACGCCTTGCGGAACAAGATGCGGCACAACCCGATGAACACCACGAGTAGCACCAGGACCAGCGGGGCCAGGTGGATGAGGAAGTCGTTGAACCCGAGGCCTGACCGGGAGGCGATGATGATGTTCGGCGGGTCGCCCACCAGCGTGGCGGTCCCCCCGATGTTCGACGCCATCACCTCGGCGATCAGGTACGGCGCGACCTTGACGTTGAGCCGCTCGCACACCAGGAAGGTCACCGGGGCGATGAGCAGCACCGTCGTGACGTTGTCGAGAGCGGCCGACGCGACCGCCGTCACGAGGACGAGAAGCACCATGACGCGAAACGGCTTGCCCCGGGCCCTCTTGGTGGCCCAGATAGCGAGGTACTCGAAGATGCCGGTCCGCTTGAGGACCGCGACGATCAGCATCATCCCGAGCAGCAGGAACACGACGTTCCAGTCGACCCCAGACTCCTCCGAGAAGAAGGCATGCTTTGGCTCGGTGATACCGAGCAAGAGCATGAGGACGGCACCCGTGATGGCGGCCGTGAGGCGGTGCACCCACTCGGTCGCGATGAACACGTAGGCGGTAGCGAAGATCGCCACCGCCATCCAGGCCGTGGCGGTCATCGCGCGAGCAGGCGGTCAAGAAGCGCGTCGGTCGTGATGACCCCGACCAGGACACCGTCGTCGTCGACCACCGCGACGAGCGGGCTCCTGGCTCGCGCCATCAGGGCCGCTACCTCGAGCACGGTGTCATCGCGCTGCACAACAGGCAGCTCCCTTTTCTCCGCAGCGAGGCAAGACGCCACGTCACGACCCTCGAGTCGGTCAAGGATGGCGTCCGCCGAGGCCTCGTCGACCACCCGCGCGAGAGTCGGGTCGTCCTGGACGTAGCTCGGGACTGCGAGCCTCAGGACCTGAGTACCGGGCAACACGCTCACCGGCCGGCCAGCCTGGTCGACGACGACCAGACCTGGCAGGTTCTCCGACGCCATGAGTCGCGCCGCGTCGCGGAGGCTGCTGTCCAACCGGACAGTGGGATAGGGAACGACAAGCTCGGATGCGCGCACGGAATCAAACTCCTCGGGACAGTCGACAACAGACGCCGACCAGGCTTCCCGGCACACCGTGGGTCAGCGTATCGCGCCGTCCACTGCTTTGTAGATGCGTTGCAGGGAGATCGGCCCCTTGGCCTTGACCGACGGGGCGAAAAGGCTGACGCGCAGCTCCTCGAGCATCCATCGCACCTGTCCCCGGGCCGGGCCGGGCGGCAGCTGCCGCCACTCCTTCGTCCCGACCTCGATGTCGGACAGCAGGGCGCGGTCGCGGTCGGCCTCCCGAGGCAGCTTGTCCAGTCGCAGGACCGCGGCCTGCAGGTAGCGCACCAGGTCGGGAAGCCGAGCAGCTCCGACCTCGGTGACGAAACCGGCGTGCACGAGCGCGCCGAGCTGGGCCCGCACATCGGCCACCGCGGGCGCCGACGCCGGGTGGTTCTGGGCCCTCAGGGCCTGCTCGACCTCAGCAGCCCGGGCCAGCACCTGCTCCACCCCCTTGAGCACCTTCAGCAGGGCGTCGGGCAGACCGGCCCGTACGGCGGCCAGCTGGGCATGGAACGCCGCCTCGTCCCGCGCATCAGCGGGGA
>JBKJSN010000204.1:0-2562 GCA_046595815.1 Mycobacteriales bacterium
GGAGATGTTGCGAAGGTTGTGCTCACGCGCTCCGCGCACGACGAGGCGGTCGTGCTGGTAGTGGGCAGGGCTGGCGTTCGACACGATCTTCGCCGAGGGCCAGCGCCGGTACGTCGAGTCGCTGTCCGCCTACGCCCGCCAGTTCCTGGGGCAGATGGACAAGCCCGACGTCGACTTCATCGAGGGCCTGAGCCCGGCCGTGTCGATCGACCAGAAGTCGACCAACCGCAACCCGCGCTCCACCGTCGGCACGATCACCGAGGTCTACGACTACCTGCGCCTGCTGTTCGCGCGTGCAGGCACCCCACATTGCCCCAAATGCGGCCGCGTCATCGCGCGCCAGCAGCCCAGCCAGATCGTCGACCGCGTGCTCGAGCTCGAGGAGGGCGCGAAGTTCCAGGTGCTCGCGCCGGTCATCCGCGAGCGCAAGGGCGAGTACGTCGATCTGTTCGCCGACCTGCAGGCCAAGGGGTACAGCCGGGTCCGGGTCGATGGGGTCGTGCACCAGCTCACCGAGGTCCCCAAGCTCAAGAAGCAGGAGAAGCACACGATCGAGGTGGTCGTGGACCGCCTGACCGTGAAGGAGTCGGCCAAGCGCCGGCTCACCGACTCGGTGGAGACAGCGCTCAAGCTGGGCAACGGCCTGGTGACGCTGGAGTTCATCGACCACCCGGAGGACGACCCGCACCGCGAGCGCACGTTCTCCGAGCACCTCGCGTGCCTGTATGACGACCTGTCCTTCGAGGAGATGGAGCCGAGGTCCTTCTCCTTCAACAGCCCCTTCGGCGCCTGCGTGAGCTGTCACGGTCTTGGGACCCGCAAGGAGGTCGACCCGGAGCTCGTCGTACCTGACCCGGAGAAGAGCCTCGGTGAAGGCGCCCTGCAACCGTGGTCCAGCGGTCACAACGTTGAGTACTTCGGCCGCCTGCTGTCAGCACTCGGCGACGCCCTCGGCTTCACGCTGAAGACCCCTTGGAACAAGCTCACCACCGAGCAGCAGCAGGCGGTGCTGCACGGTCATGAGACCGAGGTGCACGTCAAGTACCAGAACCGGTACGGCCGCACCCGCAGCTACTACACGCCGTACGAAGGGGTCATCCCCTTCTTGGAGCGGCGCCATGTGGAGGCCGAGAGCGACGTCAGTCGCGAGCGGTACGAGGGCTACATGCGCGACGTGCCGTGTCCTTCCTGCAAGGGCGCGCGGCTCAAGCCCGAGGTGCTGGCGGTGACCCTGGGGGAGCGAAGCATCGCCGACGTCGCAGCCATGTCGATCGCCGACTGTGCCGCGTTCCTCAGGGCGCTTGAGCTCGACGACCGGCAAAGGATGATCGCCGAGCGCGTGCTGAAGGAGGTCAATGCCCGGTTGGGCTTCCTGCTCGACGTAGGGCTCGACTACCTCAGCCTGGACCGCGCGGCCGGCACCCTTGCAGGCGGCGAGGCACAGCGGATCCGGCTCGCCACCCAGATCGGCTCGGGGCTCGTCGGCGTGCTCTACGTCCTGGACGAGCCGAGCATCGGCCTGCACCAGCGCGACAACCACCGGCTCATCGAGACGCTCGTGCGGCTGCGCGACCTGGGCAACACCCTCATCGTGGTCGAGCACGACGAGGACACGATCCATGCGGCCGACTGGGTGGTCGACATCGGCCCGGGTGCGGGGGAGCACGGTGGCCAGGTCGTCGTCAGCGGCACGGTCAAGGACCTGCTTGCCAGCAAGGACTCGATCACCGGTGCCTATCTGAGCAAGCGCAAGCAGATCGAGGTCCCAGACGTACGGCGGCCCGCTGACCCCAAGCGCAAGCTGACCATCGTCGGTGCCCGCGAGCACAACCTCCGCGACGTCACGGTCGACATCCCGCTCGGCCTGTTCGTCGCCGTGACCGGGGTGAGCGGCTCCGGCAAGAGCACCCTGATCAACGACATCCTCGCTGCGGTCCTGGTCAACCAGCTCAACGGTTCCAGGGAGGTGCCCGGCCGGCACACCCGCATCACGGGCCTGGAGCTGCTCGACAAGGTCGTGCGAGTCGACCAGTCGCCGATCGGGCGGACCCCGCGGTCCAACCCTGCGACGTACACCGGTGTCTTCGACCATATGCGCAAGCTGTTCGCCGAGACGACCGAGGCGAAGGTGCGCGGCTACCTGCCTGGCCGGTTCTCCTTCAACGTCAAGGGCGGCCGCTGCGAGAACTGTGCCGGCGACGGCACGATCAAGATCGAGATGAACTTCCTGCCGGACGTGTACGTGCCGTGCGAGGTCTGCCACGGTGCGCGCTACAACCGCGAGACGCTCGAGGTGCACTTCAAGGGCAAGACCATCTCCGAGGTGCTCGACATGCCGATCGAGGTGGCGGCGGAGTTCTTCGAGGCCGTCCCGGCCATCCGTCGTCACCTGACGACGCTCGTCGAGGTCGGCCTGGGCTACGTCCGGCTCGGCCAGCCCGCCCCGACACTGTCCGGTGGGGAGGCGCAACGCGTCAAGCTCGCCTCCGAGCTGCAGAAGCGCTCGACCGGGCGCACCGTCTACGTCCTGGACGAACCCACGACGGGTCTGCACTTCGAGGA
>JBKJSN010000008.1:0-2776 GCA_046595815.1 Mycobacteriales bacterium
CTCGGCTCAGACCACCCCGACCGGCAACCTGTTCTATGCCGGCGGTGGCACCGGCGTCCTCGCCCTGACGAAGAACGAGGTGCGCATCTCGGTGCCGATCAGCCGGCTGGTCGGTCATCCGGTGTTCGCGCCCGGTGACGCGATCGTCGACCTTGCGGCGTTCACGGATCTTGCCTACCCGGTCGTTCCCGCTCCAGGTGCGCCGCAGGTGCCGATCGGCATCACTGCGTACGTCACTGCCGACTCGACCGCAAAGGCGCCGAAGCCATACCCGGTGCGGGCGCCGTCGTGCGTGAAGGTCGGAGCCTGAGCGAGGAGATCGACTTCGGCCGACCGCAGCTGTGGGCGGTGACCGCACCTCCACCCGATATGCCTAAGGAGCTCAGACCCCATGACCCGAACAACGGCCCGCCTCGCGGCAATGCTCACCGTGCTCGCGGGCCTGGCCTGGGTCGTGCCGCTCCCGGCGGCTGCCGGAGAACCGAGCCTGGTGATCGTCGGAGACGTGCGCGCGGTGCCCGCCGACACCAAGGGGCTCCCGATGCTGGTGCCCGACGGCGGAGCGGGCGTCGGCTACGTGATGTCCAGCAGCAAGGAGCGGGGCTGGGACCGGGTGCAGGCCGTCGCGTTGAGCACAGGTCGTCCCGTGTCGCCCATCACGGCGATCCCTGCGCTTGAGGGCAGGACCCCCATCGCTGTCGATAGCCGCCGCCACATGGTGATCTATGCGGAGCAGCAACTAGGCGGCGGCGCAACACGCCCTCCCGCCGTCGCCAACCTGGTGGGATTAGGGCTGCGCGGCAGGTCCGTTCGCGTGTTGTTTCGCGTGCCGACTCGCTTGTCGGTCGATGAACGGGTCGCTGCGATGGCTCTGGATGACGCGGGCAACGACCTGTTCCTGCTGTCCTCCCGTGATTCGCAGACGTTGGCTGTTCCGACGACTGTTCACGTCGACCGGCTGTCCGTCGATTCGCTTCTGCGCAGCACAGTTGGTGCCCGATGGACGCAGCCCTACCAGCTCCCGGCCGGCCGGTGCGCCGCGATGATCAACTCCAATCTGCCGGGCGCAATTCTTGTGGTGGGCACGCACGTGTACTTCGCCTGCGGCCGGCCGCAGGCGTCGGAGGCCGCTCGTCTCACGGACTGGTCCGGGCCAGCTGGAGTTGTGGCGCTGTCGGGAGTGACGCATCAGGCGGCGCCGACGATCGCGGATGACTTCTACCCGTTCCCGGGCGACATCGCGGGCGGCGTGACCGTTGCCGACCGTATGACCCGGCGGCTGGTCATCGTGTCGACGCTCACCGGCGGTTTCACGATGCGCGTGTTCGACGCCGACCATGCCAGGTACGTCGGCACGATCAAGGCTGGAGGGAATCCGGCCGGCTTCACCACTGACCCGGCCACCGGCCGGGTGTATTTCGCTGGTGGCGGCAACACCCAGTCGTCGTTCGGTCGCGCCGACCTAGCGGCGTTGGTGCCGACGCAGGGGGAGACCCAAAACGACCCGTTCGTCGGGATCCTCAGCGCCGGAGGAGGCGGGCCGCGACGCATGACGTTCGACGGCGTCGGTCGGCGCCTCTACCTTCCGCGCCTCGACATGTCCAACAGCTCGGCCGCTTACAGCATCGCGGTCGTGCGCGATGACCTTCCGCGCTACACCGCCCCGCCCGAGGCGGATCCCGACGCCGGGGCCCTCGACACCGCCGAGCACCCAGGTCTGACGGACAGCAACCGGTCGTCCACGGCTCGGGCGTTCGGCGCCGACTACCAGGTCATCGGCGGGGCGACCAACATCGTGCAGAACGCAGCAGGCGACACCGGCAGTACGCTCCGGCCGGGCACCCGGTCACTGCGGCAGGCGTACGTCAAACAGGCGTCGCTCGGCAGCGACAGCTCGGCGGCGCTTGCCGTCAGCGCCGAGGAGGACCGCTCGACCGACGCCGACCGCGTCGCCGCCGGTGCTGGCCACACCTTCGCCCCTCCCGCGATCTGCGCCGACTTCGGCACCTCCCCGACCCGACGCCCGGTGGCGGTCGCGTCCGCCCAGGTCAGCTGCGACCTCGGCCGCGAGCAGACCGCTGCCGAGGCGACCTACACCTCCGAGAACGGCGTGCTCCTGACGACACAAGCCCCTGGCCTGCCTGTTCCGGCTCCGGTGCAGGTCGGCCGGTCCTCCGCGACCGTGCAGATGAAGCGCCCCGACGGCAACAGACCCCTCCAGGCGAGTGTGACGTCCTCCGCCGAGAACGTCTCGATCCTCGGCATCGTCAGCTTCGCCAAGGTTAGCTCGACCGTGGCGGTGGCCACGCACGGTCGGACCGGCACCGCTGTGGCATCGGCGCCGGTGGTGACGGTGTCCGGCGCGGAGGCCAACGGCAAGCCGGTCTGCGACTCCCCGTGCTCGCTGAACGACCTGCAGGCCAGGCTCAACCGGGCGCTCGCGGGCCGGGCCCACATCGAGTTCCCGCGCGCGATGGTCACGCGGTCGCGGCACGGCTCCACCGTCACCGTCACCCAGGATCCGTGGTATCACGCGGAGCGGATCCTGGACTACGACAAAGCCGACGACGACTACGCCGTGCCGGCCATGACCATCGTCGTCTACCTGGACCGGTCCGCGAAGTCGCGGCTCGTCGTCGACCTCGCCGCGGTGGCGGCGGACGCGTCGTACCGCATCTACGCACTCGACCGGTTCACCGGCGGCCAGCCGACCGCCGCCGGCCCCGGTGGTGCGGTGCTGCTGCCCCGCCCGGGCGGCGGCGCCGCGAGCGGGCGG
>JBKJSN010000044.1:0-9126 GCA_046595815.1 Mycobacteriales bacterium
AGCAGGCCGGGGATCGGCTCCCCGTCGACGTTCAGCACGCGGCCGGCCACATCGGTGCGCAGCCCGCCGAGGGTGAACACCGCGGCACCCGGCCCGTTGCTCGGGTCGTTCGGGCCCCTGAAGGAGCGACGGGGGTCGAAGGCGGCGTACGGCGGGGTCAGCGGCCTGAGGTATCGAGAGTCCTTGTGACACAAGGGATCTTCGCCACGTTCCGCATGCTCGTTGTAGAGCCCCACCGTCGCCTTCAACGATCCTGCCGGCAGTTCGAGCAGCCGCTCCAGCTCACCGAGGTCCTCGCTGACGTGCTGCGGGAGCATCCCCCAGCGGTCTGCTTCAGGGACGTCCTCGAAGCCCCGCTCGTCGGTGACGACCCAGCACCCCATCCCCTGCTGGAAAAGCGCCGCCTGGCCGACCCGACCGGGGTAGGTGTCCTCGTTGACGAAGCGTTGGCCCAGCCGGTTCACCACGATGCCCCGCGCCATCAGGGCTGGCACACAGTGGAAGCCGACCTGGCCCGCATCCATGTTCAGGGTGTCTGCGCCGAGGGCCTGCGCCATCCGGATACCGCTGCCGTCGTCGTTTCCGCTGCTCACCTTGTCGAAGCCGACGAGCCGCGGTGCGTGCAGCGCCAGCATCTCCTCGTCATCGACGAAGCCCCCGGTGGTGAGGATCACCCCCTGGCGTGCACGAAAGGCCCGCTCCTCGCCGTACTGCTTGGCGATCACGCCGATGACTCTGAGGACGCCCTCGGCTGTCACATCGATGACCAGCCTCTCGACGTAGGTGTCGAAAAGCTCGCGGGCGCCGGCTTCACGCACAGCGCCCGCGAGCTTGTCCATGAGCAGCCAGCCGCCGAAGTGGCCCGTGGCGGGCCGGTGCCCGCGCGGCGCGATGTGCTGCTGCACCTCGGTGAACGGCCAGGTGCGCTCACCGAGCCACATGAGGCCGTCGTTGGTGGGGGGCATCCAGGAGAGCTCCTCGTAGACGCCGCGCTCGAACGGGACGCCCACGCCGGCGAGCCAGTCGTAGTGCTCGACGCTGCCCTCGACATAGGCGTCGACCTTGGCCTCGTCGATACCCGGACCCAGCGCGGTCATGAGGAAGGCGCGCATCGAAGCGGCGTCGTCCTCGACGCCGTTCTCCTTCTGCAGCGCAGTCCCACCGCCGAGGTAGACCTCGCCGCCAGACAACGCGCTCGAGCCACCCGCACCGCTGGCTCGCTCGAGGACCAGCACCTCTGCGCCAGCGGTCGCGGCCTCCCAAGCGGCACTCGCACCGGCACAGCCGAAGCCGACGACGATGACGTCAGCCTCGTCGTCCCAGGCGGTCACCTGGGAAGCGGGGCGGGGGGTGCAGGAGCGCTGGCGGGCCACGACAGCAAGACTAGAACGTGTTATAGATATTGCGCCACCCGCCCCGAGGAGTCAGACATGGTGATGGAACGTTTTCGCCTCGACGGCAAGGTCGCCGTCGTCACCGGAGCGGGGCGTGGCATCGGCGCCGCCTCCGCCCTGGCCCTCGCCGAAGCTGGCGCCGACGTGTTGCTCTCAGCCCGTACGGCGGACCAGCTCGAGCAGGTCGCCAAGGAGATCGAGGGCATGGGGCGGCGAGCCCTCGTCGTACCCGCCGACCTGTCCGACCTCGACGCCGTGGCCGGCCTTGCCGCCCAAGCGGTGGAGGCCTTCGGCCGGCTCGATGTGGTGGTGAACAACGTCGGTGGCGCGATGCCGCGGGAGTTCCTGCGCACGAACACCAAGGCACTGGAAGATGCCTTCCACTTCAACGTCTCGACCGCGCACGCGCTGACCCGGGCCGCCCTCCCGCACCTGCTCAAGAGCGGCGAGGGATCGGTCGTCAACATCAGCTCCGCCATCGGTCGCGTCGCTGGTCGCGGCTATGCGGCGTACGGGACCGCGAAGGGTGCGCTGTCGCACTGGACCCGGCTGGTGGCGCAGGACCTCGCGCCGCGGGTGCGGGTGAACGCGATCGCCGTCGGGTCGATCGCGACCTCGGCGCTGGAGATCGTGGTGAACGACGACGGGCTGCGGACTGCCATCGAGTCGCAGACCCCGCTCAAGCGGATCGGCGACCCGGACCACATCGCGGCGACGGTGCTGTTCCTGGCCTCCCCTGCGGGCGGCTACGTCACGGGCAAGGTCATCGAGGTCGACGGCGGCATCCAGTCCGCCAACCTCGACATGGGAATCGCGGACTACGAGGAGATGCTGTGAGCTACCGGGTTGTCGTCTGGAGCACGGGCAATGTCGGTCGCAACGCCCTCATCGGGGTGAACAACCGCCCCGACCTCGAGCTGGTGGGCGTGTGGGTCTCCAACCCCGCGAAGGTCGGCGTCGACGCAGCGGTCCTTGCCGGAGTCGAGGGGCACTGGGGCGTCGCGGCGACGAACGACGTCGAGGAGATCCTCGCGCTCCGCCCCGACTGCGTCATCAACGGCGCCATGGCCGACGACCGGCTCTTCGAGGCGCTCGCCGACCTCGAGCGGCTTTTGCGCGCCGGCATCAACGTCGTGGCCAGCGGCCCGGTGCTGCTGCAGTACCCCGTGGGCATGAACGCGGAGCTGGCGAAGGGGGTGACGGCCGCAGCCCTCGAGGGTGGCGCCTCGCTTCACATCAACGGCATCGATCCCGGCTTCGGGAACGACATCCTCCCGCTGGTGATGACCTCGGTCAGCGAGCGCATCGAGCAGGTCCGCTGCCTGGAGATCCTCAACTACAACACCTACGACCAGGCCACGGTCATGTTCGACATCATGGGCTTCGGGCGGTCGATGGACGACGTACCGATGCTGTTGCAGCCGGGGGTGCTGACCACCGCCTGGGGCGGGGTCGTCCACGTCATCGCCGCGGGCCTCGGCGTTGAGCTCGACGAGGTCGTCGAGTGGTACGAGCGGGTGCCCGCGCCGCATGACTTCGACATCGACAGCGGACCCATCCCCGCGGGGACCGTCGCGGGGCTGCACTTCGAGGTGCGCGGTATGAAGGACGGCAAGGCCGTCGTCGTGCTCGAGCACGTCACCCGCCTGCTGGACGAGCTCGCGCCCGAGTGGCCCCAGCCGCACGGCGCTGGGGGGTACCGCGTGGTCGTCACCGGCGAGCCGAACTACCAGCTCGACATGCACATGCTCGGCACCGACGGCGACCACAACACCGCGGGCCTCAAGGCCACGGCCATGCGGCTCGTGAACTCCGTGCCCGCCGTCGTCGAGGCCAAGGCCGGGCTGCTCTCGGTCCTCGACCTGCCCTTGGTGACCGGGCGCGGCCTCGTCCGTTGAGAGCCCGCCGCCTCGCTGCCTGACAAGGCTGCCTGACAAGGTTGCCTGACAAGGTTGCCTGACAAGACAGCGGCCCCCTGGCAGCATGGCGCGGTGCTGGAACCACCGCCGATCACGATCACCGACCCCCGGAACCCTGGCGTGCCAGGCGATGTCCTGATCTCCGGCGACGAGCGGGCACCGCGGCGAGTGCCCCGGCGCGTCCTCGTGGTCGGCCTTGCCTGCGCGCTGCTGGTCGTCGGCACAGTCGTCGGGGTCGACCGCTACCGAGACCACCGGGCGAGCGTCCTGGCAGCTGCGGCGGCCTTCGCACTCGCCGACACCGTCCACTCCCAGATCACGCTGGCGGAGGGCGGGGTGCAGGTGATCACCCCTGACGTGTTCGTCGTCGACCCGGAGTCGGGCCTCGAACAGGTGGGGCCGCCACCAAGCTCGGGTCGGTTCGTCGTACCTCTCCAGGTGGTCGACGACACAGACGGGTTCACCGAGCTCAGGGACGTCCAGGTGACCGGAGCGGGCGTCTCGAGTGAGTTCGACGTGACCCAGTCGGCCGCCAGGGCACCCGGGCTCACCACCCGGCTCGAGCTGCCCGTGTCCTTCGACTGCGGCGAGGTGGCGGCGGGGCGCTACCCGCTCCTCACCGGGGCCGTGGCGCTGCTGGTGCCCGAGTCCGGCCGCGTGCACCGCGTGACGGTGCCCCTCACCAGCTCGCCGGAGCTCGCCCTCGAAGCCTGCCGGATCGCCGACCCGGCGGCCGTTCCGGAGGTCAGCTTGGAGGAGCAGCACGGCCGGCTGCTGGTGCTGATCGAGAACATCCCTCGCTCCCGCCTTCCCCTGCGGCTGCTCGGGATCACCAGCCCGGGGTTCGCGTTGAAGGTCGTGACACCGGTCTCGGTACCCCCGGAGACGGGCGGCTTCTACGACGTCAGGGTGCGCGTCACCGACTGCGCGGTCGCGCGCACCGGGTCCGGCACCGTGATTCTCCGGCTCGCGGCGGGCACCCGCCGCTGGACCGTCGTGGCAGCCGACAGCCCCGCCAGCAGCTTCCGCCGGCCCGGCTCTACGTGGTTGCGGAGAGTGGTCGAGCGGGCCTGCCCCTAGGACAGCGGACTCGGAGACGCGGCACGCAACTCGTCACCTGCCGCGGCTTGGTGCGCCGACTTCGTCGCTGCCGCCCTCGGCGGCGTCGATCTCCTCCGCGAGGTGGGCGAGCTCGGTCTGGTCGCGGTGAGTGATGCTCAGGAAGATCACCACGGTCAGGATCGTGAATAGGAAGAGCAGGCTGGTCCAGGCGGTGCCGAGGCCGATGCCGCCGTCGTCGGGCGAGGAGCCGAGGTAGTCGCCGATGTTGGCGCCCAGGGGGCGGGTGAGGATGTAGGCCAGCCAAAAGGACAACACCGGGCCGGCGCCGAGACGCCACGCAACGAGCACCGAGGCGATGAGCCCCGCGGGCACAAGCACGGACGGGCCAGGGCCCCAGCCGGTGAGCTCAAGGGTCCAGTCGCCCGCGGCGGTCCCGAGCGCGAAGGTCACCAGAACTGCGAGCCAGTAGAACGCCTCACGGGGGGTCGTCACGATGGTGTGGATCGACAGGGTGCGCTCCCTGGCGTACCAGACACCGAAGACCACAGCGAGCACGACGGCGAAGACCGTGCTGCTGATCCAGAGCGGCACGCCCAGACCGTCCGTGAGGTTGTCGGTGAGCAGTGTGCCGACGACGCTGATCAGCACGACCGCGAGCCAGTAGATGGCCGGGAGGTACCGACGGCTGCGGAACTGCGCCACCATCACCACGACGAGCGCGGCGGAGAACGCGATCGTGGTCTTCCCCAGACCGAAGCCCAGGGTCTCGTTGACGTAGTCGGCGAAGGTCTCGCCGACCGTCGTACAGAGGACCTTGATCACCCAGAAGTAGACGGTGACCTCGGGGACCTTGTTGAGCATGCTGGCGGCGCCCGAAGGGGCCATGGAGGAGAGCGCACGGGAGGCCATGCATGCAGCGTGTTCCGCCGAACGTGAAGACACTGTCAAGAACGCGTGCAGGTTCGACCTAATCGCCGATGGGCTGACAGCATCGAGGCGTGGCCAGTGTCGGAGTGCTGCTCGTGGAGGACGACGAGGCGATCAGCGCGCCGTTGGCTCGCGCCCTCACCCGCGAGGGGTACGCCGTGTCTGTGGCTGCCGACGGGCCAGCTGGCCTGGCCGCAGGGCAATCAGGGGGCATCTCGGTCGTCATCCTCGACGTCGGCCTGCCGTTCTTGGACGGGTTAGAGGTGTGTCGGCGGTTGCGTGCCACCCGGCCGCGGCTGCAGATCCTGCTGCTGACCGCCCGTTCGGAGGAGGTGCACGCCGTGGACGGCCTCGACGCGGGCGCCGATGACTACATCGGCAAGCCCTTCCGGCTCGCCGAGCTGTTGGCGCGGGTGCGAGCCGCCGCCCGACGGGCTGAGCCCGCGGTACTTGAGGCGGGAGGGGTGCGCCTTGACCTGCCCTCGCGCCGCGCCTTCCTCCACGACGACGAGCTCGCACTCACTCCTAAGGAGCTCGATCTGCTGGCACGCCTACTCTCCGACGTCGGTCGGGTGGTCACCCGCGAACAGCTCCTGCAGGACGTCTGGGACACCACCTGGCTGGCTTCGAGCCGCACACTGGACCAGCACGTCGCCTCGCTGCGCTCCAAGATCGGGGCTGACCGGATCAGCACTGTTCGTGGCACGGGCTTCCGGTTCGAAGGAACAGACCAGGCATGAGGGCGCGGCTCGTTCGGGCTACCACCGCCGTCGCGCTGGTCGCGGTCGTGACGCTCGGCCTCCCCCTTCTCGTCATGGCCCGACACGAGGTCTATGCCTCCACTCGCGATGCCCTGCGCCAGCAGGCTGTGGGCATCGCCGCCGGAATCGAAGACGAACTCGACGCGAACCGGGTCGTCGACCTGTCGCGCTACGCGAACGGGCACCGTCGCGTGGTGGCCGTGACGCCACGAGGTACCCGCAGCGACTCAGGCGCGCTTCGGGGACCGGTGGTCAGCGGCACCGCACGTCTGGGCGCAAGCGTCGTCACCGTGTCAGAGCCCGCGGGGCCGACGACCCGACGGGTGCGGGTGGTCACGATCGTCGTGGTGGCGCTCAGCGCACTGGCTGTCGCGGTGGCGGTCGGTCTCGCTCTCGCCATCGCCCGCCGGCTGTCCCGCCCCCTTGCACATCTGCTCGACCGGGCCGAGGCACTCGGCCGGGGAGGCACCGGTCCGGAGCTGGTGGAGAGCGGGATCGCTGAGATCGACGGCGTGGCCCGGGTCCTTGAGCGCAGCGCCATCCAGCTCGCGACCACGCTTGAGCTTCAGCGCGACTTCGCAGGCGACGCGGCCCACCAGTTGCGTACCCCCCTGACAGGGATTGGGCTTCGGCTGGAGGAGCTCGCCCGCACGGGTGACGAGTCAGCCCGGCAGGAGGCCGAGCTCGCCCTCGGCCAGGTGGAGCGGCTCGACAGGGTCATCACCGCACTGCTTGCCCGGGCACGAGGCGATGCCGCCGAACCCACCCTCGTCGACCTGCAGAGCCTGCTGCGTCACGAGGAGCCAGCCTGGGCGGCTGCCCTCGCCGCGCAGGGGCGCACGCTGCACATGCACACGGTGTCCGTAGCCGTGCACGCCCGGCAGGAGCACCTCGGGGGAGTCCTGAGCTGCCTGCTCGACAATGCGCTGCACCACGGGGGTGGAGCCGTGCACGTCACGGTCGCGCACACCGCGGGGGCGACCACGGTGGAGGTGAGGGACGAAGGACCTGGGGTCCCGTCCGAGCTTGCGTCGGCGGTCTTCGACAGGCGAGTCAGCGGCGGCGAGCGCACCGGCATCGGTCTGGCCCTGGCCCGATCGCTGGCCACTGCCGAGGGCGGTCGCCTAGAGCTGGTCGACCCAGCGAGCGCGCTGTTTCGCCTCACACTTGCGGGTGGGCCGCCTGCGCCCTGAGCGCCTCCAAGAAGCGGGCGACCGCGCGCACCACCGCGTCCGACCTCACCGAGGGGAACACGTCGAAGGCGTGCTGCGTGCCCGGCAGCTCCAGGTAGAGCACAGGGCTGGACGACACCGCGCGCAGCCGCTCCACCAGCAGGCGCGCCTCCTGCACGGGGACGAGGGTGTCGTTGCGGCCATGGATAACCAGGAACGGCGGCGCTCCCGCGTGAGCCCTCGCGATCGGTGAGGCGTCGCGGAACACCGATGGCTCGCGGGTCTTCATCACCAGCCGGGTGAGCAGCGTCTCGTGTCGCACCTTCGCAGCCCTGGTCCTGGTCTCCCCCTCGATGTCGTAGACCCCGTAGTACGGCACGCACCCCTGCACCGAGGTGTCCGCCTCCTCGAAGCCTGGCTGCAGCGCGGGGTCGTTGGCCGTCAGCGCGGCGAGCGCCACCAGTTGTCCGCCCGCTGAACCGCCTGTCAATACAAGGAAACCTGGGTCCGCGCCGTACTCCGCACCATGCGAGCGCACCCACGCGATCGCACGCTTCACGTCGATGACGTGGTCCGGCCAGGTCGCCCGCGGGGACAGCCGGTAGTTCGGCGCGAAGCACACCCAGCCGCGGCGGGCCATCTCGAGCATGAGCGGCCGGCCCTGCTGGTCCTTCTTGCCGATGACCCATCCGCCACCGTGGACCTGGATCAGGGTCGGGCACCCGGTGGGGTGGTCGGTGCGCCGGAAGACGTCAAGGTGGTGGCGGGCCCCGGCCTCGCCGTACGGGATGTCCTTGATCCTCTCGACGGTTGGGTCCGTGAGGACCATGGGCACGAAGAAGCGGCGTACGGCGGAAGTCAGATAGGACTCCGACGGACCGACGTCGGGCCACTGCTGCAGGGCGGCGTCGGCGACGGCTTCGACCTGCTGAGCCTGCAGGACCAGCCGCAGCAGACCGGCGACGACCAGCAGGGACAGGACGAGCCCGGGCCAGGTCACGCCCCCGAGCCAGGCCGCCGTGCCCACTCCGAGCAGGGTCAGCGCGAGCAGTTGCGGGGCCAGCTCCACGACCAGCCAGGCCGAGAAGAAGGCCGGCACGACGATGGGAGTCAGACGCAGCGGACGCAGCGCATTGACGACGAAGACAAGACCCAAGGCAGACAGCACGGTCAGCAGCACCCACAGAGTGTGAGGGATACATAAGGTGGGCTGCGTGCATGAGCTGAGCGGTACTGACGCCGGGTTCCTCTACTTCGAGACGCCGTCGTCCCACATGCACGTCCTGGGGGCGGTCGTCGTCGACACGATCGACATCCCCGGCTGGGGCTACCCCCACGTCGTTGCGCACCTGCGGGAACGCATCGACCTCGCACCGATGTTGAGCCGGCGCCTGGTGTCCGCGACCTTGCGTCTGCACCACCCCGTGTGGGTCGACATCCCGCACTTCGACCCGGCAGAGCAGGTACGGCGGGTCGACTGCCCCGCACCCGGTGGGATGACCGAGCTGGCGGCCGTGACGGCGGAGTTCGCCGAGGTGCAGCTCGATCGCAGCCGGCCCATGTGGGAGGCCCTCGTCGTCGAGAACCTGGCCGACGGCAAGGCAGCCTTCGTCTTCAAGATCCACCACTGCGCGACCGACGGCGTCGGGGCGGCTCGACTGATGGCCGCCATCCTCGACCTCGTGCCTGAAGGCCGCACCTACGACGAGCTCGAGAAGGCCCGCGAGCTGCTCGCGACGACGGCCGCCCCCGAGCCGAGCGTGCTCGACGTCGCGCGGCACACCGCCACGGGAATGGCCCTGTGGCCGGTCAAGCTGCTCCAGATCGTGCCGACCGCGGTCAAGGCCGTGACGAACGTCGTGACCCACCAGCTCGGCTCGACCGACACCAG